>JAOUFG010000158.1 GCA_029858345.1 Phycisphaerae bacterium
TGCTATCTCCTGTTGAGTGCCGAGTTTATTGTCCACTGCATCAAGCACACGTTGGCGTAATTCAATTGGATAAGGATTCATATAACATCTATCGGCTGACGATATACGAAAACTTCAATTGCTATAGTTACAAGGAGAGTCAAAATGGTCAGAAAGAAAAACAGTCAATTCAGTCCCGACTTGCCCGGAACTCTGTATCAGCGAAACGGCCGCTGGTGGTGGAAAGTCCAGTTGCCCGGGGAACCCAAGCCGAAAAACCGGTCGCTGAAACCCATCGGGGCCAAATTTGCCACGACCAACTTCGTCGTGGCCTGTGAGGTCGCCCGGAACCTCTGGGAGACGGCGGTTCACAATTCACGGTCCGTTATGATCATATTGATAAACCCTGGAATCTACCAATTTGGTATGCCCTTTTCCAATATGGTAGTGCGTACGCCGCCTTCATTTGATTATAATTACACGCAGTTGAAGTGGGTCTGGTCCCACTAAGGAGGTACGAGGTTGCCGGGTAAACGTATCACCTGTTAATATTAACGCCCGTAGGAGGTCTTCAAGAATGAACCACAGAGTTATTGTCAGATTATTGGCGTTTGCCGTCACTGTAACGGTCTTGATTGCTGCCCCTGCTGTGACGCTGGCAGACAATGCTGTAACGCAAACGAATAATGTACCTGATGCAAACTCGCCTGCAGGCGATCACCATTTGGACGAGGTTGTCGTAACCGCCAGCCGCTATGAGACCCTTTTGGCAAACACGCCGGATACCGTACAAATAATTAGCCGGCAAGATATCGAAGAAATCAATCCCATCTCAACCGGAGAACTTTTCAGGTATATCACAGGAGCCTCCATTGAATCCGGCACCGGCAGCGGACTTCCGGATCGAAGCATCATTGGCCTGGACGGTCTATCGGCAGACCGTACTCTTGTGCTGGTCGATGGCGTAAGACTTCTGACCGAACATATTCATACCGGTCAGAATGTCGATTTTATTCCACCGAAAAGCATTGAAAGAATCGAAATCCTGCGAGGCGCCGCATCGGCTCAGTACGGTTCAGATGCCATTGGCGGTGTAATTAACATCATCACCCGAAAAGCCAAACCCGGCGGCAAAACCGAAATGGACTTCGGGGTCACGTCAGGCAGTTATGGCTACTTTGATTCCGGGACGAGTCTGTTAGCGCCGATCAGTGAGAATGTGCGTTTTTCACAGTTCCTTTCCTGGGAACAAAGCGATGGGACGAAAATTGAAGCGCCCGCCCATCGTAAAGGATATATGGGGTATGACCGGCTCAATAGTTACAACCGTATTGATGTTGATTACAGTGAGGACACCAGTTTATTCGGCGTCTGGAATTACACTCAATACAGCATGGACTGGTCGAGCGACCCGCACCGCGTGGACAGCGATCTCATGTCTCAGGTACTGGGCTTGAATCACAGAATCACCGATGAACTGGATGTAACAGTCCACACCGCTTATTCAGCATGGGAAGCCGATCAGAGCAACGAGGAGAACCGTCTTCTTGAACCACAGATTTTCCTGAACTGGCGGGGCATCGAAAATCATACAATCGTGACGGGACTTGGCTACAAGTACAATGAATTTGACCGTACGGGCCTGTCTTCTGCTTATGATCAGTCTGCGTATGCTTTGTTCCTTTTAGACACTTGGGAACTTGATGATGAATGGACCCTTGCGAGTTCTCTGCGCTGGGACAAATATGAGGGTATTGAATCTGCCGTATCGCCCAAGGTCTCGGTGTTGTATAAACCCTCTTGGCTGGAAAACACGTATATCGTTCGCGCTTCGGTGGGCCGGTCATTTCATGCCCCTACGCTGCAAGAACTTTATGAAGATGGCTATGGTCACGGCGGCCGAGCCCGCAGATATGGAAATCCCGATCTTGATCCTGAGTACGCCACAACATACTCATTGGGACTGGAGGTCACCCCGGACAAGCCGTTTTCTACAACGTGGCGGATTTTTCAGACCGACTTTGATGACATGATTGTCCCCTATTATGAAGGCGTGGTTCCGGGCGATCCTGCCCATGATGTGTGGAGGCGGATGAATATCGCTGAAGCAAGGGTCCAAGGGGCTGAAGCCAGCCTAAGATGGAAAATTAACGACTCCCTGAAGCTGGATGCCGGCTGCACCTACACCGAAAACGAACGCAAGGATACCAGCGGACAGCTTCCATACACACCGGGCACTACCACGTTTGCTAAAATGACTCTAACCCGGCCAATTGATACCGTGTGCAGAATGCGGACTTTTGTCGGGGCCAATAACGCAGTTAACCGTGAGTCCTGGTCTTGGCAGCCGGCTCCCGGAGCAGATCCGGACGATCCCAGCGGACTGGTCACTGCGCTGGGTGATTATACTAACCTGTCAGCGGGAGTCAGCTTATTTTTTTGGGAGAATCTCGAACTGTTTTTCCGTGCAGACAATCTGCTGGGGGAAGAAATTGCTACGCTCGATGATGTGTATACCGTACGCGAGGGGAACCCTGCGTATTATGTTGGATTCAACTATCGACTCAACTTCTAATGGCTGACAAACTTATTTGACAAACTTATTTGAAGACGTAACCATGAAAAGGAAACCACCTGTATGGGTCGTATATTCGCTGTTCGTAACGATTTTTTTGATTTCACAGTTGCATTATCACTGTCAGGCAGCAGTTTCAGATCCGAATCTTGTCGAAATCAGCAGCCCATCGGTACAACTTCGCTTGGCCCTAACTTCTCTTCGCAGTCAACGCCAGGATTTCCAGAAGGCCTATGCCGCAAACCAGGCCAAAATCGATGATGCCAAGCTGACCCTTGGTCAACTTGAACAGAAACACGAAACCCTCACCGGGCGGGCGATCTCGATACGCAGTTGGATACACTGCGACAGGAGATTGCAGCCCTCGAATCGAAAAACGGCAACGCTTCGCAATCCCTCGCCAACACGAAAAGAGAGATTGACACATTCGTAACCGCAAACACCGACATGATCCGGAAGGGTCTGCCCTTTCGGAAAAAAGAGCGGCTGGCGACACTTCCTGCTAACCTTCAAGAACCTGCCGCACCTGTCGCTGACACGCTGGCGGCCATCTGGAACTTTGCACAGCAGGAACTTCGCACCGGCTCGTCGGCACAAACATTTACCGAGATGGTTAATCTCGAAAACGGAAGATCTCTCCATGCCCGTCTCATTCAAGCCGGCCATCAGTTTCTGGCATTCATTACTGAAGACGGACAATTCGTCGGGACCTGGCCCATGAATTCCGATGTTCCACAATGGCACATCACAACTGACAAGTCGCAAATACAGACGATTCGCCGGGTCATCGAAATAATCGACCAGCAGGCACCGCCTGGTCTGGAACAACTACCACTGGAAATATCCTTCACCGCCCCGCACCACGATGGCAAGGAGGTCGTCAAATGAACACAGCCACGACGATTCTTGTAAAGTTCGCCTTCTGCTGTGTCCTGGCATCCTTCGCAACCCGTGCCAATGCCCAACTGGCTCAGCAGGATGATCCCGTCACCACTGCCCTCCGGCAAACGTCCCAGCAACTCGAAGACGAAAAATCCCAGTTCGCCCAGGAACTCCAGCAACAGAAGGTATTGCTCGAAACCCTCTCTGCCCAAAAAGAGACGCTCGCCGGCGATGTCGTTGATATTACGTTCTCTAACGCAAAAAAACAATCTGAACTGCAACAGCTGATCGAACAGAAAGCCGAACTTCAGAAGCAAGCCCGGCAAAACAGCCGGCAACTGTCAAACATTCGCATCATTGCCAGCCAGGCCATTCACACGCTCGCGGACCTGCTTGGCACACTCCCACCGTCCGAATCCAGAGATGCTCAACGGCAGCTTCTTGACAATTTCAACAAGACTCTCAGCGACACCGGTGAATCGTCCGTCGATATCGGACCCGTACTCGAACTGATCACCTCCCTCATTCGCGAAGGTCATACCTCGGCACTGTTCACCACCGACATTACCGCCCCTGCCGGCAACACCGAAAACGTAAGGGTTCTTCGTGTCGGCCAATTGCTCTATGCCTGTCAGTCTCCGTCGGGAAAGATCTATCTCGCCATCACCGCCCCGGGCACCGCCTCCGGTTTCCGCTGGACACAAGAACTTGACAGGCGAACTATCCGGAACATAAAAAAAGCCATTGACAAAGCACGTTCCTCATCTGCGGCCTTTACCGCCAATCTCCCTGTCGATGTCAGCGGCCAATTGACCAGCAACAACCTGAGATCGACCACAACCATCTTTGGCAAACTTCGTAAAGGCGGGCCCGTCATGATCCCCCTTGCCGCCGTTGCCCTGCTGGCGGTCCTCCTAATCATCGAACGGCTCATTTTCATTTTTAAAGAGAGCCCTCGCTCTGTCTACACCGCCGAATCCATTCTGGCATTATGCCACGAAGGTCATTTTGGCAATGCCGCAGACCTGGCGTCCGGTTCACCGAAGGTGATCGCACGTGTTCTCAACGTAGCCCTTCGCAACCGGCACGCATCCACCCAGATAGTCGAAGACGCGATCCAGGAAGCCATCCTCCACGAAATGCCCCGCGTCGAACGCTTTATGCCTACAATTGCAATCCTCGCCGGTGTCGCTCCCCTGCTCGGCCTGCTCGGAACGGTCACCGGGATGATCGCAACATTCGACATGATCACGCATTTGGGCACTGGCCGACCTCAGCTCATGGCCGGCGGCATTTCCGAAGCACTGATCACTACCGCTACAGGTCTCGTGATCGCGATCCCCGTCCTCCTGCTCCGCAGCCTGATCTCCTCGAAAACCGACCAACTCGTCGCCGATACCGAACGATATGCAGCCACATTGCTCAACCTGATAAACGAAGAAAACCCTATGCATAAAGAAGTGAAGGACGTCTGACAAAATATGGACCTGCAATTAATTTACTGTCCAACATAATTAAAGTTTTGTAAGTCATTTATACGAATAACTTTCCAGGGGAATAGTCCCCATGGAAAGGAAAAGTCATGGAGCGACGATTTGAAATACGAAAACAAGAAATTCTCGA
>JAOUFG010000048.1 GCA_029858345.1 Phycisphaerae bacterium
CATAGTCACCGGGTCCAAGCATTGCGATAGTCTCCACTATAGAATTCTATTTCCATAGTGGAATATCGGCATGCTGACTCAAAATAGATCAAAATTACTCTGTTTTGTTGCTACAGTCTCAAAAAATGCCATCTTTTTCAATTTTCATCTTCGTACCATTTATCATTATATCAGATTGACTTGCCTTCTCAAACAGGCCATATGATGGATCCTCTTTACAGTATAAGAAATAAGCCACGCGAAATTCTTGTTCGTATTCCCATGGCTTATTTTTATAAAATGGAAAATGTAAATGCGGAATTTTCCCATCCTCAGTTAAAATCTCTCCTGTCGAATCAATGTATTTCACTTTTCCTATACAAGCATTTTTTTTCAACGCATTCTGAAGTATACCGCATAAACTTTTTATATTTGAAACAATAGCCACACCTGAATTAGAATTATAGCTTTTCCACATACCCATCGATTCAGAATTGTTAATGTGCCAACAGTTAATACAGAGTCTTTTTTTTAATTCCTTTAAAAACCCTTCTGCATTGCTCAAACCTATTTCTGTTTGCAATAGATGGACTGGGAAATGTGTGATTTCTGAAGGATCTTCAAACTCTTCAACTCTGGAAAAGTAAAGTCTATTGTTATTTAGTATATCCCACAGTTTAAAAATATCTATGTATCGCCATATTGGCGTTGTATCATCAAGCTCATTGCCAAACCATTTAATATCCATCTCAGTTCCTCCTAAACCGCCTCCAGTCCTAAGTCATTGAGCATTTGCACATCGTCTTCGACGCTTCTTCCGGCGGTGGTTAGGTAGTTGCCGCTTAGGATGGCTGTGCAGCCGGCGTAGAAAATCCAGCTTTGCAGGTCGCGGAGGTTGAGTACCCGACCGCCGGCGACTTTTAAGTGTGTCTTTGGCAGGATGAAGCGGTACAGGGCTACGATGCGCAGGATTTCCCTTGGGGGCATTTTCTCGGCATTGGCCAGCGGGGTTCCTTCGATGGGGTGCAGGAAGTTCATTGGGACCATGTCCACGCCCAGCCGCCGGAGTTCGAGAGCCATGTCGATGCGGTCGGCTTCGGTTTCGCCGATGCCGAAGATGCCGCCGGCACAGACGCCCATGCCTGCCGCCAGACCCGCTTCGATTGTCTTGACTCGGTCTTCATATTTGTGGGTGCTGACGACCTCAGAAAAATGCCGCTCGGAGGTTTCCAGATTATGATTGAACCGCACCACGCCCGCCTCTGCCAATCGCTGCATGTTTTCATCGCTAACGACGCCCAGCGACATACAGACACCCATGCCCAGTTCGTCTTTGATCCGCCGGGTCAGGGCGATGAGGCGGTCCAGTTCGTCTGGTGAGACCTTTTTGCCGCTGTAGACAATGCCGAAATTAGGAACGCCCTTTTGCTTGGCTTCTTTCGCCGCGGCCATGATCTGATCATCATCGAGGACCTGCGGCGTCTTATCCACGGCGGTATCGTAATATGACGACTGGGCACAGAATGCGCAATCCTCACTGCAACCACCCATGCGGCCGGGGATGATCGAGCACATCTTGACTTTGTTGCCGAAGTTGGCTTTGCGGATTTCGTTGGCCCAGTAGAGCAGGTCGTCCAGATGGGCAGTGGAAAGTTCGGACAACTGGTCTATGTCCGCTCGATCTAAAAGCCGACCGGCTAAAATTTGCTTTGCGTACTGTTCAATTTGTTGGTTCATTTATGTCTCGTTACCTGAATTTATTAACCACCGAGGACGCTGAGAACACTGATTTTTATTATTCATATTTTTTAGGTGTCCTCGGCGTCATCAGTGGTTTATTTTTTTAATAGTTCGTTCATCGGTATCGCCCACTGTCGGAAGTCCTCGGCGGGCAGGGTTACGGTCTGCCATTTCGGGCTTCGGACTTTCATCGCCGCGGCGTATTTTTCCAGCGGGATCGCCAGAAACAAAAACCGCTCGCCGGAGTAATCATATACGTCCCAGCCGTCGGTTTCAACGTCAATGTTGGCGAATCGAAACGCAAATACGAAAAACGCCTTTGCGGCGGGAAAATCTTTGCGAAAACGGATCAGCCATTGACTCAATGCCTGCACATCCTCAAACGTCACCCAGCCATCCAGCCCTTTCAGTCCGGCCAGTGAGTCGCCTTTAAAGGTGCGGCCTTTGAGTTCGACCAGAACAGGGCATTGCGAGTCCGGATACAGGAGAAAGTCGAAGTTTTTCACCGTGGGCTCAAAGAACTCCGGGCGTTTGGACTGATCGACCCAGATGAATGGGATTTTGTTTTCAGTGAGAAAACCCTCAAACGCCTGTTCGTATAAATTGGCCTGCTCTGTCTGCATTTGCTCCCTCATGCAAAACGCCGTATTCGTGTGTGATCGCAATCGGGGGGGGCTTGACTTCGGCGAGCTCAGCCGAGCCGCATCCCAACGCCTTTGTTACTTCAAAAATGTCATCGCGTCAATCAGTTCCTGCTCGCCGGTTTTCATGTCTTTGACGACGAGTTGATTGGATTCTTTGAGTTCGCCTCCAATAATGATGCATTTGGCGGCATTCATGGCATCGGCTGCTTTCATCTGTTTTTTCAGCGCGTTTGTTTTATAATTTAAATTGGCAGAGTGACCCTGTTGACGGAGTGCCGCGGTCACTTTAAGGGCCTTGCCGAACAGATCGGCGTCGAGACACGCCACGAAATAGTCCAGTGTTTGGACAGGGACGGACTCATCGGTCAGCAGGCCTTTTTCACGCAGGAGGATTTCCAGCACCGCATCGCCCATACCCATGCCGGTGGCGGTGACTTTCGGCCCGCCAAAATCGCTGAGCAGGTTATCATAGCGACCGCCGCCGCAGATCGCGCGAAGCTCGCCTGCGGCATCGTGAATTTCAAAGACCATGCCGGTGTAATAGGCCAGGCCGCGGACGATGCCCATATCGAATCGACAATATTCCTCAACACCCATCTGTTTGAGATATGCAAACACTTGTGCCAATTCATCCAGTGCCGCCTGTTCTTCATCGTTCAATTCCACCAAATCCGGAATATCGTCAACCGATTGCACATCCATCAGCTTCACAATCATCCCTACCGTATCAGAATCGTCGATTTCCTTTTCCAGCATCTCGACGAATGCCTCAGCCGGAATCTTGGGTTTCTTATCGAGGATCGGATACAGGGTGTCGAGCCGGGCTTCGGGAATGCCGATGTTTTTCAGCACTGCTGCCAACAGCCGACGACTGGAAATTTTCGCAACCACATCGTTACGGGTCAGACCCAGCGACCGCAGGTAATCCAGCGAGCAATACACGACCTCCGCGTCGGCCAGTACATCTTCGACATCGATAATGTCGATATTCCACTGGAAGAACTCACGCAGCCGCCCCTTTTGCGGACGTTCAGCCCTGCACAGCCGGGGCACAGAAAACCACTTGATCGGCCGCGGCAGTGCATTGATCTGCTGATTGACCATGCGGGCCAGCGTTGGCGTAATCTCCGGACGGATGGCCAGATGCCTGCCGCCGCGGTCCTCGAAATTGAATAACTGTTCGACGATCTCCTCGCCGCTTTTGATCTGATACATTTGCAGGTGTTCAAAGATCGGGCCGTCGTATTCCACAAATCCATTGCGAATCGAAGCCGTCTTCCAACCGTCAACGATAAAGTTGCGAACCGCCATTTGCGGCGGGTAAAAATCCCGTGTTCCCTTGACTGCCTGTATCTTCATACTTTCTTTTTAGCCGCTTTCTTTTTGGAACTGGTCTTTTTCTTTTTCGGCTCCAGTTTTTCAAAGACTTTAGGGCCGAATTTAATTTTCATGTACTCTTCCATCTGCCGGTCGTCAAGAAAGTGCATTTCGTATCCATAATCTTCACCGGTCAGGTCACAACCATCCGTATCATACTTACGACAAATGTGCGGCCGCAGATCATAATTCTGGCATCGATAATCCTCTTCCGAAAGATATTTGCATTTGTTTTTGACATTCAAATGCCAGTCTCCATCTTCCACAAAAACAGTGACATTCTCGTGGCACAGATACCAGCGGATATCGTCAAAGTCATCCCAGTCTTCGGGGGTCTCAATCGGTAACGCAAAATACCGGCAACACCTGCCGCTGCATTTCTGACATGCCTGAGTTGTTTTTTGTGTCTTTTTACTCACGGAGCTTTTCTTTGCTGTCTTAGCGGTCACGTTCTGTTTCATCCTTTTGTTTTTTCTATCACTTTAGTATTCTACAAAGGGTGTATTATAGACAATCCGGCCCTATCGTCAAGAAATTCTCATTTCGGCCATGACCGGTAATTTGTCTCTCCGATAAATGCCTCTTGACCTATCGGCGGGGCGCGGGTATTTTGATGTCAATGAAACCTTTGAAAAGCTAAAGGAATGGCCATGGGTGACGTAGATAAAAACATGCAAACTCCTATACCTGCATCAGCCGGGTTGTCCGGTCCGACCCGTTTTTTGATTACGGCAGCGGCGTTTGTGGTAGTCGTCGCAGGGATGCGGGCAGCCATCGAAATCATCATCCCGTTTTTGCTGGCTGTGTTTTTGGCGATTATTTGTACGCCTGCCCTTTTCTGGCTTAAAAACCGGGGTATCTCAACGGTTTTCGCCATCTTGATCGTCTCGTTGGTCATCATGGCGGTCGGATTAATGGTCGGGACAATTCTGACAACATCCATCGCAGACTTTACCAACGACCTGCCACAATACACCAATCAACTCAATACAAAGATTCAGGATATGGAAGTAAAATGGAACAACTGGCTGGATAAGCAGCGTGAAAAATTGCACATGGACGATGCGAACGACGAAACCAATACGAACAGCACAGTGCCTGCACTATCTGAGGATGCGGCAGCGAATCCGGAACCGGATACTCCGGCAGCAACAATTCTTACAGATATTGAGGAAAAAGAACCGCTGTCGATAAGCCAGTTTCTGGACGCCCAGGCGGGGATCAAGCTAATGCGGGATCTGCTGGCTCAGTTGGGCAATATCCTGACCAAGGGTTTTCTGATCTATCTGACGACAATCTTTATTCTTCTGGAGGCGTCGATCCTGCCGGGCAAGATCAAGGCGGCAATGAAAAATAATGCCGAGACTTTTGACAATCTTGCCGGTGTTGCCGATGACGTTAAGAAGTACCTCGCGATGAAAACCGCGATCAGTCTTATCACCGGTGCCTTGGTCACGGGTTGGCTGATCATCCTTAAAGTAAAATACCCGATTGTCTGGGGGTTGATTGCGTTCCTGTTGAATTTTGTGCCGAACATCGGCTCGATTATCGCGGCAGTTCCGGCATGCATCCTAGCCTTCCTCCAGTTTGGCCTCGGAACCGCTGCTCTGGCCGCCGTGGGTTATCTTGTAGTCAATATCGTCCTCGGGAATATCATTGAACCCCGCCTGATGGGCCAGCGGTTGGGATTGTCCACCCTTGTGGTCTTTTTATCATTGGTCTTCTGGGGTTGGGTTCTGGGACCGATCGGGATGCTGTTGTCGGTACCGCTGACCATGACTGTTAAGATCGCCCTGCAAAGCCATCCGGACACCCGAAAACTGGCGATCCTACTGGATTCCCAGAAACCACCGGTGCGAAAGAAAAAAAAATCCACTTAAAACAACAACCACCTATACACTGGCGATGTTCAGTTCGCGGGCGGCCTTGGTTTCGTCCAGTCGGCCGACCGGCGTGGTCACCGGGGCGGCTTTGAGTGATTCCGGGTCGGTTTCGCACTGTTTGGCCAGTTCGATCATTGCCTCGATAAAACCATCCATCGTTTCTTTGCTTTCGCACTCGGTCGGCTCGATCATCAGCGCCTCTTTGACAATCATCGGGAAATACATGGTCGGGGGATGGAAGCCGGCATCGATCAGGCCCTTGGCGATGTCCAGCGCATGGACGCCGTTTTTCGCCTGTCGGGTCGCACTGAACACACATTCATGCTTGCATAACTGGCCGTGCTCGATATCGTAATACGGTTTGAGCTTTTCCTTGATGTAGTTGGCGTTGAGGACGGCATTCTCGGCGACACGCTCGAGCCCTTCTTTGCCGAGCATCAGGATATAAACATACGCTCGGAGGATGATGCCGAAATTGCCGTAAAACGGGGCGATATAGCCGATGGATTTGGGCTTGTCATAGTCCAGCGCAAAGGTACCGTCGGTCCGCTTGATCACCGTGGAGATGGGCAGGTAATCAACCAGTCGATCCACCACGCCAACGGGACCGGCACCGGGCCCGCCGCCGCCGTGAGGGGTGGCGAAGGTTTTGTGCAGATTGACATGGACGATGTCAAAGCCCAGATCGCCGGGACGAACCTTGCCGACGATGGCATTGAGGTTCGCGCCGTCATAATAGACCAAGCCGTCGACGCTGTGAATGAGGTCGCAGATTTCTTTGACATGCGGATTGAACAGGCCCAGTGTGTTCGGGCAGGTCAGCATCAGACCGGCGACCTCGTCTGTGAGCATTTCTTTCATCGCATCGATGGACATCAGGCCGTTTTCGTCACTGGGGACGGTCCTGACAGTATAGCCGGCAATCGCCGCACTGGCCGGATTGGTGCCGTGGGCGCTGTCGGGAGCTAAGACGATGCTTTTTTTGTTGCCTTTGTCCTGATGGTAGGCCGCCATCATCATGATGCCGGTCAACTCGCCGTGGGCTCCGGCCATCGGCTGCATGGTAAAGGCACTCATGCCGCAGATTTCCCGTAACAGCATATCCATCTCGTAAACCACTTCTAATGCGCCCTGGGTCAGCATGCCGCCGCTGCGAAGCTGGGGCAGCAGAGGGTGCAGATGCGCAAAACCCGGGTACGCCGCGATGCGTTCGCAGACCTTGGGATTGTATTTCATCGTGCAGGAACCCAGCGGGTAGAAATTGGTATCGACACCGAAGTTTCGCCGAGACAGTTTGGTAAAATGTCGCACGACATCCAGCTCGCTTAATTCCGGCAGATCAGCATCATTCTCCCGCAATAGCGACTTATTCAGATTAATACTCGTCGGCACATCGCTCTTAGCGATCCGCAATCCCCGACGGCCTTCAACTGATTTCTCAAACACTAACTTCATCTGTATATCCTTATTCTTGCCACAGAGCTCACAGAGAACTCAGAGATTTCATTTGTCATCATATTCCGTCACAACACCTGTTACCGGATCAACATTTGTCAGTGGTTCAATTTTTTGAATAATCGTATATGAACACCCAGGGCAATAATGCCCAAGTCCTTTTTGGCCCGAATGTAGCACAGTGTAATATTTATCTCCAAAATCAAAAAACAAATGCTGTGATGAAAATCCAACAGCTAAAAAATCCGCGGCAGTACTTCGTACCTGTACATTCCCCTGAATCATTTCGTTTTCACAGTTTGGACATCTCATTGTCTTAAGCCCTTTCTTCCGGTATTCAACGTATCTCTATAATCTCTGTGTCCTCTGTGGCTATAAAATCGCTTCCAGTTCCTCGGCGAGCATGCCGATTTCCTGTTTGGTTCGTTTTTCAGTTACGGCAATCAAAATAGAGTTGTCCATGCCTTTGTAATACCGGCTCAACGGGAACCCTGCCGCATAGCCCTTTTCGATGAGCTTGCCGATGACGTCCGTTGCATCGCAAGGCAGATCAAAAACCATCTCGTTAAAGACCCACTTGGCGTGAAAATGCGGTGTCACTCCCGGTATCGCCGTCAACCGCTGATAAGCATAACTGGCTTTGTCCGCGCAGAGCTGGGCGGTTTCCTTTAGGCCTTCTTTGCCCAGCAATGACAGGTACACCGTTGCCGCCAGTGCACACAGCGCCTCGTTAGAGCAGATATTCGACGTTGCCTTGTCGCGGCGGATATGCTGCTCGCGCGTTTGCAGCGTCAGCACATATCCGCGATCACCGTTGACATCGGTCGTTTCGCCCACGATTCGCCCGGGCAAATTCCGCACGTATTTTTTTCGTGTCGCCATGAATCCCAGGTATGGCCCGCCGAATGACATCGGCAGCCCAAGCGACTGGCCCTCACCGGTAACAATATCGGCCCCCATCGCTCCCGGGGTCTTCAGGATGCCCAGCGAAATCGGATAACATGATACCACCAGCAATGCCCCCTTGGCGTGTGCCGCTTCGGCAATATCCGTAAAGTCATCAATACACCCGAAAAAGTTCGGGTTCTGCAAGAGAACCACACCGGTCTCGTCATCCAGCGCTTTCAGGATCGCATCCCGGTTGGTTAACCCTTCGTGGTTTTTTGTCTCCACCAGATCGATCTTGAGATTGCGCGAATACGAGTGGATCATCACACGATAGATCGGGTTGACCGAATCATCGATAATGACCTTGTTTCGCCGGGTAATGCGCAGGGCCATCATCATCGCTTCATACAGAGCCGTGCCGCCGTCATACATCGAGGCGTTGGCGGCCTCCATGTCCGTCAGCCGGCAGATCATCGACTGAAACTCATAGATCGCCTGAAGTACCCCTTGGGATGTCTCCGGCTGATACGGTGTATAGGCGGTGTAAAACTCACTGCGGCTCAGCATCGCATAGACCGTCGACGGGATGAAATGGTCATAAAACCCCCCGCCCACAAAATTGGTCAGATGGATATAATTTTTCGACGCGATAGCGGCCAGTCGATTGCGGACTTCCTGTTCACCCATGCCCTCCGGCAACTTCAACCCGCCGCACCGCAAATCGGGGGGCACATCAGAAAATAAATCCGCCTCGGTCAGACCGATCTCGGCCAGCATCGCCGCTCGCTGCTCTTTCGTATTTGATATAAAAGGCATTTATTCAGTCCTCAGTTATCAGTCTTCAGCCATCCGGGAACTTTACGCTTCAGTTTCCAGGAACTTCTTATACGCCGCATTGTCCATCAGGTCTTCGAATTCATCCGGATCGGAGGCCTCGATTTTAATCAGCCAGCCCGCGTCATAAGCGTCGCCTTTGAGAATATCCGGATTATCCGGGATATCAGTATTGGCCTCGACTACCGTACCGGAAATCGGGGCGTACATGTCCGAGGCACTCTTGACCGATTCAACAACCCCGAACGGCTCGCCGGCAATAACCTCTGTCCCCGCTTCCGGCAGTTCCATATACACGATATCGCCCAATTGTTCGATGGCATACGCCGTCAGGCCAACCGTAAACACATTGCCGTCCTGCTTTTTGGCCCACTCATGCGATTCTAAATACCCCGCGTCTGCATCAATCATCATTCGTATAACTCCTCATTATCAATCTACAATTTACCATCTACTATCTACAATATTGCGTAAGCAACGCTGCCCCTGCGATTTTTGAGGTTTCTGGCAACGATCTCAGCTTTCAGTCGGCGGCGGCGAACCTCAATTTCAATCTCCGAACCCACCGGGATATGCGGAGCAACCATACAAAGCCCCACCGCCCGCTGGGCATGGTCATCCGTTAAAACCGTATCTTTAACGGTCCAATACGGCACCATCGTCCCGCTGGTCACCCAGCCGGCCTCCTGCCCTTGATAATAAACCTCGGCTCCCTCTCGTGCAATACCTTTATCCAGCAAACGCATCTGCCTAACCACCTTCGGCAATGCCGCGGTATCGGAAAAATCCCCCGCTTTGTATCGCTGTTTGGCGGCGGCCTGTTTTTCGAGGACATCTCGGCCGATGAACCGGCGAACGGGATCGTCAAAACTGACCGCAAAAGGTGCCTGGCCGATGGCAAAAACAGGGATTTCGTTTCCATCCTTACCGATTCCCAACTCGTGGCCATAGAGGGGCAGTCCCGCTTCCAGCCGGAGTGTATCGCGGGCGCCCAGCCCGACCGGCTTTGCTCCGGCGGCCGTCAATTTGTCCCAAAGAGGTTCCGCGGATTCGGCCGGGATGAACAGCTCAAAACAGACCGGATCGCCTGTATAACCGGTTCTGGCAGCGATTGTATCCACGCCGCAAAGCTTAAGTTGGCCGAGGGCGTTCCGCTTCGGCTGCGGCAGCATCGCCTCGGTCACCAGCGTTTGCAGAATCGTCTCACTTTCGGGCCCCTGCAGAGCCAGCATCGCCATCGGGTCGCTGACGTCCTGAAAATCAACAGCGCCGAAACCCTTCAGAACGGTCTGCAAATGCTGCCGGTCCTTATCCTTGTTCGATGCATTGACCACCAGCAGGAACGTTTCCTGACCGAGCCGATACAGAAAGGCGTCATCAATCGCCCCGCCGGTGGCGTTGGCCAGCATGGTGTAGTGAGCGCACCCGACAGCCAACCGGTCGCAGTCATTGGTCAGAGCATGGCGCAGAAAGCCGGGAGCACCGGTGCCGCTGACCTGAAACCGGCCCATGTGGGAGACATCGAACAGTCCAGCGTGTTTGCGTGTGGCGAGATGTTCGGCGACGATGCCGTCGGGATACTGAATCGGCATCTGCCAGCCGGAAAAATCGACCATCCTGGCCCCGCACGCCGTGTGTTTTGCGAAAAATGGCGTCTGTTTCATCCGTAAAACCATTAAAAAAGGGAAATTTAAGTTATCTCATTAGGATGTTGATTATATTATCGGAGCCGGGAACCGCCGTCAATCCTGTTTGTATTATTTTGCTGTTTAAAAAACCGAAACAGCAGGATAGTGCCATTGGACGGCATACGATTTATTTATTAGTCTATACCTCAAGACATGTTAGCAACTCCCGCAATTCGATACGGTCGGCGGGCGCCAAGTTCAGATCGGGATTTTCTTCCAGAAAGACGATATTAATCCGGGCCAGCTTTTCGTTGACCTGGTCCATGTTCAGCGTATTGTTCGCATCGAAACCGATATCGCCCGCCGCATCGAAATTCTGGTCACAAAAGATGATCCCGTAGCCCGGCGGATGGCTGTCATCCTGCCAGTATGCCAGCGGCAGACCATGCGTCCGGCAGATGATCGGCCGAAACGGGTAAATCTGACAGCCGTCCTCTCGGTCCAGAAATCCACACTCCTTGCCCTCGTTAAACTGTGGTTTGGGCCACTTGGCGGCCTTCATCTGCTCCAGAATCGCGTAAAACTCCACCGGCCAGACCGATAGGTTTAAACAGCACGAACAGCACCCCTTCCGGCAAGCCATCCAGTCCTTATGCAGCTTCTCCAACACAGCCACCTGACTGTCCACCTCCTCCCGCAGTCGATAATAAATGTCAATCGCTTGAATCATGTATGTAAAAATCGTTTCTTTTAACTGGATGATTATTCGACCGAAGTTTTATCCGGCTCAAAATCATCTTCAAATGTAACTTTCTTGAAGACCTTCATACCGCGAGCAAGATAATTGGGCAAGGCATTGTTGTGGTCAAGTGTGCATGTATGCACCCATACACGTTTGGCTCCCCATTCCCACGCAAGTCGAATGGCTTTACTGAGCATGTAACCGCCATACCCTTTGCCGAAAAAATCCGGCATCAGTCCAAAATAACCAATCTCAATCGTATCTGCATCTTCACGTTTTAATTCAAAATATCCTGCAATTGTTTTTTCCTGATGCGCTACCCATGTTCTGATCTTTTTATCTTGCGCATGTTCGTACCATTGCTGTTCTGACCAGCGGAGACGTTCCCTCCAGTGCCATCCTTCGCCAATTGTTTCATAAAGATATTTAAAAAAATCAGGCTGACGATGGGTACATTCACCAATATCGAATGATGCCTTGGGGCACTCCTTCGCACACAACCACACTGGATCCAGCATCTCAAGATATGTTATTGTCACTTCTCTTTTCATTAGATCATTACTCTGTGTCCTCTGTGGCAATAATCACATCGGCGGCCTACTTTCCGTCAGGCACAGGTCGACGAGTTCGTCGATGTTGGCGGTGCCGGTGCACATCACGGTGTCGGCGGCGCCCCAGTAGAGTTTGAGTGTGCCGTCATCTTCCGGTACGGCGGCGCAGGTAAAGACGACGTTATGCACATAGCCGACCAGTTCCCACGGGTCCTCGGGCGTGAGGATCCAGCGGTCCGAGACGCCGAGGATCGTCGACGGATCGTCCAGTTTGTGCAGGCACACGCCGAGCCGGTACACGCTGCCGTCCATGGTCGGGAATACGCCGTGGTAGATGTTCAGCCACCCCTTTTCGTGCTTGATCGGCGGGGCGCCGGGCCCGATCTTCATCTCGTCCCAGTGGTAGGTGACCGGCTTCATGATGACCTTCGAGTCGCCCCAGTGGATCAGGTCCGGCGAATACGCACACCAGATCGACCACGGGCTGATGTCCGAGTGCGGCCGGTCCAGTTTGACATAGCGGCCGTTGATCTTTTCGGGGAAAATGACCGTATTGCGGTAGTCGGCCTGCGTAATAAAGGCAATCCGCTCGATACTCACAAAATCGGTCGTCTTGGCCAGCCCGATCCGTACGCCGTGCTTGGAATAAGCACTGTAGGTAATGTAATAGGCCCCTTCCAGCGGATTGATCCGCGGATCCTCCACGCCAAACGCCTCATACTCGGCAAAGTCGCCCTCTTTGGCGGGCGTCATAAACGGCTCCGGCTCAACCGTGAAATTGAAGCCGTCGTCGCTGACCGCCTTGCCGATGATCGACCGCCCCGTATCCAGATGCGAACGAAACAGCATAATGTACTGACCGTTGTGCTTCACCACCCCGGCGTTATGGACGGTTTCCACCTTATACGGCACATCCGCCTTCGTCAAAATCGGATTGCCCTCATATCGCGTCACAAATTCTTTTCGCATATCAATACCTCACATTTATTTTTTCTTCTTCGAGTTTGAATATTTCCGCATACACCTTTTCATACGCCGCAACCATGGTCGGGATCGAAAAACAGGCTTCCACCCGCCTGCGGCAGGCGGCTGGTTCGATGGTATCGATTTTTTTGACGGCTTCCACGGCTTCATCAACATTGGTTACCAGGAAGCCGGTTTCGCCGTCGGCGATGACTTCGCGGCAGGAACCGCGGTCGTAGGCGACCACCGGCACGCCGGCGCCGTTGGCCTCGGCCATGACCAGGCCGAACCGTTCGGGCAGTTCGTTGAGGTGCAGAACGGCGTAGGCCTGCTTGAATAAATCGTCCCGCTCTTTCGGACCGACCGGCCCGATGTATGTAATCTGCCTGTCATCGATGTGGGGCTTGACTTTTTCGTTGAAATACTGCTCGTCCTGAATGATGCCTGCAATCAGCAACTCCATCCCCGCTTTTTTCGCCGTTTCACAGGCCAGGTGGACGCCTTTGTCCGGATGGATGCGGCCGAGGAAGACGAGTTTGTCGCCGCGGTTTTCTCCAACCGTCAAATTCGACAGGTCGATGCCGTTATAAACCGTCGCCAGGTACGGCAGTTCGGGGTCGCGATCCGAATCGCTGATGGAGACATAGTATGAATCGTGCTTGTATTTGCGATAGACCCGGCGGATATTGTCGGAGGAAAAGCCGTGGATCGTCGTCAGCATCGGCGTGTCGATCAGCCGGGTATAGGTCAGCGGCAGAAAGTCATAATTATTATGAATCAGGTCAAATCCCGCCGCATGTTCCATCACTTCCGATATTTGCAGACATTCGACCACCTTGGCCTCCTGTGTGGGGTCCTCTTCATACCCCCTGTCGATCACTGCGTGCAGTTTGGCTTTGGTAATGGAATCTTTGGTCGCAAACAATGTCACATCCCAACCCCGCTCGACGAGGCCTTCGGCGATATTGCTCGCCACGGTCTCCCACGCCCCATACTGCCGCGGCGGCGTCCGCCACGCCACCGGCGACAGGACCGCGATCTTCTTCGTCTTTCGTAACTGATCCATATTCATTCGTATGTTCTCCACGCGTAGCAGCCGTACCACTTTGAACCACAAATAGACACAAATTTACACTAATTCTATATTATATTTGTGTGTATTCGTGCTAATTCGCGGTTCTTAATCATTATATTTGCCGTTTCGAATATCCTGTGCAATCATTTCCAGCCGGGGCAGTGCGTAGGCGAAAAACATTTTATAGCCCTCGCAGAAGTAGCTGGGCACCTTGTGTGTACCGGTCAGCATCGCCCGGTCTTTGGGGCAGCCGCCGCGGCAGATATCCAGATGCTTACACATGAGGCATTTATTATCTATCTCGGTTTTTTTGCGGTTGAAACTGCGTTTGACCTGGCCGGCGGCAAGTTCGCCAATCGGCGTATCCATGATATTGCCCAGCTTTGTATCACCCGTCACATAAAAATCACAGCAGAAGGCGTCGCCGTTATGCTCGATCACGATGTAGTCGGCACATCGCCGGTTGAAGGTGCATTCGGTGTGCGGGTTGCCGAGCATGAAGCTGAGCATGCTGTCAAAGATCCGGACGCTGAGTTTGCGGACGCCGTAGTCGGTCCAGCGGTCAAATATCCGGCACAGAAACCTGCCGTACTGCTCGGGCGTAATGCTGTAGGGCGCAGGGGTATGCGGATCGTCGGCACTTTTTTCCACACAGGGCACAAACTGAATATATTGAATACCAGGGTCGGTAAAGAAGTCGAATAATTCGTCAGGATGCTGCACATTGATATTGTTCAGCAGAACAAGAATATTGTACTCGGCCTTGTTGCGGCGGCAGGCCTCGATGCCCGCCATCACGCGGTCATAGGTGCCCTTGCCCGCACGGTCCTTGCGGTAAACATCGTGATATTCCTTCGGGCCGTCCAAACTGATGCCGCTGAGAAATTTGTATTCGGCCAGAAATTGAGACCATTCGTCATCCAGCAGAATTCCGTTGGTCTGCAGGGCATTGGAAATGACTTGCCCCGGTTGCCCATATTTCTGCTGAAGTTCCACCAGCCGCTTGTAAAAATCTAGTCCCATCAACGTCGGTTCGCCGCCCTGAAACGCAAAAGAGGATTGTTCAAATCCGCATTCGAGATAGCTTTTGACCAAATGCTCCTGAACCTCCGGGCTCATCCGGTGCGCTCCGCCGCCGAAATAGTCTTCCTTGCAGGCATAAAAGCAATACTCGCAGGCGATATTGCAATCCGGCCCGGCGGGCTTAATCAGCAATGTAAAAGGTCGTGCCATAAGCTACCCTAAAATATCCTTGTAATCGGAACAAAAATCTTTTCGCTGGCAGTCCGGGCAGAACTCACCCCGCCAGACCGCATCAAACTGCTCCATAATCGGCTCAATCAGTTTCGGATCCGTAGTGACAATGCCCGATTCAAAATTACGCCGCTTCGGACTCTTGGCGCCCATGCCCGCGCCGGTGAGATTGGCGCTGCCGGAATAGGCAAATTGGCCGTCCACCACCACACACTTAAAATGCACCCGCGGACATAAAAGCCGCTCCATCCCGGTAATCAGGTTCGGATGCTTGTCAAAATCATCACGGAATGGCTTACCCGGTTCTTTGGCATGAATCAGGCGAATCGACACCTGCCGTTTGATCAGATTAGAAAGAACTTTCAAGAACGGAACCATCCGCCCTTTCCAGTCCACATGCAGGTCCTTGATGTCACTGGTGCCGATCCAGACAAAATCCTCGGCGTTCGGCACCTGCTCCTGCAGGACCCGCTCATAGATTTCGCGGTCTGTAATGAATTGGGTTTCTACCATTCGACAACTTGTCCAAATGCAGCGCTGAGATTGTCAATAATGTCCGTTGCGGTCAAGCTGATTTGCCCATGTACCGCCGCGGCGATGTTTCCTGCCAGTCCATGCACATGAGTACCCAGCACTGACGCATCAAAAGTGGACAGGCCCTGCCCGATCAGCGCCGCGATCGAACCGGTCAGCACGTCCCCGCTGCCGGCGGTCGCCATGCCGGGATTGCCGGTATCGTTGACAAACACACGCTCGCCATCGGTCACAACCGTTCCGGCCCCTTTGAGCACGACAACGGTACCGGTCTTTTCAGCAAATTTCGCCGCACATTCGGTGCGATCCTCCGGCATGGGCTCCCGAAAAACGCTTTTCCACAGCCGTCCCATCTCACCCGGATGCGGCGTAAGAACCACTTCGGCCTTTTTCTTTTCCACCCAGCCGCCGGGCCCACCGCATTGACTCAATACATTCAGACCGTCCGCATCAACGACCAGTTTCAATCCCTCCGCCGCAATCAATAAAAGCAGCGTTTCTTTGACTCCGGCCCCCATTCCTGTGCCGGGGCCGAACGCAACGACATCATTATCCGCAAGCATCCGAAGCAAAACGATGCCTGCTTCCGGCGACATTTGTCCGTTGGCATCGTCCCTCAGAGCGGTGGTCGTATAACACGGTTCAAAAGCAGCGACAATCGGCTGAATCGACGCCGGCACCGCCACCCGCACCAGCCCCGCCCCGCTCCGCAAAGCGGCTTTACCCATCAATGCCGGGGCGCCGCTAAAACCCACACTGCCCCCGACAACCAGCACCTTACCAAACGTGCCCTTGTGCCCATCCACCGGCCGCCTTTCAACTTTTGGGACCTCAGTAATCTTTTCCATATAATTTCATCCTAAACAAAAGCATTTAATTCTCAGAAAGGACTCAGATAGATCTCCCCTTTGCTAAGGTCGATAGTAATCATCTTAAACCGGCTTAAGAATTGCGTACCTAACATAGATCGACCCGCAGGTAATTTTAGATCAGGACATGCTATAAAGCCTAAATTTGACACTTTGCATTCATCAATACATGCTTCTGGAAGTGCAATACAACGGTGTCCATTTGAAATTATTTCTGCAAATTGCCCTTCATTCTTCAAAATGTCAAAAACTTCTTCTCGTAAAAGTCCATGTCCCAAAATCCCGCTATCTAAGATAAAATTTTCATATAGTCCATCTATTAGTTTTAATTCAATGCAATAAAAACCATGTAAATCTCTCTTTAACGGCACTTGAATTCCCCAGTTTTTTCTAATGCTAACATCTGGAGAAAATTCTTTTAGCAGCTTAAAGAGCTTATTTCTGAAGTCAATCTGTACTATAAATTGCTCCATAACATCCTGCCCTAAGATTCCATCAATACCACATCCCGGAGTTTGTTTATCAATTTCTTTCAAGGCAACCGTCCCTCTTATACTCACATTTCCAATCTTAAGTGGCCTTTTAGTTTTATGATATTCGAGAGGTGTCTGATGGAATGAATAATCCGGCTTACGTACTTCAACAAGCTCTCCCATTAATGGTTTCAACGAAGAATTTAGTATTGTATTAGTAGCACCTGTGTCCACAGAAAACATATATTCCTTCGATTCAATTCGAACCGGAAATAAGAAGGTGTCACACCCCTCCATTCTCTCGCCCGGATAACTCATTGGAAGTTCGGCAACAACTCTCATTTTCTGACAACTACTAACGGATAGCAGTATTAAAAACAGAAAGATATAGCACCTTAAATGAGCCGTCAATTTCACTATTTTCTCTTTGCTTTTAATCATCAGTTCGTTACATCTTTTCTATCTTCATATTAATCAAACTCGCAGCGTAGGCGGCGCCGAAGCCGTTGTCGATATTGACGACCGTCACACCGGAGGCGCAGCTATTGAGCATCGCCAGCAGCGCCGCCAAACCATCAAAACTGGCGCCGTAGCCGACACTGGTCGGCACCGCGATCACCGGGCAATCGACCAGACCGCCGACCACACTGGCCAGCGCGCCTTCCATGCCCGCAACCACAATCACTACATTGGCCGCTCGAACCTGCGACAAATTGCCCAGCAGGCGATGAATCCCCGCCACGCCGACATCGCACACCAGTTCCACATTCTGCCCCAGCATAGTCGCCGTGACTCGTGCCTCCTCCCCCACCGGCATATCCGCCGTTCCGGCCGTCACAATCACAATATTGCCCACCGGATTTTCAACCGGCTTTTGCTCGAGTACAATCATCCGGGCATCCCGTTCATAGCGCAGGCCATCCAGTTTAGTTACCCTTTCGACATCATCAAATAGAGAACTATCCGCCCGGGTGGCAATAACATTCTGGCCGGTCTTTGCCAGTTTCTCGAAAATTGCCGCGATCTGTTCGGCCGTCTTGCCGGGACAATAGATCACCTCCGGAAACCCGCAGCGGATCGTGCGGTGATGATCCACCTTGGCAAAGCCCAACTCCTCAAACGGCAGATGCCGCAACCGCTGCACGGCATCTTCCACATCCAGCGTCCCGTCCCGAACATCCGTCAACAACCGCTCGATCTGCTTTTCATCCATTTGCTTCTTTCGCTTTCCTAACCACGGATTTCGCGGATTAAAAACAAAAAAAACAAATCCGTGTTAATCCGCGAAAATCCGCGTAATCCGCGGCTAATAATATTAATCCGATGTTGCTTTCGGCTCCAGTGCCAAGTCCGCAAATTGGCCCGCTTTGTATTTGTAATACGCCAGCGACGCCACCATTGCTGCGTTGTCGGTGCAGTATTTTTTCGGTGCGATCATCAGGGACAGGTGTTCTTTTTTGCACATTTGTTCCATCGCGTCACGTAAGGCCCCGTTACAGGCCACACCGCCGCCCATCAGAACGCTTTTGGCGTTGATCTTTTTGGCGGCTCTCTGCGTTTTCTTGACCAGCACTTCGATCACCGCCGCCTGAAATGACGCGGCAATATCGGCAATCTCGGCCCGGCTCATTGTCTCAACCCGGTTTTCGCCCTTCATATCCTGCCCCTGGCAATGATACAGCACCGCGGTCTTAAGCCCGCTGAACGAAAAATCCAGGTTCCCCTTTTCCATCAGCGACCGTGGAAACCGAATCGCCTTGGGATCGCCTTCTTTGGCGATCTTTTCAATATTCGGACCGCCCGGATACGGCAGGCCCAAAATCGTCGCCACCTTGTCAAACGCCTCGCCCGCCGCATCGTCAATCGTCTTACCCAGCAACCGCAAATCCAGCGCCGATTCGGCGTCATACAGATTCGTATGCCCACCGGACACAATCAGCGCCACCGCCGGCAGCTCAATCGATTCGGCCTCCAGCAGCGCCGACTGCAGGTGCGCATGAATATGGTTAACCGCAATCAATGGCTTGCCCCACGCAAACGACAGCGTCTTGGCCGCGGTCACCCCCACCATCAGCGCAATCGACAATCCCGGCTGATTGGCAATGGCGACCGCGTCGATCTGCTCAGGTGCAATGCCCGCCTGGCTGATTGCCTCGGTCACAATCGGCAGAATGTTTTCCACATGCGCCCGCGACGCGATCTCGGGCACCACCCCGCCGTACTTTTCATGGAGCTTTGTTTGTGATGCTACCACCGATGAGCAGATTTGCTTGCCGTTGCAGACAACCGCCGCGGCCGTCTCGTCGCAGCTTGTTTCGATCCCCAAAATGTAGGTCTTTTTCGGATTCACATCGTCTCCTGTAAACAACCGCTAAACAACAGCGAGGCGGCGCAAGCCGCCCGATTGCGGACCCACTGGGTAACGGAAGACGGTATACGAATACGTTACGCACAGGGTCACGCAATCGGGGAGCTTGCGCTCCCGCGCTTTTGTCCATAGCTTAGTCCGCCAAGTCACGTGTGTCAATAGATTTGCAATTCCCGGCAGTATCCTTTTGACCCCGCGGCCGATTTCGGGTAGGATGCCGAAAAAGAAACCGGCTTTGGACATCACCGATGAATAAGACAGAAATCGAAGAGAATTTTCAATATCAATACATTGACTCCCCGGCATTGCTCGAGGATTTGCTCAGCCATTTACATCCGCAGCATACGGTCGCTCTGGACACCGAAGCCGACAGCTTTCATCACTATCGCCCCAAGGTTTGCCTCATCCAGCTTAGTTTCGACAACAAAACCTATATTGTGGACCCGCTGGCTCCGGTCGACACCCCGGCTCTGCTAACTGCATTAGCCAATAAGGAACTCATTATCCACGATGCCGGCTATGACCTGCGGATGCTGGGCGGCGATTACGGTTTTAAGCCCAAAAACGGCGTTTTCGATACGATGCTGGCGGCCGCATTGACGGGCATGAAAAACGTGGGTTTGTCCGCCCTGCTCGAACATGTGCTGGATCTGAAAGTCGCCAAGCACAACCAGAAAGCCGACTGGTCCAAACGCCCTCTGCCGGAGCACCTGCTGCAATACGCCGCCGAGGATACCGTCTCACTGATGCACATCAAATCATACCTGGCCGACCGGCTCAACGAACTGGGACGCACCGACTGGCATACGGAGTCCTGCATTGCGGCGGTCGAGGCCGCACAAACCAGCAAAGAAACCGTCGCCCCGGACAATGAATGGCGAATCAAGGGAACCGGCACTCTTTCGTTTAAGGAGATGGCTTTTTTGCAGAAAATGTGGTACTGGCGGGAAAATATCGCCAAAGAAACCAACATCGCCCCGTTTATGATCTGCCGGAACGAAGAAATGATCAAACTGGCCCAATGGGCGGCCAGACGCAAAAAACCGATCGAGTCGGAATCGAAATTTCCGATTCACCATAAATTCAACAAGAGAAAAGCACTTCTTAAGGCCCTCCGGGAAGCGCAGGCACTCGGTCCCGACCAATGGCCGGGCCCGCGAAAATCCGACCCCTCAAAACGGCTCTCGAATACAACCCGCAATACCGTCAACGAACTGAAAGCCGAATGCGAAACAATCGCCGCCGAACACGATCTGCCCCTAAATCTCATCGCCTCCCGTGCCGCCCTGACCCACATCGTACTGGATAACGCAACGACCCTCGAAAAAATCCGAAAGAAAGGCCTCCTCCTCAACTGGCAGGCCAACCTGCTGCTGCCCGCGATCCAAAAAGTGCTGAGTCATAACGCACCCCATAAAGGGGTGGCTTGACGGTTAGGAGCCGTCTCAAAGACGGCCATTTACGTTTACATTATCCGTTAAAAGCGACCTTGATCTTCCTCGTGTTCCTCATGCTCCTGACGC
>JAOUFG010000049.1 GCA_029858345.1 Phycisphaerae bacterium
CGCTGATGCGGGATAATCCACGAATATCAGACTGATTCATCGTCGAAGCCGCCTGCACCTGGAAGTGTTTTCAAGAAAATGTAAAAATAACAAAATGATAACTTGACAAAGGTCGTTCCATATCAGCTGCGCAGGACGAGGGGCTTTTCAATTACGATCATTTAAAAAAAGAACGGGACAGGTATCTGTATCCGCAGATAACTGTCCCGTCGAGCGTCCGTGCAAGGAAAAGACAGGAGAGGAGATTGTCCTGATAAGGTCCTTTTTAGTTTTTTGCTCTCATGTCTCAGTACTTCTCGTCTCCATTGAAAATATAGGAAATAAGTATTCGAAGGACAAATGAAGTGGAAACTTTTTTGTTGATTATTGAGATGATTTCAAAAATTGCGAGAATCATCAATTTGAAACGGTTAATTAAGGCCAAAAAAGAGTCGGAATTTGTTAATTAGGGGCACCGCAAGTCCTTTTTTATCATAAGCTTATGGTTTTTGTGTAATTTAACGCGATAAAATAGGCAAATTGTTTCATGGAAAACGGGCTCTTTTTTGCCATATTTCTTTACTTATTTTAACAAATTTAACAAAAAACTTAAAATTAAGGCCCCCAACCCTTGAATTTTGGGATTTAGATGATATAATTATAGGACGCGCTTGGAGGCGGGTGGAACTTCCCGGGTAGGGGGTTGTTTCCTCAACAAATAGATGCAAGGAATGGCTCTTTTAAAGTTACGGTATGCGCTTACCCTAGGAGGAGGGCGCGGGCATACAGTACTTATGGGCAGTGTCAATCGGAAAGATATGTTGCAAGAGAGTGCAAAGCAGGGTGAATCTGCAGGCAGGCGGACGGTCTTCGGCCGCATCGGTGCTGCGCAGGGTATCCAACCTCATAATCCGGTCCTGATCGGATCCTCCGACCTTTTCAGCGGTCTTTTGGAGACACTTCGGTCGATTGCGAATCGACATTGCTGTGTCATGATTACCGGCGAAACAGGCACCGGCAAGGAAATGGTGGCTCGTAAGATACACTCCTGCAGCGACCGGTCCGAAAAGCCCTTTATCCCTGTGGACTGCACGACGCTGACAGGGCAGCTTTTTGAAAGCCAGCTTTTCGGCCATGTCAAAGGGGCCTTTACCGGTGCCATTAGCGATACACTCGGTTTTTTCCGCGCGGCAGACGGCGGCACCGTTTTTCTGGATGAGATCAGCGAAATCCCCCTGGATCTGCAGGCCAAACTGCTCCGCGTATTGCAGGAACGAACCGTAACCCCGATCGGATCGACACGGAGCTACCCCATTAATGTCAGGGTGTTGTGTGCCGCCAACCGCGATTTACACGACATGGTCAGGAAGAACGAGTTTCGGGCCGACCTTTTTTACCGCATCAATGTGGTGAATCTTGAAATCCCGCCTTTGAGACAGCGTCTGGCCGACATTTTGCCGCTGGCGAATCACTTCCTGAATAATCAGGCCATGTTCTATGATGAGCCGGCAAAGAAACTGTCGGCCCGATCTGAACGGTTGCTGTTAAAATATCACTGGCCCGGAAATGTCCGTGAGATCGCCAATGCGATGGAGCGGGCCTATGTGCTGAGCAAGACAGAAGTGGTCGAGCCGTCTGCCCTGCCGAAAGAGATTGTGGCGGCGGCCTATGCCGCACAATCGGGCAGCCCGCTGCCGACATTGGACGACGCCCAGGGCAAATTGATTGCCGAAGCGCTGCATTTGACCGAAGGCAGGAAAGTGGCAACCGCCAAGATTCTCGGCATCGACCGCCGCCGCCTGAATCGCCTGATCGAAAAGCTCAATATCAAGGTCCCCAAATCCGGCGGATAATTCATCCTCTGCCGCAAGACACTTCTGAATCACCCACCTCACTGAAATCATAATCCAGAACCGCTGCGAATTGATGTACCATCTCTGCTTGCGCAGGGATGGACCATTATGGTCGGTGGCGTCATAATGGTACATTTTTTACTAACCCATTTATTGGGTAAGACATATCACAAATCGATGCAGCCGGGGGGGACCCTTTCAGTACAAATCACCTTTATTGGCACGTCGCGCTGCCGACTGAAAAACGGTTTTGTAACTACTGCTGATTAAAAGAGATAAAAAAATGTTACAGAAAGTTTTTCGTGCTGGCACACGGCTCGCTCAATAGTTCTTACGAAATGGCAACAATAAAAGTTGCGAACGATTAAAGCTCTTTCAAAACTGAACAATATGGCGGCGTTAAGAAACCGGGTGATTTTGTAATCAGTGCCCGATTTCGCAGTCATGACGCCGCAGACAGTATGGAAGAGCGAAGAGGAATACAAACAGAGGTTCTTAAAGTGATTACGATCTCGTTCCCAAACGAGTTAAACGATATCTTTCCTCCTCCTCCAAGCGTCGGGCACAAAGCCAATCTCCGGTTGAAGGCCCGGCTCCAATTACGATCTCGTTCCCAAACGAGTTAAACGATATCTTTCCTCCTCCTCCAAGTGTCGGGCACGAAGCCAATCTCCGGTCGAAGGCCCGACCCGATTACGATCTCGTCCCAAACGAGTTTAGTATAACGATCTTTTTTTCCTCCTCCAAGTTGGGCCAGAAACCTGACTCACAGGTTTCAGGCCCAGCATTTCTTGGTACGGAAAGTATGGGTGCGAGTTGCAATATTGAAAACTTGATAATGTGCAAATGACAGATGTTGAGTCGTTTGAGAATAGAACAAAATGAAGAATGGTGATGTGGTAGTGCCGGAACCGTTCCCGGGTGAAACCGGAAACCTTGACGGCGGCGAATAGCAAATTGCAAGATCCGGATGCCTGATAAAGGGGTCTGTACTCGGCAAAAGGTTGTATCCCGATAAAAATTAGATGTCTTGGGGTGCGCGCTGTTCAAGTCCGAACGGACCGTTGTTTGGAGACGGCGTTATCTTGAAAAGTGAATAGGGTGTATTTGTGATTTACGAATAAAAGCAACGATTTACTTTCAGTGAATCGATAACAGGAAATCGAGAAAACTGAATTTTTAATGGGAGAAAAAAATGAAAACGAAAAGAACAATTTGGTTAGCAGTAGTAGTCATGTTGGCAGTTGGAATCAATGCAAGCGCAAGTATAGTTACCTTTGAAATGGGTTATATTTTTGAAGGGCCGGGAATTCCATTTAGTCCGGGACCGTGGGTAATCGCCGAGTTTGACGATGGTGATACCGTGGGAACTGTGGATTTGACGATCGAAGCAACTAATCTGGGTGGGTTCAATGAGAAGATTGCAAAGGTATTCTTCAATCTTGATCCGATTCTTGACCCGGCCGATCTTAATTTTTCACTGTCGGGCAAGGTAGGTGATTTTGCAGATCCAACGGTTAGTTTAAGTGCCAATACGTATCAGGCTGATGGCGATGGAATCTATGACATTCTCATTGACTTTGATACTGATACGGCAGGCGCCTTCAATGGCGGTGAATCTGTTTTATTCAGCATTTCCTACGCGGGCATAACCGCAGGCTCTTTTGATTATATGAGCTTACCAGGCGGAGGTAAAGGCCCCTTCCCGGCTGCGGTTCATTTGCTGGGGCTCGGTGAAGATCAAAACAGTGCCTGGGCTACTGTTCCCGAACCGGCAACGATGCTTATTCTGGGCCTTGGCTCAGTTCTACTGCGGAAACGCAAATAATATCAGAAGGTGATGAAGAAGTGGGGCGGGGTGTGTGCTCTGCAAGCGGACACACACCCTGTTACCAATCTAAAGTGTTCTTTCAAAAGTGAACAGGCGGTTTGGGATTGATAGCTGAGATGGGATTTTCCATTATCAGCAAACATGATGGATCCACGCAGCACCCAGTTGCTTGAGTCCATTAAATGGTTTCAAAGATTTTGGAATCATGAAGTACCAGGGGAAATTAAAAACAGTGTGTTTTTAATCAATATAACGAGAAAGTGAATGGGAGAAAACCCACATTAGAAAGTATTTATAGAATGCAGAATGGGAGAAAATCAATGAAGAAAGCAACAATGGTTATTTTATGCGGAGCAACGGTTCTACTGTTATCTTCTAATGCGACAGCGGTCGTTGTTTTTGGTGATGGCGGCGCAGCACTTCAGGGGATGCTGCACTCGGTAACGGTCGATCCGGTTGGCAATAGCAGCATTGATGTCCTGACAGATGCAATGGATGATGCGGATGATTCCTATTGGGCGGTTAGCGCCTCGGGCAGCAGTATTGCGACATTGGTCATTGAACTGGCGGCGGTCCAGCAAAGCGGCAACATATTTGGTATCTTTGATTTGGGAAATTCATTTAACAGGATACCGCTATTTGATGGTTCCGGGTTTTTCGGCAGCAAGACAGTGACGATACTGGATGATTTTTCCGTTTGGGTTAACTACATGCCAGCTGGAAATTTCAGCTCAAATGGATTCGGATATTATCTGGATACACCTGCAGGTGTCGCATGGTATAGCGACACGGCTCTGAATGTGGACGGGATGGACCACATGATGGCCTATCAGGGCAATGACAGCGATCTCCTGAAATTGGGCATGTTCCCGGTGGGCCTCTTTCAGGCAAATGAGTATATTCTGGCATTCGAAGATCAACGTGCCGATTTGCCAAACTATGACGACTTTGTTGTTCTGGTTGAATCGGTGACACCGGTTCCCGAGCCGACGACGATTGTTCTGCTGGGACTGGGGGGATTGTTACTGCAAAAACGCAGAAAAATGAATCATTAAAAAACGAGAGGTTATCATGAAGACAAAACGACATTCATTCACAATGATACTCGCAGTTGTATCTTTCATGGTACCTGCAATGGCTGGCGTGTCGTTTTATACTGACAGAAGTACCTGGGAAGCCGAAGTTTCCGGAGAAATTGTTACAGAAACATATAACGAAGTTTCGCCTTATGTTCTAAATGAGGGGCTTAACGAAATGACTTCAATCGATATCGAGATCAACAACCTTACACTGGAAAGCGGGTTCATTTCGATTGACGATGGTTCATATTATCTGAATATTGATGGAACCCCGTTCTTTCGAGGGGTTTGTTATCCGTCTCCGTACAATACTACAATTAGTATTCACACTCAGTCTCCGGTAAGCGCTTGGGGAGCGGATTTTACTTCGACGTACAGTACGGACGGATTGACGTTGCAAATCAATGGTCAGCAGCACGACTTCAGTGGTTTAATGCTTGCTGGAAACGATATCGGCTTTTTGGGTATTATATCAACGGATCCTTTTGCAAGTGTAACATTACTGACTCTTGACGATGACGACACGCTTTTTGGTGAAAGCTTCGGTATGGACAACGTCAGTTTTGTTGCCGTTCCTGAACCGATGACGATGGCATTGCTGGGGTTGGGGGGACTGATGCTGCGAAAACGCAGAAAAGTATAGTAAAGTATAAATTAAAAGACGATGTTCTTTATGAGGTGTTGATTATGGTTATTATTGCTGAAATGAATGTGTTGGCGGTGGGGATGGAAGATCGTGCCGGTGAATTCAAGGGATTGCCGATCCGGCTGCTCAATATGGCTCAAGGCAGCGATGCGATACGTTCTTTTAAGACGGACCAGATTGACAGCGTGATCAGCCATTGGCATTTGGCGGATATGCGGGACGGACAGTTTCTCAGGAAGCTCAGGGCTGTCAGGCCGGATATGCCGACGGTGGCGGTTATTGAACCGGATAACCCCCAACAGGAAATTGAGGCCCGTATGCTGGGCGTCAGTGCGGTGATTCCTGAGGATTGCGACGAACGCTATTTCCGCCAGGTAATGACCTCGGTGCTCGGATTGCACAGTGTGCGGGAAATCGAGACTTTTTACGCGGTAAAAGATTTCTAAACGTCAAGGCAAAAAATCGCCATCCTGCCAAGGGTGGCGCACAATATCTTTCTCACTCCAATTGGGCCTGAGACGGGCTTCGCAAGTGTCAGGCCCAATATTAAAAAAGCAGGGGTATAGAGAAAGATTTGCCGAAAAACCCGGACCAAGGGTTTTTGGACAAATTTTTCTCCCCTCCGGGCCGGGACCGACAGTCAAATGGATGACTTTCGGTTCCGGCTTTTTTATTCCTGCGGTTGCTTATGACTTATATGTCTTTCGGGGCGATAGATCGGGACTTGCGCAGACGACTGTAACGTGCTCTGAAATAAAGACATAACCTTGCAGAATGCGCAATATTGGGTCCGGATTGGTATGAAGGGCGTTTTGAGCCAATTAATTCTGGTTTGTCAACAGTAATGGATTTAATTGGTCCTGTAAAAAAACATTTGGGGCATGAATAGTCATATATTGTTTTTAAAAATTTGGATTAAAACTTGACTTTGTCGTTCCAGATGGGTATGATCTTTCCCGGTTTCATTAATTGCAACCGGGGAGAAAACAAATGCTGTTGGCGTTTTGGCCAAATGTTGCTGTTGGAAAGCAAGTCATGTCGCCGGCTATCGTTTTTGGGCGATGTGCAGCAGGTATTTCTATCTTTGTTACCCCAGCATCAGCTTTTTCCCCCCACATTAACTTTCTGAAATTTCAACCCCTAAACCTTCGGACAATAATTTCGGATATGCTCACATTCCAGTACATGGAAAGGGTTCTATCTTTAATCAAATATCCGACATCCAAAGAAAGCGCATCCTGGCAAACTGACATGCATTGACATCGATAGCTATAACATGATGAATTAAATCATACAGGCTTGTTGCACCTGACAGGGACGGAGTTTATGTGGGACGTTGGATTGTCAGAGGTTTAGCGTTTTTGCCGGATGGGAATCGATGTTTTATGAGAGATGTAATTTATTAAGTTCGGAGGAGTAAACAAAGATGCAACATAAACAACCAGTAAAAAAAATGTTGTTCTATATTGCGTTCTGTGTTGTTGCTTTGACGGGCTGTGAGTCCGCGGAGCAAAACCGTACCGCTGAAGATTTGAATCAGCCGCCGTATAAATTTGAAGCTGTTTCAGTTAACGCTCAAAATGGGAACTCTGCGTCAGCGCCGAAGGCCTATACTCTTTCTCCGAGCGATATCATCGATATCAAATTCTTTTATACACCGGAACTCAACGAAACTCAGGCGGTACGGCCGGATGGTCAAATCGCTCTGCAGATTATCGGTGAGGTTACGGCCGAGGGGAAAACCCCGGCAGAACTGCGCGGACTCCTCAAACGACTTTACGCGTCTCACCTGAAAGATCCCGAAATCTCGATCATTGTCCGGTCCTTTTCCAATAACCGGATCTTTGTGGGCGGCCAGGTTCTGCTCCCGGGTCCGATTGATATGACCGGAAAAATGACGGCACTGGAAGCGATTCTCCAGGCCGGCGGTATCGACCATAAAGAGGCCGAAGTTAAGAACATCGTCGTGATTCGTTATCACAACGGTACCCGCTATGGCTATCTGCTGAATCTGGAACCCATGCTCGAAGGCAAAGAGACGCACCCCTTCTTCCTGGAGCCCAAAGATATTGTTTATGTACCGCAAACGGAAATTGCCAAGGTCAATCAGTGGATCGACCAGCATATTAACAAGATTATTCCTCAAACCGGCTTCATTTTCAGTCACCGGCGGGGCGATACGACCATTGGCATCGATACCTCTTCACGGTATTAACAGAACAGGGTCATTCTATTAATATGGCAGAACAACCCATGGATATGAGAGACGAAAGATCGACAAGATCACTGACGATTCGTGATTTTGTGCATGTTCTTTTCAGGCATAAGTGGAAGATGCTGTTCTTCTTTACTTCTGTCGTTTGTCTGGTTGCGGCCGTGACGATCCTGAGCCCGAAAATCTATCGCTCTGATGCGAAGTTGCTTCTGAAGATCGGGCGTGAAAGTGTGTCACTGGATCCGACTGCTTCAACGGGCCCTGTGATGCATGTCACTCAATCGCGCCTCAGTGAAATAAACTCCGAAATTGAGATTCTCAGGGGCCGTGACCTTATCGAACAAGTCGTTGATTCTATTGGCTGTGACCAACTGATGATGCAATCAGAGGCCGCAGGCGGAAATTCCTCGCTCAAGCAGCAAATCAAGTCTTTTCTGAGAGGACCCAAAAACATTTTGAAAAAACTTCTCGTGGTCGAGCCGCTGTCCGAGCGGGAACAGGTTCTGCTTAAAGTGTATGGCAATTTGTATGTGGGTTCTGACAAGGACAGCAACGTTATCAAGATTTCTTATACAGCGAAAAACCCGGAAATGGCGCAACGAGTTGTTTCTGAACTCATCGATCTGTCGTTGGAAAAGCATATTGCCGCACATCGCACCCCAGGATCCTATGCATTTTTTGTTGAGCAGACCGAGCATCTCAAAAAGAAGCTCAAGACATCCGAGGAACAACTTAAGGCCCTGAAGAATAAGGTGGGCATCACTTCGGTTGAACAGCAGCAAAAAAATCTTCTTGATCGAATCAGTCTACTGGAAGAGGAAAAAGATGCAACTGAATCGGCGCTGGCTTCCTCGACGGCGAAAGTGAAATCGCTTGAAGAGGCCATTGCCCAAATTCCTCAGACAACTGTTCTCGAGGAAACAACAGGATACCCCAGTTCCGGCGCCGATGCGATGCGGGAGGAACTGTTCCGGCTTCAGATCCAAGAACAGAAGTTGCTGAAAAGCTTTTCCGAAGACAGCCGGAGCATTGAATCCATCCGGAAAGAGATTGCCCGAGCTGAAGAACTGCTCAAGCAGGAACAGGATCGCACCCAGGTCACGAAAGGACTCAGCCGATCTCATGAAGAACTTAGTTTGGCTCTGATGACCGAGAAAGCCAATCGGCTTGCACTTCAAGAGAAGCTGAATTCCCTGGACCAACAACTCCAAGCCGCTCAACAGAGGCTTGCGCCCATGAATGAGGCCGCCATGGAAATGGCGGCTCTCATGCGGGATATCAGGATGCAGGAAGCCAATCTGCTCAAGTATTCGGAAAATCTCGAGCAGGCCCGTATTGACAACGCCATGGAAAATCAGCGGATCTCAAATATCAGCGTCGTTCAGGAGGCAACCCTTCCGATCAAGTCGATTCGTCCGCGCAAACTGTTGAACCTGGGACTGGGTTTATTTTTGGGGGCATTTGGGGCGCTCCTGCTGGCCGTTGTCTCGGAATTGATGGATCACACGGTCAAAACCCCTCAGGATATTGAGGAAAAGCTGCACTTGCCCACACTGGGCTATATCCCTCGATTCCACTCGTTCCACCTTAACGGCAAGACCAACGGAACCGCAAAGGCAGACTCATCACGGGGGCTTTCGGCCAGGAAAAGGAACAAGGGCCTCTCGCTTGCCGGAAGATCGATTCATTCGCCGAATAATTATATGGAAATAAAAGAACGGTTGTTCCAGAGCCTTAACGGCTCGGCGGCAAACGGCTATGTTATTGGCGTAACCAGTTATAACAGGCGTGAGGGGGTCAGTACCGTCACGGCCAACTTGGCCAAGGCCATCGGCAATCGCTATCCCGGCAAGGTGCTGGTCATTGACGCCAATACCCTGAATCCGTCTTTGCATAGAATACTGGGGGTCGGTTTGACACCCGGCTTGGATGACGTGGTGAAAACGTGTTCCGCAAAAGACGCTTTGAGACAGGCTCATAATCTCCGGCTGATTCCCGCCGGAGATGAGCCGCACTGCCTGGTGGACGATTTGATATGGGAGCGATTCAAAAAGTTGCTTACAGAGTCCAAAAAACGATATGATTTTACAATTATTGATATCCCCGCACTGAAGCAGGAAGCGTTGGCGTCACAAATAACGACTGCATGCGACGGTGTGATAATGGTCATCGAAGCTGAACGCCTTCGATGGGAGGCCGCACAGGATTGGTGTAAACAGTTGGCAAACCGTAATGTGAAAACGATTGGGGCGGTGCTTAACAAGAGACGTTTTTATATACCAAAATGGATCTATAACTCCCTTTAATCTTTTTCATGGAAAAAATCGCAGGGAGGTGTCATCATGAATTCATCGACATCCCACGCCGCTGAAAAAGAATTCATCGCCAAACAGTCAGAAACGCATACCGTGGTTTTTGAATCGATACTAAAAAGGCAAATCCCTCTGGAGGATGTTGCTCTTTCCAACAAAAACAAGCACCCACTGAAGCGACTGTTCGATATTGTCGCCGCGGTGACAGCATTGGTGATTGCCGGCCCGGTAATGCTCCTGACTGCGGTGCTGATCAAGCTGACATCGCCGGGACCGATTCTCTTTAAGCAGCAGCGGGTGGGTTTCATGGGGAGAATTTTCACCATGTACAAATTTCGCACGATGGAAGCGGAAACGAAGTCCGGAGTTCACCGGGACTACGTGATAGAGCTGGTCGAAAACGGCCATCCGATGGTTAAAATCGACAACCGCCAACGGTTGATCCCGTTTGGCAAAATCATCCGGCGGCTGTTTATTGATGAGCTGCCGCAGTTGTTCAATGTGATACGCGGCGAAATGAGCTTAGTGGGGCCGCGGCCGGCCATTCCCTATGAAGTTCAGGCCTATCACGACTGGCACATGAAGCGCCTTTTGGCAATTCCGGGGATGACCGGATTGTGGCAGGTTTCGGGAAAAAACCGGCTGACCTTTGACGAGATGGTGCGACTGGATATCCGGTATGCTCAGGAATATTCTTTCCGGATGGATTTGAGAATAATGCTGATGACGCCGCTGGCGATCATCTCTGAGGTCCAGAATAAACAGAATCATTAATGTCGATAAATATTTTCGGGATTGATGAGAATGTGTTGTTGGAGGGAAAAAGAACTATTTAATTTCACATGCGGATTGTGTGAAGAGGGGAGAGCGAGCGATGATTAATATTGCTGTTGTTGGATGCGGCTACTGGGGTCCGAACTTGATACGGAACTTTGAGACCTTGGAAGAATCCAGAGTTAAAATGGTTTGCGATCTGGATGCCGGCCGTCTGGTGAATATGAAACGGTTATATCCGAACGCAGAAACAACCTCTGATTTCGAACAAGTCCTCAATGATGACCAAATCAAGGCCGTCGTGATCGCATTACCCACAAAATTCCATTATGAGGCGGGAAAACGCTGTCTGTTGGCCGGCAAGCATGCCTTTATCGAAAAACCCTTGGCAAGCTCCGTGGACCAGTGTGAAGAGTTGGTGAGTCTTGCCAAGCGCCAGAACCTGACTTTGATGGTTGGGCATACGTTTATTTATTCAAGCCCGGTCCGAAAGATCAAAGAGATTATCGATTCCGGTGAACTGGGAGAATTACAGTATATCAACTCTCGCCGGCTGAATCTGGGCCTTTTCCAGAAAGACATCAATGTAACATGGGACCTGGCGCCGCATGACCTCTCGATCATTCTGTATATTCTCAATGAGCTGCCTCGCCGGGTCGGCTGTCACGGCAAGGCCCATGTGACCCCGGGGATCGAGGATGTGACGCACATGTCCCTGAATTTCAGCAACGGCGGTTTTGCGCTGGTGCATAACAGTTGGCTGGATCCGAACAAGGTTCGCGAGATGACGTTTGTTGGCACGAAAAAGATGCTTGTTTACGATGATATCGAGCCCATGGAGAAGATCAAGATTTTTGACAAACGCGTCCAAAAACCGCCGCATTATGAAACGTTCGGGGAATTCCAGTATTCCTATCATTATGGGGATATGTATATTCCGCATCTCAAGCAGGTTGAGCCGCTGAAGGTGGAATGCCAGCATTTTCTCGACTGTATCAAGACCGGGGCCAAATCGGAATCCTGCGGCCTCGAAGGGACGAAAGTGATACGGGTTCTTGAAGCCGCTTCGAAGTCCCTCTCGGATGGGGGCGGCGAGGTTGATGTTCTTTAAATCCGCGAAGGATCGAATGATTGATGAAGCTCGGGTTTCTTGGTAAAGCGACGGTACTCTACGCGATTGGAAATATCTGTCTGCGGGCGGCTTCGTTTCTGTTGATCCCGATCTACGCCCATTTTCTTTCGGTAGAAGACTATGGGCTGTTGATGACGCTGCTGCTGTCCATTCAATTCATGCTGGTGGTGATGAACTGCGGCACTGAGCACAGTGTCGTACGTTTTGCCAAGCATTATGAAGAGAACGGGCAACTCAACTGCCTGATGGGAACGACCTTTGTTGTAAGTCTAATTTCTTCGTTGATCGTTTTCTGTGTCTGTCTAACCCTCCTGATTCCTTTTTTTCGACTTGTTCTGCATCATCAGGATGTTTACCTGCTAATCGTTTTTACCTTGTCTTCGGCTTTATTCCAGTCATGGTGTGACCTGCTGGCGGGCTATTACCGATCGCAGCATCAGCCGATCAAGTATACGGTTGTCGGCATCTGTACCGCGCTGATGCTGACACTACTCAGTTTTGTGTTCTTGTATATACTGGAGATGGGTGTCAAGGGAGCCTTGCTGGCAAGGTTTATTACGTTAGGGTGGATTTTCAGTATTATTGCCTGGCAAATATACTCGAAAACAGGATTTCGTATTTCATTTAAGCTGGTCCCGAAACTGCTGCATTTTGGGGTGCCATTGACGATTTCAAGTTTCGGGCTATTTGCCATTACGGGTGTGAGCATTTATTTTCTCAGTTTCCTGACAGGGCTTGAGTCCGTTGCCGTCTTTTCCCTGGGGCAAAAACTGGCGGCTGTTTTATTAATGGTTCTGGTGCTACCGTTTCAGATGTCCTTTCAGCCTTTTGTTTTCTCGCAGTTGGATAGTCCCGATATCAAAAAGCAGATGTCCCGACTGCTAAGCTACCTGGCATGGTCGGTCATGGCCGGCTCTTATTGTGTTCTGTTTGGTGCACGGTTGCTACTTCCGCTGATTGCACCGCCGGAATATGCCGATGCTTATCTGGTGACCTTGTTGATGATGCCGGGGATGGCCTTCTTGGGCATCTTCTACTATGGTGAGACGCTTTTGAAAACAATCCAGAAAAGTTATATTATCGGCCTGATTGTCATCGTCTCCGCGGTCTTTTCGATCATTGCTAACTTTATCCTTGTCAATTACTTCTCCTGGTATGGGGCGCTGTTGGCCTCAAACGCAACGCTTTTTATTTTGGGTGGCTCCTTGTTTATGATTGGGCTGAAAGAATACCCGCTTCCGATCGAGTGGCCGCGGCTGGGAATCGGAGCGGTTCTGTTTGTAGGTGTATTGGTGATGAACCTGCTCTTATTGAAATCAAATCTTTATCTATACTGCACGGCGCAGCTTATAGTCGCCACTGTTATCCTTTTTGTCGCCTTTCGAAGTTCGCTGTTGGATGAGAGAGAAAAACAATTTACAAGGCAGACGCTTTCTCGATTAGTGGTGCTGCTCAAACGGACTCCTCGGGAGGAATCAGGAGAAATATCTCGCCCCGAATTCTCAGATGAGAATCGTGAGCCTGTAAAAACATACTAACGTTGGGGACAAGATGAGCGAAATCCAATTTCATATTTATAGTCGCGATCATTTTCATGAAAAAGTGGCCCCGTTTTGCGATGACTTAGAAAAAAACTCGATCTATAAATCACCCGCTTTTTCCAGAGCATGGCTTGAGTCCCATATTTCCGAGGCCAAAAAAGGACGGGAGATTCTTTTTTTGTCTTTATGGCACAACCAAAGCATGATCGGATTATTCCCGTTATGCATCTATCGCTTTGGAACACTTCGAATCGGCATGCCTCTGGGACGAGATCCGGTCAGTTGTCATGGCGTTATTCAGAATAAAGATTACACAGAAGCTGTCGCATTGCTGGCAGAGGAGATCACAAAACAAAAGCTGTTTAATCTATTGTATATCAATGACCTTTCGGATCATGACACCGTAACCTGTACATTGTATGAGTGCTTAAAAGATCAGGCATGGAGCGTTCACAGTATCTACAGAAATTGCTGTTACGGCGTCGAGGTGCACAATTCCCTGGATCAACTGAAGGAATCGTATGGCCAGCGGAAATCGTTTCAGAAATTGTTACGAAAAGAAAAGAAGTTACATAAAGATTACGATGTCCAGATCGAGTGTATTTCCGGGCAAAAGGAGTCCCCTGATGTTATTGACCGAATCATCGGCATTCAGCAGGAAAGCTGGCTGCGGCGCCGCGGCAATTTTATGCTGAAACAAAATCCTCACCACAAAACGTTAATTCTCAAGGGTCTTCAAATGAATCATGGGTATGTGTATTTTTTAAAGCTGGACCAGGAAGATGCGGCGTTTGCTTTCGGTATCCGTTCGGGAGACAAATTATGCTTGTTATGGACCGCCTTCAAGGAAAAATATGCGTCAAGTTATTCAATTGGCGTCATGCTGATGATGCAGATCATTAAACAGGCATATGCCGAACACATAACGTCATGTTATTTTTGTCATGGTGACTCTGAATGGAAACGAAGATTGGCCAATCAATCGTTGAATCTCACACGTACGATTGCTGCATACGGAACCATACCGAAAATCGCTGCCCGGTGTTATTATCAAGTATGCCTGCTGCATCGAAATAAGACGATAAATTCTGTGTGGGAAAAAGTCAAAAAAGCCAAATGTTCTTTAAGCAGGAAGAAAGATGTATAATGGAATTGCAGAAAAAGCATGTTGCGGACAGGAACAGGATTTGATTCTTCTGTCAAAAAAAAGGTTGGGAAACAAAATCGTTAAGCTGATGTATCGTACCCAAAAAAAAGGTTTCTGGGAAACTTTAAAATTTGTTTTCTCAAAATTGAAGTTTCTTATTCATGGGAAAGAAGAACACTCAGGCAGTGAGATTGTGACTGAAAAAAAATATTCCACGAGAAGTCATGAATCGCTCAACCTCCAACCGGGAGAAACTATCGAAGTTCGATCTCTTGAGGAGGTATTGTCTACGCTTGACGAAACGGGCAAATGCAAAGGATTACGGTGGATGCCCGCACAGCGACAATATTGCGGCAGGAGACTCAAAGTTTTTAAGCGTTTGGAAACGATGATATTAGAATCCACGCGTGAAATTCGAAAAGCAAAAAATACCGTGCTTTTAGAAGGCGCTATCTGTGATGGTGAAGATTGGTACGGATGCGACAGGTCCTGTTTTTTCTTTTGGCGTGAAGCATGGCTCAAACGGATTGGAGACAAAACAGAAAGTGAGAAATCAAAATAGTACTGCCTTTAAAGGCAAAGACAAGATCATTCAGAAGTTGATTTATGAAGGTTCAATCCATTAGCCACAGCAATGAAATAGAGCACACATGTGAGCCCTTTCAATTGGTAAGGGCAAACAGTGATTCTGATGACAGCTGTTGGGGTGTTTGCACTTTTCATACCCTTGAGCAGATCAGGACACTTCAGGCCATCTGGCAAACCCTAAAAAACGAATCCGGCCATAGAACAGACATTGAGGCCGAATTTAACAGATATGTATCGCTTGCTGAGTCCTTGCCGGACCATGAACCCTATGCCCTGCTCCTTTTAAAAGAAGGCAAGCCCCACGCGATGCTCGTCGGAATACTGGGCTTTGTTGAAATCCCCTGCAAGTTTGGATACCTCGAAGTCCTGAAACCCTCTTTGAAAGGTATAACGGTTACTTACGGAGGATATCTGGGGGATCTCGGTGAAGAAACGTGCCGAAAACTCGTGGGCCATTTGTATGCTTCGACCTGCAGAAAGCAGGCGGATGTTGTCATTTTCCGGCAGTTACCTTTAGACAGCCCCTTGTATTCCGTATTCAGAAAACAGATTCCGGCACTCTGCCGCAACCATTTTTTAAAGATCGACGGCCACTGGCAAATGAGCATTCCCGATCAGACAGACGCTTTTTATGCATACCACTCCTCCAAAACCCGGCAAACGCTGAGACGCCAAGTCCGGCAGATTAAGAGTAAATTTCAGGTAAGGTTGGCGGAATGCACGGATGCGGGCAGCATGCCTGAAATCCTGTCTCACGCCGCGGCAATTTCTTCACGAACCTATCAGCACGGGTTAGGATGCGGGTTGATCGATGATGCACCGACGCGCAAGCAATTGACGACCGCCGCCGAGAACGGATGGCTCCAACTGCATGTGCTGTACCTGAATAATGAGCCCTGTGCCTTTCAATTCGGGCTACGATATGAGGGACGGTACTTCCTTCAGCAAATGGGGTTTAATCCGGACCTGAAACAATGGCACGCGGGAACCGTTTTGTTCCTGAAAGTATTAGAGCGGCTTTGTGAGGATCCCGAGGTGAATTGTTTTGACTTCGGATTCGGGGACGCTGAATACAAAAAGCGTTTTGGTACGAATTATTGGGAAGAGTCAACACTTTATTTGTATGCGCCGCGGGTGTATCCGGTATTCGTGAATATGCTGCATGCCACGGTGTCCGGTCTGTCTGAGGGAATGCGCTTTCTGGCTCAAAAAACCGGTATCGAAGGAAAGATAAAACGAAAATGGCGAAATTTACTTCAGAAATAACGCCCCTTTGGATTTCAACATAGGAAACGTAGGTGCTGGATAACTATGACAACCTGACATTGATTTTGATGGCTGGAATCGCAGCGGTCGGGATCGTAGCGTTGTTGCTTAGCTGTTGGCGCCGTTACGAATTGGCAATCATTCTGATCCTCCTGTCGCCATGCGTCAGTTGGCTTTTATACTCAAACATCCCCAAGACGGTCGAAGAACAAGGGACGGTCGATACTGCCAGCTACATCAGGATTTTGTTGGTTTTTTTAGTCGGTTGCTGCGGAATCTTACAGTTTATAAGATCTTGGTTTACCGGAAAGGTTAAATGTTTTCCGAAATACCTGGTATTTTTCGGGATGTTTATCCTATATGCGATCTTGTCGACAGGATATTCACTGGATCAAAAATTCACCTTGATCCGTTCATGTGAGTTCTTGATCTTTTTTATGTTTCTGCTCGGTTTACACACCTGGCTTGACAAACGAAAAAAAATGGACAAAGCTCTCAATATCTTCTTCTGGTTCATTGCGGTTGGGATCCTTCTAAATGTTGCAGCTCTAATCTTTTTTCCCGGTCGAGTGTGGTATTGGCGGGCACCTGACCGTTTTGTTGGGCTTGCGGATCGACCGAATATGTTCGGGTCATTCTGTATGACAGCGTATCCAATACTGGTTTGGAAGTTTGTGACAACGCGACGACCCGGCAAGCCAGTGATTGCTGTTCTGTTGTGTTTGGCAGCGGGACTGCATGTTCTGTCCGGTTCCCGTTCATCCCTGCTGGCCGCCATTCTTGGAGGGGTTGTATGGCTGTCCCTTTCGATAAAAAGCATGACCCTCAAGCATTTAGTTGTATGTCTCGTGTTTACATTGGCCCTGACCCTCGGTGTGTCCGTTTTGTTACAGACAAAGCCGGCCAGTCTGACGCGGGGTGATGCAACGATTACCACACTCACCGGTCGGACAGAATTTTGGGAAGGGTGCTTGTTGCTGATTAAAGAGCAACCCATTCAGGGGTATGGCTATGAAGTTTCTGGAAAGGTCTGGGAAGATCCCCGTTTTTACCGGGAAGGCCGAGCCCTCTGGGTCGGCAGCGCCAAATCCTCCCTGCATAATGGCTATTTATCGCTGGCAATCGGACTGGGAGTGGTTGGGCTGTTATTATGGCTGGGGTTTATTGCCGTTCCAATCTATCAGACCCTTTCCCTAAGCTCCGGTCCCTATAAGGCTTTTATCCTAACAATGATATTTCAATTTTTGGTCTTGAATTTCTTTGAGAGTGCGTTGTCGTCTGGAAGTCAGATATATAGTTCGCTGGTATTCTGGTTCTTTTTGATTATCGCTGCAAAAATGCCGCAGTTGCTTGGACAACCGTCACGCTCGAAATCATTGAAACTAACATATAGGGAAGCAGATTTTGAACGTTTCAACTCAGAAAAAATACCATCCACTCTATGTACTGGTTACGCCGGCGCGTGACGAGGCCGATCATATCGAACAGACGATCCGTTCGGTGGCTGCGCAGACGATTTTACCCGATCAGTGGGTGATTGTCAGTGACGGCTCAAAGGACGGAACTGATGCGGTCGTCGCTCAATATGCTCAACAGTATGACTTTATCAAACTTGTTCGATTTAGCGGAAACGCACAGCGAGACTTTGCATCGAAAGTATATGCCCAGCAGGAAGGGGTCCGGCAGATCAATGGAGCCGGGTATGACTTTTTCGGATTTGTGGACGCGGATGTGTCATTTGAGCCGGATTCTTTCGAACGGCTTTTTTCACAGTTCCAATTGACCCCGGAACTGGGGATCGCTGGGGGCTACGTTTATGAACGGCTTAACGGTTCTTTTAAGAGCATTCCTGGAAATCGAGAGCGAAGCGTTGGCGGGGCGTTCCAAATCTTCCGGCGTGAATGTTTTGAAGAGATCGAATTGATACCCCTTCGCTTTGGCGGCGAAGATAGCATCATTGAGGTCACCGCTGCGATGAAGGGATGGCAGGTTCGGTCATTCCCTCAACTGCAAATCCGTCACCACGGGAGCCCGGAAACGGTCAAACAAAAATTGCAAACCAGCTTTATGTATGGCCATCGTGATTATGCCTGCAGGGTACATCCTGTTTACCTGATGGGGAAATATGTTCGCCGGGTATTGCATAAGCCCTATGTCCTGAATTCACTTGCAGGGATGGCTGGATATATCTGGGCCTTTTTACACCGATACCCCCAGGAAATTCCAGATGATATTGCCCGCTACATAAAGCAGGAACAGCTTAAGCGGATGGGGTGCATCATTCCGGGGAAACCGCGAGCCGGTGAAACAAAAACCCACCGGGTATGCATTATGGCGAAATATCATTATCCGATGTATTCACGCCTTAAGCAGCAGGCCCGAGCCCTGGCTGAGGCCGGGATAGATGTTGATATTGTCTGCTTTCAGAGTAAAGATCAGCCCAAGGTCGAACACCGGGGTCGTATAACGGTGTATCGGATTTGCAGGGAAATGGATCGTGATGGATTTCTGAAATATCTATGGTCCACCTTTTGTTTTATGACGGCTTCGTTCATTAAGCTGCAGCGGTTAATGATAAACCGTCCTCCCGATGTGCTCGTAGTCCATACCCTGCCGGAGTATATGGTACTGACCGGGATATTACATAAAATGCTTGGGAAAGTGGTTGTCCTTGATGTTGTCGATCTGTCGGTCGAACTTTTTGAATCAAAATGGGGAAAGGGGAAATTGGCGCTGATTAAACCTTTTGTTAAATTTGCTGAAAAGGTTTCTTGTTGGTTTTCAGACCACATCGTCACTGCCAGTCCCGGTTTCAAAGAACGATTGATACAGCGCGGCGTAAAGCCTGACAAGATAACGGTGATGATGAATGCGTCCGATACAAAAGTATTCACCTTTGATGAACACCGTCGAGTTGAGACGATTACGGAAGGTGCTAAAATTATCTATCATGGTACGGTTGCAGAACGTTTTGGCCTGGTCGAGGCGATCCAGGCGATCGGTCGTATCCAAGGCCGTATTCCCGGTACAACATTGCAAATCAACGGACGGTATGATGCTGAATATCGGACACGATTGGAAAAGCTCATTTCAGACCTAAATCTTGAGGCCCGGGTGACCCTGGGAGGCCTTCAATCGCACGAGCAGTTACGTGAGTTGATCCGTTCCCATGATATCGGGATCGTACCTTATAGGAGTGACGATTTTATGAATATTGCCTTGTCTACGAAGATGTTTGAATATGCTGCCAGCGGGATCCCCATTGTGGCTTCACGTTTGCGTTCAGCTGAAAGTGTTTTCAATGATGACTGTGTCAGTTTTGCAAAGCCCGCTGATCCGGATGATTTGGCCGATAAGATCGCCGATCTGTGCTCTGATCCGGAGTTGAGAAAAAATAGGCTTCAGGCAGCTTATCAGGCCAATGAGAAAGTAGCCGGTCCTGTGATGGCAAAGCGATTTATTGACATGATTGAAAGTCTGCTTGAACAAGTCAATCCATAGCAATGACAGCGATCTACATTGTATTGAGTTTAGGGGTTTTAGTGGGCTTATATTTCATTTTGCCTTATTGGCCGCGCAATTACCTTAGACGAAAATTCTTGCGCGCGATAAAAGAAAGCGGCTTCGTTTGCCTGACATTTGATGACGGCCCTAATCCTGAGTCGACACCAGAGATACTGGACTTGCTCGAAGAGTTGGACGTTAAAGCGACCTTTTTTCTGACCGGTCGGAATATACAAAAACATCCCGAATTATATCAAGACATTATCAAGCATGACCATGAGGTGGGCGAACACGGATATCGACATGTTCATCCTTGGGGGTGCTTGCCGTTCTCTGCAGTGAAGGACTTAATACGCGGCAGTACTGCAATAAAAGAGGAAAACCGTGGCAAGAATTCTTTTTGGCTTCGACTTCCCTATGGAAAACTGAACCTGATTACACTGTGTTATGTGTTGCTGTATAGGAGGAAACTTGCTTTCTGGAACGTGGATCCCCGAGATTACCTGCCCCAAACTCCGGAACAGTTGTCGGCGTCGGTTTTAACACACTTTAAGGGCGGATCCGTCATCCTGCTGCATGAAACATCGCTTCATACGAATGAGTCGACGAAGGGGAATCTGGTCGCGATCAAAATGATAGTGCAGGAAATACAAAAACGCGGCTACACTTTCGCGACCGTTAGCCAGGCGATTCGGGAATAGACTCATAGAAACAGGTTGGTATGGCTAATTTTACTGTCCAATTTCATTTTCGTTCTTTAACCCTTAGTGGAGCCAATAGCTTATGTCGCTTGTAATGATAAAACCGAGCAAGCTCTCTGCGTTTGCTTTTTCGTTTGATACAGCGTCTGGC
>JAOUFG010000050.1 GCA_029858345.1 Phycisphaerae bacterium
CAATCAGTTTTGCTGGCATGGTAAGTACTCCTAAAAAAACAGTTAAACCATGCCACTGTTATCGGACAAATCCAAAAAGTTCCTTGAAATATAACACTATTTCAAGCGAACACCCTTCTTTTTGTCCTGGTGCGAATCGAAAAAAGGGGTGGCGAAAAAAAATGTTATCTAAAAATCCCATTTTTTCCTTGACTTTGCGGCTTGAATTTGTTTAAATACACTCATCATCAAGCTCTTGGGGGAGCAGGAAGAAAGAAACAAGTTTTAATTGTTGCTTTATGTCAATGCAATTCGGGGAGTTATTGGAAAGACTTACTGTGAGGAGTAAGGTTCGGAAAGATCTATTGAAAACTGAATCTTATTGTAACGCAGGAAGTTTTTTTGATTGCGGTATTCATCAAACAAAACTTCATTTCTAACAAACTGCATACAAGGTGCAGAAAAGACTTTTACGAGGAAGAGGACAGTCTGACATGTATCGGACAGTGCGTGGAGGCATGCGTTCGATGCGGCAGGAAGAGGATCGATTGAGCCGAAAGGCGAATGAAATGCTCTTTGGGATGTCTTTGAGATCGTAAAAGTTGTTTAATGCTCTACCTGGCTTCATCGCTTTGATGCGATAGTATGTTCATTTCACAGGGCAAAACTCCTTTTACATTCAAAAAGCTTATCGTGTTTTATGAAATATACTTTTTGTTTGGGTAGTAATATAGGGAGATCGTGATGAAAAAGATACTATTTACACTCATGTTATTGTTGCCGCTGATTTCGGTGACGCACGCAGGATTTGATACGCCAGGAACGCGTCCTCAGTTTATTCCGACGGTTTTCGATGATGGGGAGGCGTATTATTATGGTGTCCATGAACAGTCATTTGCTGGGCTCACATCAACTGTCCGTCTTGAATTTGCTATCTATCAAGGGGCGCATGCAGATATTGTGATGGAGGACACTGGTTATGAGGGGGAGGCGACAGAGTTCGTTTACGCATACCAGGTTTTCTGCGAGGACCCTACTTTTAACTATTTTGCGCTTACTGGGGTAGATGCAGGTCCCATCGATTCCACAACCACAGATATCGGGCAATCTCAGTTCCTCGGTACAACAGATTCCGGAGGAGGAGAACCAAAAGTTGGTAGCGGCTATTTTGAAGGTACAAGGGCTGTTTGGGAATTTGATAACGGGGCTCTCATTCAAGGTGACAATGCGCAATCTTGGTTCCTCTTGCTCTACAGCAATAATGGGCCCGAGCTTGGAAAAATGGAAATAGCCCCCCCCATTGCAGATGATATTCCGATCCCGGGTGTTCCGGAGCCGGCGACATTGGTTCTGCTGTCCTATGGGGTCCTTCTGTCTCTAAAGCGTAGAAAATAGAAACGACACTTAGCGTCTTTGGGGAACTGCCATGGAAAACCGTATGTACAAGAAAAAATGGATCAATTTGTTCGGCTTGCTTATCGTTTTGTCCGTGTCCCTGTTGGCACAGGGCAATGAGGATGGCTATGCACTTTTGCTCCAGGCCAGCCCGCCGGATGCCGGTTCGGTAAACCCGGGGATGGGAATCCATAAAATACAAATCGGCCAGACGGTTGCATTGTCGGCGATCCCGAAGCCGGGCTATCGCTTTTTGTACTGGCTTGGCGATGTATCATCAACCAGCGGCGTGGATACCACCATTTCTGTCGACTCCCCTAAACTCGTCGTTGCAGTCTTCGCCAGAGAGGATTTTGAAGATGAACTCCCCGGTGCTGGTATTATCGACGGTCAGTACTCGCCTGGCGGAGGCAGATATCAGAATCCGATTCGGTCTCCGGGTGCTGTGAGTCCCGTGCCCGGTTTTTTTAATCCCAACCGCTTTAGATTTCCAAGCACCCCCGAGGTCCCGGATGATAATGTTGACGACATCCCGGTTCCCGGAGACAATGACGACATTCCGGTTCCCGGAGATAATGAAGTTCCGGAACCTGCGACTGTTGTACTGCTGGGGTTGGGTGCAGGCGCTGTGTTAAGAAGGAGAAAACAAATGTAAGTGGTCCTCCTCTATAGGTCTCCGAATCGCAATCATAGGATAACAGCTTTTAGTAGCGTCCAAGGAAAAATCGGAGATTGGCACCGGAGGAGGTGTTGATGATGTGGCCGAACGACAAGTACGTTCGGCCGCATTTTTTTATGGGCGGGCGGAAAGAATGCTTATGCTTTACGAAAGACCGCGACAACATTTTCGACTTCGACGACAAACAGCCGGTTATCACCTTCGAAATCAACGGGAATGGCACCCTTGGGATTGAATAATACTTTGTCATATTGCTTGAGCGGGACTTCGCTGGACATTGCCACTTCCGCTGAGACTGAGACAATCCGGCCCGTGATGGTCGGGATTTCAATATTGTCGGGCAGTTGAATCCCGCCTTTGGTTTGTTTCTTGTCCTCGTCTTTGCGGATCAGAACGCGTTTTCCAATCGGTTCGACCGTCTCGAAAGTATCTGCCTTAATACCGTCACCTGATTTTTTTTCATCACGTGTCATCGTACTGTTGTTTTCTTTGGTGTTTTTTTGGCTTTACTTTTTACGGAAACGATTTTTTGGGCCTCTTCGATATCCGAGGGGGGCCATTTCCCTTCCGCCTGAAGCGTTTTGAGCTCGTCGAGTTTTTGCATACTGACGATGGTTCGGCATTTCGGAAATTTGTTGCAGCCCAAAAACAGTCCGCGCTTGCTTTGGCGAATGACCAGTTCACCCGTTTTACATTTATGGCACTTGATCCCGGTCGGTTCGGCCGGCGGTTTGGGCGGGAGGGGATTGCCTTCTTTGTCCATCTTGAGAATGGTTTTGCACTCGGGATAATTTGAACAGCCGAGGAACGGGCCGAATCGCCCCATTTTTTCAACAAGCGGTTTGGAGCAGTTGGGGCATTTGTGTTTGCTTTCGGTGTTTTCGACCATGTTACCTTCCTTGTCACAGGGACATGCAAATTTACAATCGGGATAGGCCGAGCAGCTCAGGAACCGGCCGTTCTTCCCGAAACGGTACACCATGGGGGCGTTGCATTCCGGGCACATGTACTTGCTCGGCTGGGTTTCCGCCTTGGCATGTCCGGTCTTTTCCGCTTTTTCAAGATTCTCTTTGAAGGGACCGTAAAATTTATTAAGCACCTCGACCCAGTCAAGATGCTGCTCTTCGATCTTGTCCAACTGCTCTTCCATGTGCCGCGTAAAGGCGATGTCCATCACGCGGGGGAAACATTCTTCGAGTTTATCGGTTACAACCTCGCCTAAGTCGGTCGCATGAAACTTGCGTTCGATCTGTTCGACATAGTTTCGATCCTGAATGGTTGAAACAATCGAGGCATACGTGCTGGGTCTGCCGATGCCTTCTTTTTCGAGCGCCTTGACCAGTGAGGCCTCTGTGTAGCGGGCCGGCGGTTTTGTGAAATGCTGATTCGCTTTGATCTCGACTGCGTGAAGGGTATCTTCGGTCTTAAGCGAAGGCAGTTGAGGATCATCCGCGGACGTCGGCCAGATCCGGGTAAAGCCGTCAAAGACCAAGACACGGCCCGTGGTGCGGTACTGGCAGGAGAATGAGTCGGAGATGCCGGCGATTTCAATGCGTGTTGTATCCCACTGCGCGGCGGCCATCTGGCAGGCGATGAATCGTCTCCAGATGAGGTCATAAAGTTTATATTGCTCATCCGTCAGAAATTGTCTGATATCATCCGGTGCCAGATCCGGGTCGGTGGGGCGGATCGCTTCATGGGCCTCCTGTGCGCCTTTGCCGGAGGCATATCGATTGGGTTTATCGGGGACATAGTTTGGCCCGATTTGCGTCTCAATAAAGTGTCTGCCGGCGTTAATGGCGTCATTCGACAGGTTGGTGCTGTCGGTTCGCATATAGGTGATCAAACCCAACGCCCCCATGGAGCCAAGGTCAATCCCCTCATAAAGTTGCTGGGCGATTCGCATGGTGCGCTTGGTCGCAAACCCCAAACGATTCGCCGCGGCCTGCTGCAGCGTCGATGTGATAAACGGCGGGGCGGGTCTGGACGTGACCCGTCGCGTGATAATATCTGAAACGGTGTAACGGGCCGTTTGCAGATTGCCCAGGAGCAAATCGGCATCTTTCGGGTTGTCAACGTGAAATTTTTCTCCGTTGGCGGTGATAAGGTCGGCCTTAAAAGCGTTATGATCGGCCAGCCACTGATTTTGCTGAGCCAGTGTTCGCCCCTCCGGAGCCGAACTTAAGAAGGCCTGCCACTCCGCGGTCAGGTTGTTCTGCGGGGTGGACGTGAATACCGCGGGAATCAGCCAGTATTCCTGCGGTTCAAACGCCCGAATCTCCCGTTCACGGAGTACAATTATTTTGACGGCAACGGACTGCACTCTTCCGGCGCTCAAGCCGCGGGCGACTTTTTTCCACAGCAGGGGGCTGACCTGATAACCGACGATCCGGTCCAAAATGCGGCGGGCCTGCTGTGCCAGAACCCGATCCATATCAAGTTTACTCGGGTTTTCAAACGCTTTTTGAATCGCGTTTTTCGTGATTTCGTTGAAGACGACGCGATAGGTGTTTTCATCTTTCAGACCGAGGCACTCTTTTAAATGCCAGGCAATGGCCTCTCCTTCCCGGTCAAGGTCCGTTGCCAGAAAAACAGTTTTGCATTGTTTGGCGGTTGACTTCAGCGAAGTCACGGTACGCTTGCGCCCCGGTGTAATCTCGTAGGTGGGTTCGAAATTATTCTCGATGTCGATATTGATTCCCTTGGAAGGCAGGTCCCGCACGTGCCCCATGGACGCCTTCACTTCGAAGCCGCCGCCAAGATATTTATTGATTGTCTTTGCTTTCGCGGGTGACTCCACGATCACCAGGGATTTTTCTTTTGTTGTTTTTGCCATAATACCTTATCTTGGTTATTCACCAATTCCTGTAATTAACGCATAACCCCATTTTTTTGTCTTCATTCATCAGAACCGAGAGGATACTTAACAACCTCTGTTCGTAAATGTCAAGAACTTTCCATCGGCAAAAAGAACATTGAAATTTTATGACAGGGCGAAAATTTTCTTTTCTGCTCATTGCTTCAGGAGATTTTCCAGCAGGGGTTTGAATTGCCGGATAGCATTACCGCGGTGAGAAATTCCGTTCTTTTCATGATTATCGAGTTGCGCGGCGGTTTTATCCACGAAAGAGATATAGAAGATCGGGTCGTAGCCGAACCCGTTTTCGCCCACGGGGCAATGGTTGATAACACCTTCAATTGTGCCGGTCGTTTCGAGCAGAATTTTTTGGGGCGAGGCCAGACATAAATGGCACACGAAGCGAGCTGTCCGCTTTTTATCCGGAATGTCTTTTAATTGCCGGAGTACCTTTTCCCAATTAGCTCTATCCATTGTTTTTCGGTTTGAACTGCTGCATTCATCCGCGGCGTAGCGGGCGCTGTAAACGCCCGGCGCTCCGTTCAGGGCGTCGATGACAAGACCGGAGTCATCCGCGATGGTCCACAGACCTGCGGCATTGGCATACCCTAGTGCTTTCTTGCGGGCGTTGTCAGCAAACGTTTCGCCGTCTTCGACCATCTCGGGAATGTCGGGGAACTCTTTCAAGCTCAACCATTTAATATCCCGGCTGGCCTGTCCCAGCAGGGCGGTTAATTCTTCGAGCTTCCCCGGATTCGTTGTGGCGACGAGGATCGTGCGGATCATGCCATGTCTCATGCAATTTTAGTTTGCCATCAGGTATTTAAGTAAAGCACGCTGGAAATGCAGCCGGTTCTCGGCTTGGTCGAAGATCGTCGAGTTTTCAGATTCCACGACACCGTCGGATATCTCATAGCCCCGGTACGCCGGCAGGCAATGCATAACTTTCGCATCTTTGGGGGCATTCGCCATCAGCTTTTCATCCACGGAAAAACCCTCAAATGCAGCGATGCGTTCAGCTTTCTCGTCTTCCTGCCCCATACTCACCCAGGTATCGGTATAAACCACGTTTGCGTTCTTTACGGCCTCGCAGGGGTCGTTGGTCTGCGCGGCACAGCCGGCTGTGACGGAATTGGCAAGATTCAATGAGTTTTCGTCAAGTTCATACCCTTTGGGTGAGGCGCAAACATATTTCATGTTAAACCTGGCACAGGCAAATGCCAGCGACCGGGCAACATTATTACCGTCACCAATGTAGGCGAGTTTCAGTCCTTTCAGACCGCCGCACTGTTCAGAAATCGTTAACATATCGGCCATCGCCTGGCACGGGTGGGACCAGTCGCTGAGCGCATTAATGACGGGCACATCGGCCCATTGATCCAGTTCGACGATCGTTTCATGAGAAAATGTTCGTGCCATAATGCCGTCGACATATCGGGCAAAGACTCTTGCCATGTCTTTAGCCGGTTCCCGTTGGCCGATGACGCCGATGTCTTCCGGTTTCATATAAATGGCCATCCCGCCCAAATCATGCATGGCAACCTGAAAGCTGACGCGCGTTCGCAGACTTGTCTTCTCGAACAGCATGGCAAGCACTTTCCCGGACAGGCACACGTCCCGTTTGCCGCTTTTATAAAGCGCTTTTAGTTCACGGCTCAATACCAGCAGTTCATTTAATTGGTCGGTTGTACAGTCCAGAATCGACAAAAAACTTTTCATGGTCATTCTTCCTCGTTAAGGGCTTCGTCGAGAATGCCGACCGCGTTGTCAATTTCTTCCCGTGTCACCGTCATCGAAGGCATAAACCGAAGCACGGTTTCCTGGGTGCAGTTGATGCGCAGACCTTTTTTAAGGCATCGGCTGACAATGGTGGAACCGGGAAGCGTCAGTTGAATACCGAGCATCAACCCCTTGCCCCGAATGTGATCGATAACAGGATATGCTTGCTTCAGTTGTTCAAGCTTTTCGCGAGCATACTGTCCCATCTTATTCGTGTTGTCAATCAGTTCCTCTTGTTCAATCGCTTCGATCACAGCAATACCGGCCGCACAAGCCAATGGGTTGCCGCCGAAGGTGGAGGCGTGTGTTCCCGGGACAAGCGAAGCGGCAATTTCCGGCCGGGCCATCATGGCCCCGATCGCCAGACCGCCGCCCAATGATTTGGCCAGTGTGATGATGTCCGGTGTGACCTCATAATGCTGATAGCCGAACCATCGGCCCGTTCGTCCCATGCCCGTCTGCACTTCATCAAGGATCATCAATGCCCTGTGCTCATCGCATAAGTCGCGAATCGTCTGCATATATTCGGCGGTTGCTTCGTGAACGCCGCCTTCTCCCTGGATCGGTTCGATCATGACGGCTGCGACTTCATCATCAAAGGCTTCCTGCAGCGCATCGATGTCATTGTAAGGCACATACACAAAGCCTGCCGGAAGAGGCAGAAAACCTTCATGGTATTTCGGCTGCCCGGTCGCAGTGACCGTTGCAAATGTCCGGCCGTGAAAACTTTTTTCAGCGGTAATAAATTTGTATTTCTCCCGCGGGGTATGCTTGCGAGCCAGTTTGAGGGCGGCTTCGTTGGCCTCGGCGCCGCTGTTGCAGAAGAAGCTTTTTCCGCCGAATCCCCGCTCGGAAAGCATTTTGGCCAACTGTCCCTGCTGAAGGGTATAGAACGTATTGTCCATGTGAAGCAATTCGGCGGCCTGCTTCTGGACGGCCTGGACCACTTTCGGATGGCAGTGGCCGATACCGCTGACCGCCCATCCGGGGAACATGTCCAGTATTTCGTTGCCCTCGAGGTCCCACAGTTTGTTATTGAGTCCTTTTGTGATGACCTTCGGCAGCCGGCCATAGTTACCGATCACATATTTGTCAAACAACGCGATTACTTCCTGTGTATTCATCTTGAATTCTCACTCTTTAAATGCTAAAAGTTTAAACTTATTTTATAATCTGTGTTCCGATTCCTTTGTCTGTGTATATTTCCAGCAACAAGGAGTGCGGAATGCGTCCGTCAATGATGTGGGCTTTTCCGGTTCCGCCGTTGAGTGCTGTAATACACGCTTCGACTTTAGGCATCATTCCGGAGGAAATAATGCCGTTTTTGATCATTTCTTCAATCTCTGCCTCACTGACACTCGAAATCCAGCTATCCGGGTCATCCATTTCCATCCGGATTCCGTGGGTGTCACTGAGAACGACGAGTTTTTCGGCTTTCACGGCGGCCGCAACATGACCGGCGACGCTGTCGGCATTGATATTCAGTTTGCCGCCGGTTTTGGAGCGTGCCACCGGCGCAATCACAGGAATCACCCCGTTGGTGCACAGCGTTGTCAATAAATCGGCATTGACCTCTGTGGTTTTCCCGACCAGGCCCAAATCCAGTTTGCGTCCGTCCTGGCCTTCTAATCGCAGCGGTTCGGCAAAAACCGCACAACTGCTCAATGAGTGCAGCCCCATTGCTTTGATTCCCATGTCGTTGAGAATGCGGCAAATCGGCTGGTTCACTTTATTGACCAGTGTGTGTTCTACGATGGCCAGGGTGCGTTCATCCGTATAGCGTCTGCCCTGTACCCAGACCGGTTCCAGACCGGCCTCGTTCATCGCTGCCGTGATGGCTTTGCCGCCGCCATGAACCAGAATCGGTCGAATCCCGACGATGGACATAAAAACCACATCCGTCAGAAGTTTTTTCTGAAGATCGATGTTGTCCAGAATACTGCCGCCCAATTTGACGACAACAGTTTTGCCTTTAAAGCCGCGGATGTACTCCATGGCTTCAATCAGGGCGTTGGCTTTTTCAATTGCCCGTTCCATTATGCGTTCCTTTGAAAAAAAGCACTCGGAAATCTTCTTTGGGTGGTTTTCCCAAAATATAAGAAAGCCAACGGTGGGAATCGAACCCACAACCGCCGGTTTACAAAACCGGTGCTCTACCGTTGAGCTACGTTGGCATTGCTAATGTAAGCCTTATCTAAAAAAAGACTTACGGTTTTTTGCTCAAAAGCGGGCCTTTAGTTGTTCTTTATCATGTCCGCTTCTTTTACAGATTCCAGAGAACCAAAGGGAGCATTATACACCAGTCTGTTTGTCCGTCAAGAATTGTCTTTTGAGGATGTTTTTTTAAAAAGTTGAAAAAATTTTGACAAACAAGAACAAATCTTATTTAGTATATGTAACTAAATAGTAGTTTTTCTGAATTATGAAAGTTGGGGAATTTGAAATGCATGAAATGGCTGAAAAAACGACATTGGATGCGAAATTGATGGCTTTCGAGGATCGGTGTAGGAAAAACGGGCTGAAAATTACACCGCAAAGGATTGCGGTGTATAAGGCCCTGATCAATACCGATACGCATCCAACCGCCGAGGAAGTCCACAAGATGGTGCGGGAAGATATACATAATATCTCACTGGACACCGTTAACCGCACCTTGTTGACTTTAGCCGAGATCGGAGTAGCGTTTCGGGTGGAAGGGACCGGTCAACCCCGGCGGTACGACGGCGGGATGGAGGACCACCAGCATTTTCGCTGCATAAAATGCGGTAAAGTGATTGACTTTCACTATGAACCGTTTGACAATATAGAGATACCGGCCCATCTGCAAGGGCAGTTTCAAATCATGCGTAAGACGGTTTATATGGAAGGGATATGCGAAACCTGTTCAGAGATGTCATCGAATTAACAATAATTTATCAAAATGGAAAGTGAGGTACCGCTATGAGTTTAAAGGGAACGCAGACGGAGAAAAACATTTTAACAGCATTCTGCGGTGAATCACAAGCTCGCAACAAGTACACCTATTTCGCCAGCCAAGCTAAGAAGGAGGGTTTTGTGCAGATACAGGCGATCTTTGAAGAGACGGCCAACCAAGAGAAGGAACACGCCAAGCGGCTGTTTAAGTTTCTCGAAGGCGGCGAAGCGGAAGTGTGTGCTGTATTTCCGGCCGGCGTGATTGCTTCGACTGAAGAGAATCTCAAGGAAGCCGCAGACGGTGAAAACTACGAGACGACCGAAATGTACCCCGGTTTCGCTGAAACAGCGGAAAAAGAGGGCTTTAAGGAAATCGCCGCAGTGTTCCGTAAGATCGCGGTTGCTGAAGCCCGCCACCGCGACCGTTACATCAAGTTGCGTCAGAACATCCAGAACAACGAGGTTTTTCGCCGCGGCGAAAAGGTTCGTTGGATCTGCCGAAACTGTGGGTATGTCCATGAAGGTTTGGAGGCCCCCGGTACCTGTCCGGCCTGTGAGCATCCACAGGCCCATTTTGAGCTGGAAGCGGTGAACTACTAAAATACTCCCGGAGGGGACGGACAGCCGGGGTATTAACGATGCTTCGGCTGTCCTCTCTTGTTTTTCGGGAAATCGGGAATGGGAGAAAAATGTTAAAAGTGGTTTTGATAAGTTCAATCACTTCGTGTATAGTGAAAGTTAGTTGTGAAAGGGGATAAAACATGGAACGAGAAAACGCAATTACATTCAAAGGAAGCCCGCTGACATTGGTTGGCAATGAGGTTTCTGTCGGTCAGCCGGCACCGGATTTTATGGCGACCACAAATGATTTGTCGTCGTATAAACTTTCCGATGACAAGGGAAAAGTGGTTGTCATTGCCTCCGTCCCGTCGCTGGATACCGGCATTTGTGATAAAGAAACGCGAAAATTCAATGAATTAGCGGCTTCGCTGGGCGAAGATGTTGCCATCGTAACCATCAGCATGGATCTGCCGTTCGCCCAGTCGCGGTGGTGCGGTGCCGCTGGTGTCGAACAAGTCAAGACCGTTTCTGACTACAAAGGCGCTGACTTCGGCAATCATTACGGTCTGCTGATCAAGGAACTGCATCTGCTGGCCCGCGCCGTTCTGGTGGTTGACCAACAGGGGGCTATACAGTATTACCAATTGGTTCCCGAGGTGACCGAGGAACCCGATTATGATGCTGCGATCGAGGCGGCGAAAAAACTTCTTTAACTTTAGAATAAATTCAGAGGTGACAACATGAGAATGCTTGCGGATAATGTGTATGCTGTGGGTGTGCAGCACTGGGACCGGAGGTTGTTTGACGAACTGATCCCGCTGCCGGACGGTACCAGCTATAATGCCTATCTGGTCAAGGGGAGTGAAAAAACAGCGTTGCTGGATACGGTGGATCCGGAAAAAACCGAACGGCTGGTTGATCATTTGGTCAAGGCCGGCGCCGATAACATTGATTATATTGTCAGCCATCACGCCGAACAGGACCACTCCGGCAGCATCCCGGACATGTTGCTGATGTATCCGGACGCCAAGGTCGTAACGAATCCAAAGTGTGCCCAGATGCTGATCGAGCATCTGCACATCGAGCCCGAACAAATTATCGAGGTCGAAGAAGGTCAAACACTCGATTTGGGCGGAAAGACCCTGCAGTTTATTTACACGCCGTGGGTCCACTGGCCTGAGACGATGAGTACCTGGCTGGCGGAAGACCGCATTCTGTTCTCATGCGACTTTTTTGGTTCGCATATGGCCACCGGCGACCTGTTCGTCACCGATGAGCACAAAACGATAGAAGGCGCCAAACGCTATTACGGTGAGATCATGATGCCGTTTCGAAGTTCCATCCGGGGCAATCTCAAGAAACTTGAACCGCTGGACATTCGGATGATCGCACCCAGCCACGGCCCTGTCTGGAATAATCCGAGTTTAATAATGGATGCCTACGCAAAGTGGGTTGATGAGGATGCGGTTGTTCATAAGGTTGTCGTGCCGTATGTGTCCATGCATGGCAGCACCCAACAAATGGTCGAGTATTTTGTCGAGGCGTTGATTGACCGCGACATTCCCGTTCGCCAGTTCAATTTAACGGTGGCCGACATCGGTGAGATGGTGATTGAACTGGTGGATGCGGCAACAGTGGTTCTGGGGACCCCGACGGTCCTGGTCGGGGCGCATCCGTCAGCGATCTATTGTGCCGCACTGGTCAATGCCCTGCGGCCCAAAACCAAATTTGTCGGGATTATTGGTTCTTACGGCTGGGGCAGTAAGATGGTCGAGCAGATCACCGGCCTGCTGGGCAACATCAAGGCCCAGACACTGGAACCCGTTCTTGCCAAGGGCATGGCGAAAGAAGACGCCTACACGGCGCTGGATGATTTGGCGGATAATATTCTTGCCAAACACCAGCAATTGGGTATTGTATAAACAGGGAACAACAGACTTTTTTTGGAAAGGGAGACAGATGGCTGCGAAATTAGAAGTGTATAAATGTATGGCGTGCGGAAACATTGTAGAAGTACTTCACGGCGGAGACGGCGAACTGGTTTGTTGCGGCGAGCCGATGGTTAAGCTGGCAGAGAACACGACTGATGCGGCTAAAGAAAAGCACGTTCCGGTAATTGAGAAAATCGACGGCGGCTATAAAGTCACTGTCGGCTCCGTCCTGCACCCCATGGCTGACGACCATTACATCGAATGGATCGAACTGCTGGCTGACGGTAAGGCCTACCGACAGTTTCTCAGTCCAGGCGGCGAACCTGTCGCAACATTTTTCGTAGAAGCTGCGAGTGTAAGTGCGCGTGAATACTGCAATAAACACGGACTCTGGAAAGCCTAGCAAAAACGAAAACTGTTCTTGTAAGACGGAGGTACTGTATTATGATCAATAAGAAAGTTACAGATGCATTAAACGGTCAGATCAATGCCGAGACCTATTCGGCCTATCTGTATTGGTCGATGTCTGCGGTGCTGGAAGAGATGAACCTGCCCGGCTTTGCAAGCTGGATGCGGGTTCAGGCACAAGAGGAAATGAGCCATGCCATGAAGCTTTACAGCCACATCATTGAACGCGGCGGAAAAGTTGTGCTGACTGCGATCGATGCGCCGCCGACACAATGGGACAGTGTAAAAGCTGTTTTTGAAAACGGATTGGCACACGAACAAAAAGTGACCCGATTGATCAACGAACTGATGGATCTGGCAATGGCCGAAAAAGATCATGCCGCAAGTATGTTTTTACAATGGTTTGTTGCCGAGCAGGTCGAAGAAGAAGCGGCTGCAATGGACATTCTTGGTAAACTGGAAATCGCCGGCGGTACAGCCGGCGGTTTATATATGCTGGATAAGGAAATGGGTGCCCGGGTGTTTACGCCCCCGGCAGCCGCAGAATGAACACAGGAGAGACACGACAATGAGTATTACATTTAACGCTGATGAAATCTTTGAAATGGCTGAACAGATCGAAGGCAACGGGGCCAAGTTTTATCATGAAGCAGCCGGCAATACACCCGATGCGGACGTAAAGGAAATGCTGCTGGGTCTTGCGACGATGGAAGAGGGCCACCAGAAAACTTTCGCCGAAATGCGAAAAGAGCTGTCTGCCGAGGAAAAAGAGTCCAATACCTTTGATCCCAACAATGAGGTGGTTCAGTACCTGCAGACCATGGCCGATTTTCACGGTACCGAGGGCAAGGTCAGTCCGACCGAGAAACTGACCGGCAACGAATCGCTCCGAGAGATTCTCGAGATCGCGATACAGGCCGAGAAGAACTCAATCGCGTTTTACGTTGGCATCAAGGATATGGTATCCTCAAAGGCCGGTAAGAATAAGGTGCAGGCCATTATCATCGAAGAAATGGCACACGTTTCGACCATCGGTGGCAAACTTCAGGCACTGTAGTAAGCCGTATCTTCTCACGGAGCCGGTGTTGTGCGTCGCCGGTTCCGTGTTTTCAATTGCCCAACGGCTGAAACACCGCGTTTTGTAAGGATACATCCGCTATAATGGCACAGGCACAGGCAAAATCAACGTTACTCCGAAAGCAGCCCGCGATGCGAAAAGTGTTGCTCGCGGCGTTGCCGTGTGTGGCTGGTTCGGTTTATTATTTTGGCTGGCGGTCGCTGGTGATGATTCTGTTTTGCTGCGTCTGGGGATTCTTTGTCGAGTGGCTGTTTTGCCGCCATCGCAAGGAGCCGGTCAGCGAGGCAGTCTTTGTGACGGCGGTATTGTTTGCACTCGTGATGCCGCCGAGTGTTGGTTGGCATGTGCTGGCAGTCGGCATGGCGGTGGCGGTGGTCTTCTCCAAGGAAGTCTTCGGCGGTTTCGGCCGCAATATCTTCAATCCCGCATTGGCCGGACGCTGTTTTGTCTATGTGTGTTTTCCCGTTGCATTGACGGGTATCTGGTATCCGCCCGCGGACGGCTCGTGGGGCGGTTTGCAGCAATGGTCCACCGGCCGCGGAGTTGACGGAGTTGTCGCCGTCACCAGCGCTTCGCCGATGGCAAATTTGAAAGCAGGAAAACTGGTTTTAGTGCCTTCATCTACGCCTGATTTGGCAGACAACGTACCATTTGAGGTGGCAGAAGGCCGGGCGGAGAACATCAGCCGAATGGCTTTATTGAGAGGGCTCGCCTTGGGCCGAATCAGTGGAACGATGGGGGTAACCAGTGCCTTGCTGATTTTGATCGGCGGATTGTATTTGTTTTGGACCAAAACGGCCAGCCGGACAACGATTCTTTCAGTCATTATAACATATGCTCTCTTAAATGAGGTATTGTACTGGTGCGGTGTTGAGCCCGTTCCAGGCGCATGGCCCGCTGTTTTGGGCGGGGGCTTTTTGTTCGGGGCGTTCTTTATGGCCACCGATCCGGTCAGCTCGCCGCGGACGAATGAGGCAAAGATTTTCTACGGCATCATCATCGGTACCGGCACGCTGGTCATCCGCAACTTTTCGATCTTCAACGGTGGTCTGATGTTCTCGATTCTGCTGGGCAACATGTTTGCCCCGATTCTCGACACTGCCGTCAAGGCCTATAAAGACAAGCAAAAAGCTAAACGCATTGCAAAGGAGGCTGCATGAAAGACAAGCCCTTCTTTGCAGTGATCTATATGTTCGTGGTGACGGCGTTTTTCAGTGCCGTCCTGATTGGTTTTGCACGGCTGACGCGGGACAAAGTCGAAGCGAACCGGCAGATTGCTTTCGAGAAAGCAGTGCTGGAAGTATTCCCGGACATTGAAGCGAGGACAAATGCGCAGATCCATCAGATATTCACCGAACAGTTCGAGCAGGTTGTCGACAGTTATGTCTATCACAAAGATGGACAGGTCGTTGGCCATGCGGTTCCTGTTGAAGGGCAGGGCTATTGGGCACCGATTAAGGGCATTGTCGGCATCGCAGCAGATAAACAAACCATTACCGGAATAGCTTTTTATGAACAAAGCGAAACGCCGGGCTTGGGTGCCCGCATTGTCGAGCCGGATTTCCGCGATTCTTTTATCGGTAAGCAGCTTGCCGATGGTGACCGTCCGCTTGGCATTCGTCCGGCCGGCAGCACGCTGAAAAACAGCGAGATTCACTCGATTACCGGTGCGACACAAACCTGTGTCCGGCTGGAAAAGCTGATTAATGACGGGCTGGTCAAATGGCGGCAGGCCAATCAGGAGGGCACACAGCAATGACGCAGCTTGCCCCAGACAAAGAGATTGTGATTAACGGTCTGTGGAAAGATAACCCGATCTTCCGGCAGGTGCTGGGGATCTGCAGCACCTTAGCCGTGACCAATGTGGTGCTCAACACCGCAGTGATGTGTACCTCGCTGACGCTGGTGACGGCCGCCAGTTGCCTGACGGTGTCGTTGCTGCGGCATTGGACGCCGCGGAATATCCGCATGATGGTCCAGACGCTGATCATCGCGTTCTACGTCATCATTGTGGATTTGATTCTCAAGGCGTACTGGCCCGAAATGAGCAACCAACTCGGGCCGTATGTGGGGCTGATCATCACCAACTGCATCATCATGGGCCGTTGCGAGGCGTTTGCCGGGTCGAATCCGCCGGTGTCGTCGTTCTGGGACGGCCTGTTCAGTGGGCTGGGCTATTCGCTGATCCTGCTGGGGATATCCGTGATGCGTGAACTGCTGGGCATGGGGACGGTTCTCGGCTTTGCGATGCCGTATTTTTCGAACCCGGATTACTGGGACAAATGGATCATTATGGTCATGCCGCCGGGGGCGTTCTTTGCGCTGGCGTGCATGATCTGGCTGTGCCGGTCCATTAAACCGAAGGAGGTCAAAAAATGAACAGTTTCGGTTACGAAATCTGGCTGGCAATGGTAACCTGCTTTGCGGCGGTGTTTACCCAGAACATCCTGCTGACAACGTTTCTGGGGATGTGCCCGTTTACGAGTGTCTCCCGCGAGGTCAAAACCGCCGCCGGACTCGGTGGGGCGGTCGTGTTTGTGATGACCTGCACCACCGCGATCAACTATTGGGCGTATAAACTGCTCATTTATCTGGATCTGGAATTTTTCCGGTTCATCCTGTTTATTATCATCATTGCGGCGTTCGTGCAGTTTGTCGAGATGGTGATCGACCGCTATTCGCCGAAATTGTATCAGAGTCTCGGTATTTTTCTGCCGCTGATTACGGTCAATTGTGCGATTCTTGGTGCCTCGCTGTTTATGGTGATCCGTGAATATCACTTTATCCAGACCATCGGCTACGGCTTCGGGGCCGGACTGGGCTGGATGCTGGCGATTCTGGCGATGGCGGGCATCCGCACCCGGCTCAATGAATCCCGCGTGCCCGAAGGCCTCCGCGGCCCCGGCATCACGCTGATCATCGCCGGCCTGATGGCCCTGGCCTTTATCGGCTTTACCGGAGTTTTGAGTTAAGACACGGCTATGGTGATAGATTTTCTTTTGACAGTATTGATTATCAGTTCCATCGGTGCTGCACTTGCGCTGGTGCTGGTGCTGTGTGAAAAGTATGTGGTCAACTACGGCCCGTGTAAGGTTACGATTAACAACGAGCGTGAACTGGATATCCAGGGTGGAAGCCCCTTGTTAACCGTCCTGCGGGACGAAAAGATCTTTATCCCCAGTGCCTGCGGCGGGCGGGGTACCTGTGGGGTGTGCAAATGTATCATCAAGACCGGCGGCGGGCCTGTGCTGCCGACGGAAACGCCGTTCCTGACCAAAGAGGAGCAGGCCGCTGATGTCCGTCTGTCCTGTCAGGTCAAGGTGCGAAATGACATTGATATCGAGATTCCCGAAGAACTGTTCAATATCCGTGAGTACGAGACGGTTTGCACCGAGATTGAGGAGTTGACCTACGATATGCGACGGTTCCGGTTTGAACTGAAGGAACCGCCGATGATCAAGTTTACCGCCGGTCAGTTTATACAGTTGCTGTGCCCGAAGTACAAGGGCAGCAGCGAGGAAGTCTATCGGGCCTATTCCATCGCCTCCGATCCGCAGCAAAATAATTTTATCGATCTGATTATTCGGTTAGTGCCCAACGGCATCTGCACCACATGGTGTTTTGACTATCTCAAGGAAGGCGATGCGGTCAAACTCAACGGTCCCTACGGCGACTTCCGCCTTAGCGACTCCGACGCACCGATGATCTTTGTTGCCGGCGGCAGCGGCATGGCCCCGTTTGTGTCGATTCTTTCCGAGATGCAAAATACAAACAGCACCCGGCGGGCGAGGTACTTCTTCGGCGGTAATACGACTAAAGATTTGTGTATGGCCGAGGAGATGAAAGCGTTTGAGGATGTCTTAGAGGGCTTTGAGTTTATTCCGGTCGTGGCCACTCCCGAAGAAGGCAGCAACTGGACGGGTGAGGTCGGCTTGGTGACCGAGGCGGTGCAGCGTGCCTATCCGGATTTGAGCGGATATGAAGGGTACCTGTGCGGAAGTCCGGGCATGATCGATGCGGCGGCAAAGGTTTTTACAGGCCTGGGAATGTCGGAAGATAAAATCTATTATGATAAGTTTGCCTAACGGTCGGGAGGATTGAATATGAAACAGTCGCCTCGTGACAGAAAACTGGAAGAAGTGCTTCGCTCGACCAAGCTGGTTGCCGGGGGCTTTATGGGTACTGACACGCGACATCCCATCGAGATCATCGAACAGGATGTCATCGAGTTGGGCAGACTGGGCCTGACCGCCGGGCAGGTCGCCGAGCGCATGGCCCAACTGACCGAACTGGCCAAACCCCGACTGGGTAACTGGATCGATCACGCAACATTGAAGCTGCGCATCAAAAGCGAAGATTACAAAGGGACGCTGGTGTGTCCGTGGCCGCACCCGGGCCGTTTCGAAAAACGCATCACCACGGTCGAGCACGCCGAAACCGGCAAGCAGATCAGCTGGACGGACCTGAACATCCACATGATCGCCGAACACGGATTTTTCGAGGGCAAAGGCGCCTTTTTCAGGCTTGAACCGACGGAAATCGTCAATATTTTATTTGAAGACTTGACCTGATAGGTGGACGTGGGATAATACGGCCTTAAACGGTCAATAATGCAATTGTATAACCAAAGAGTGAAAGGAACAACCATGAAGTACAAATGTGTCTTATGCGGCTATATTTATGACCCCGAAACGGGCGATCCGGATAGCGGGATTGATCCCGGCACCTCATTCGATGATCTTCCCGATGATTGGGTGTGCCCCGAATGCGGTGCCGGCAAAGACGATTTTGAGCCGGTAAACGACTAAGTTTGTCTTTAAACAGCCCTGTCTTTCGAGAAAACGCAGGGCTGTTTGTTCTATTACGGGCCTGCGACCATGAAGAAAATTGAAGCGACAATCCAAAAGCAGGATATGTTGTGTATTGAGGCCGCGGCAGGGCCGACAGGGTTTGCGGTCTTTGGTGCTTCGGGAGATCTGGCCTATCGCAAGCTCTATCCATCTCTCTATGAATTATATCGCCGCGACCTGATGAGCGACCATTTTTACGTCTTAGGATGCGGCCGCAGCGAGTACACTGAGCAGAATTTTCAGGACAGTGTTGAAAAATCGCTGCGGCAAGACCTCGATACATTCGATGAGGCAAAGCTGAAAGCATTTGTGAAGCATTTTTCCTATGTCAGTGGCTCTTATGAGGATGAGGCGTTTTATCAAGAAATCTGTGAAAATCTGCTCAATCTGGATGAACGCTTTGATGTCAGCGGTGCGCGGATATTCTATTTATCGGTGCCGCCGTTTTTGTATGAGACGGTTGTTGAAAAGATAGGCCAGATGAAGCTCCAGTGTCCGGCGATTTCCGGACGACTCCAGCAGGTGCGTCTGGTGGTCGAAAAACCATTCGGCAGGGATCTGGCAAGCGCTAGGCAACTGGATGATGTGCTCCATCGGTATTTTCAGGAATCCCAGATATATCGCATCGACCACTATCTCGGCAAGGAAACGGTGCAGAATCTGCTTATTTTCCGTTTTGCGAATAGTATCTTTGAGCCGCTTTGGAACCGAAATTACATCGACCATGTCCAGATTAGCGTGGCCGAACAGGTGGGGGTCGAGCACCGGGCGGGCTATTATGACAGAAGCGGCGCGCTGCGGGATATGTTCCAGAACCATCTGCTGCAAATGCTGGCGCTGGTGGCGATGGAGGCGCCGGTTTCCTTTGAGGCCGACCGTATCCGTGATGAAAAAGTTAAACTTCTTCGATCTGTCCGGCCGCTATCTGCGGCTGATGTTGATAAGTATTTTATTCGGGCACAATATACTCACGGTGTTATCGATGACAAATCCGTCCCCGGCTACCGTCAAGAAGCGGACGTGCCGGCGGATTCAATCACCGAAACATTTGTCGCCGCCAAGCTGTTTATTGATAACTGGCGGTGGAAGGATGTGCCGTTCTATCTGCGAACCGGTAAGCGACTCAAACGAAAATTGACCGAGATTGTGATCACCTTCAAAAGCGTTCCGCACTCCATGTTCCAAATGGAGGGCCTGGATGACTTGCCGCCCAATGTATTGCGGTTTCAAATCCAGCCGCAGGAGGGGATGTATCTGAGTTTGCAGGCCAAACGCCCCGGCTCCAAAATCTGCATGAGCACACTGGAGATGGCGATTGATTATCAGGAAGTCTTCGGCGTTAAAATGCCCGAGGCCTACCAGCGGTTGCTGCTGGACTGCATGCTCGGCGATCAGACGCTGTTTACGCACCATGACAGCATATTGGCCTCGTGGGAAATCCTTATGCCGGTTCTGGAATCGTGGAGTCAGGAAAAGGAGATTGCTTCTTATCCGGCCGACAGTGAGGGACCGGACAGCCAGGCCACACTTTGGCCGGATTCCGCTTGCGGCTGGTCTCAACTGTAAGGATGGAGTTTGATCTTTAAAATAAAAAGCCCCGAAGAGTAACTCATCGGGGCTTTGGGTTTATGTTTTCCGCGTCTGTGTTTTACGCTTCGATGCTGTCGACAATCACTTGCAGGTATTTCTGACGGTGCCCGATACGTTTGCTGCTGTTCTTGCGGCGGCGGAAGTGGGCCCCGAGCAGTTTGGGACCGCTGACGACAGCGTCCGCAGCACTGACCTTAAAGCTGGCGACAACCTTTGCGCCATCCAGATAGGGCGTCCCTACCTGAACCTTTTTACCGTCCGAAACAAACAATACTTTATCCAGTTCGATGGTCTTGGCATCAGCGGCAACCTCGGTCAGTTCAATATTAATGACATCACCCTGTGATACTTTATACTGTTTACCACCCTGTTCAATGATTGCGTACATTTACGACTCCTGAGAGTTTATTTAAGGTTTTAAATGTCGATTTCTTTAGAATTTAGAATAGAGCATTCTATGGACATATGGTTATTTTGTAAAGAGTTTTTTGAAGTTTGTCAAAATATTTTATAACTATTCTCCCAAAATGCACTTATGATGATTTCAGGGGGTGTTCGCTTAAGATAGTGTGCATCCGTGCCTCATCACATAACTCCAGAACTGTTGCCAGCGGCCCGTTGTTAACTTTAATGTTCGCAATGCAAGAACACAACTGGCGCCATCCTCTTTCC
>JAOUFG010000051.1 GCA_029858345.1 Phycisphaerae bacterium
ATTAATCCGCGATAATCTGCGTAATCCGCGGTTTCCTTTATGGAGATAGCTATGAAGCTTCCCGAAGTGAAAAACGCGGACAAATATACGGGGCTGTATGTGGTTGATTTCGGCGATCATTGCGGCGTCGGCTTTACCGCCGAGGAGGTGGCTGAATTGTTGGAAAGTGAACGGTTTGCCGATGTGCAGGTGTACAAAGTCCACCGCGCCAACCCGGACGGCACGATGGAACTGAAAGGCGTGCCGCGGCAGACATTCGGACTGGAGGCCGGGATGTTCTTTTACGCTGCCGATGAAGCTACGGCACAGGACGACTATCAATGGCTGCTCGCCTGGGCCGATGAACAACTGCCGCCAAGCCGGTGCAAGGTGCATCTGGCCAATGCCGGCGAATCATTTGTGACAGCCCTGATCTATCCGGCCGAGTTTGACGATGCATTCAGCCGCTGGCTGCTCGATGGCAATTACCGGACTGCAGGACAAGTCGAAGGCGGCACGGGCGCCGTAGAGCGTTATTATGACGTCGCGGCCAAAATCCTCGAACGAAAGAACCTCTGGCCGGCATCGTCCATAGAGCATTTCCATGGCGAAGCACTAATGGAAGCGACCAATCGGGCAATCGTACGATGAAACTCAAGCACATTCCAAAACAAAAACGGCTTGGTTTGTGGGCGGGTTTGCTGTTAACTCTTTTCGGCAAAAGCCCGCGACCTGATTCTGAAGCCGAATTGTATAAGAAGGATTTTCATCCCAATACACAAAAGATGGGCCTGCGGTTTTCAGAGCGTATTCGCAACGCCTTTCGCCATCGGTGGCTAAAACGCCACCACCTTTAACCCCTCTTTTTTCGAATTTACCATTTTTTCATTGACTGCCTTTGCGAATTATCTTAAACTATTATTTTAAATAAGCGTTTAATTTAATTGGGTATCTGTAGGATTTTTCGTCACATGGGAAAAAGAAAAGACGGTCTGGATCGAAAAGCCCAGCTTTTAGAAGCAGCCACGAAGGTTTTTGCCCGAAAAGGATACGACAAAACCACAGTTGTGGATATCTGCCAAACCGCCAAATCCAACACTGCATCGGTGAACTATTACTTCGGCTCAAAAGAAGAGCTTTATGCAGAGGTCTGGAAAGCGGCTTTTCAAAATGCCATTGAAAAGTACCCCCCGGATATGGGCTTGCTGCCGGACACCGCTGCGGAAGATCGGCTGAAGGCATTTATCAAATCGCTTCTCCACCGAATGCTGGACTCCGGTGAGTTGGGGTACGCCGGGCAAATTCTGCTGATGGAGATGGCCAATCCCACCGAAACGATTGATCATATTAAGCGGGATGCGATTGATCCAATGCGAAAAAGGATGATGTCGATTGTACAGCAATTGCTGGGCAACTCTGTTTGCGAAGAAACTCTCATTTTTTGTGCGATGAGTGTGATCCACCAATGCATGGGATTTGGTTTCAGACGGGGGAAATTGCCGCCGCAATTACGTGAACTTGAGAAAAACCGGCTGGTTGATATGTTAAGCGAACACATTACCCTTTTTTCATTAGCAGGCATTGCCGCCGTTAAAGAGACAACCGTTCAGACACCCCAGAGAGCATAATATGCCACGATTGATACGAACATCAAAACCGGGTTACCTGTTAACAACCATTGCGTGTCTCTATGTCATGCTGATAGCGAATGGATGCAGTTCGTCTCGTTCGCAATCCGTTCAACCGCTTTTTGAGATGCCGCAAGAGTTTTCGTCACGGGGCACCGAGCCGATGCCGGAAAAATGGTGGCAATCGTTCAATGACCCGCAGCTCAATGTGGTCATTGAAGAAGCCATGGTCAACAATTTCACCATTCGTTCCGCATGGGACCGGCTGACCCAGGCCGAGCAAACGGCCATTAAGGCCGGTGCGGCAATGCTGCCCTCTGCGACGTATTCGGCAGGTGCCGAACGAACGCGACGCGAGACCTCCGGAACAACAACCTATACAACGGATTATTTCGCGGGTGCGGCCGCCGCGTATGAAGTAGACCTGTGGGGCCGGGTTAAGTCTTCACACGAGGCAGCGGTCCTGGATGCCCGGGCGGCTCAGGAAAACGTCGATGCTGCCGCCATGACACTTTCGGCCGCGATTGCCAAAACATGGTACCAACTGGCCGAATCCAAAGAGCAGGAACGGGTCATCAGCAGTCAGATCGAGACCAATCAAAAAATTCTTGAGGTTATCAAGGTTCAGTTTCGACAGGGGCAGGTTGGCGCCGCGGATGTCTTCAGCCAGGAACAGTTGATCCAATCCAGCCGGAGTCAGTTGATTCAGGTACAGGAAACGGCGGCGGTACTTCAGCATCAGCTTTCGATTTTGACAGGAAAAATCCCCGGACTTTGGTGGTTCGACGCGACAATCGAATTGGTACCCTTGGGCGGGCTGCCGCAGATTGATGTGCCCGCGATGGTCATTCAGCGACGCCCGGATGTTGTCAGTGCCTACAGGACCGTTCAGGCGGCTGATCAGCGGCTGGCATACGCTATCGCGACCCAGTACCCCGTCATCAGTTTGTCCGCCTCTGCCGAAACATCCGGCGAAAACGTCAGCGACCTTTTTGACGACTGGCTGGGAAATCTGGCGGCCAATTTAACAGGGCCTTTGTTCGATGCGGGTCTTCGCAAAGCCGAAGTGCAGCGCACACGGGCCGTCCTCTCGGAAAAACTGAATACTTACAGCCAATCGGTTCTGGATGCATTACAGGAGACTGAAGATGCCATAACTCAGGAATCGCATCAGCGAATGTATATCGAAAGTTTGCAAAAACAGCTCGCCCTGGCGCACAATGTTTATGAGCGGACGTATGAGTATTATCTAAAAGGTCAGTTGGACTATCTTCGGGTACTGACGGCGCTGGTCAGTATGCAGGGCTTGGAACAGCGGGAACTGACCGCCCGGCGTATTCTGATTGATCGCCGTATTGATTTGTGCCGTTCTATCGCGGGCGGCTGGCCCCTGCAGCGGCCGGAAACCGCGGAACTGATAAACCAATCACTTTTTGACGGAAAAGAGCCATAATGAACGCAGAGAAAATCACTGAAACGACGTCTTCGCAGGATGCGCCTCAAATCGGCGACATCAAGCGGCCGCCTTTAAAATCAATCATCATCTGGGCTATTTCGGCGATAATTGTCATTCTTGCCCTTGCGTTCGCTAAATACCAGATCGACACCCGTCCGAAAGCCAAACGCCAAAAGCCGCCGCTGCAGGCTCGGCTTGTAACCGTCCAACCCGCTGCACAGACCTCTCACCAAACCTTTGTCTCGGCGATGGGATCCGTGATTCCGGCCAAGGAAATTACACTCAGCCCGGAGGTTTCCGGCAGGGTTGTTTTTGTCAGTCCACTGGTGATCCCCGGCGGCATCATTCAGGAAGGACAAACCCTGATCCGTATTGACGCACGTGATTATGAAACCGTGGTTAAACAGCGTCAAAGCGAGCTTGCCAGGGCCGAACTGAACTTAAAAACGGAGCAGGGCAGTCAACTGGTGGCTCAGCAGGAATATAAAATGCTGGACGATATTGTTCAGGAGCAGGACCAGGAATTGATTCTCCGAAAGCCGCATTTGGAAGAGGCCAAGGCAGCCTTGGAGGCCGCCGAGGCCACTTTGGCCAGCGCCCAACTGGATGTCGAGCGGTGTACGGTTAAAGCGCCCTTTAATGCCGTGATTCAGGATAAGTTTGTCGATGTCGGTGCACAGGTCTCAATGTCCAGCCCCTTACTGAAAATTATGGGAACCGATGAATACTGGATAGAAGCAAAGGTTTTTGTCGACCAGCTCCCTTGGATTACGATTCCCAAAAATAATCATCAGCAGGGTTCGTCTGCAAAGATTTTTGATTCGGCATGGCCGCCGGATACTTACAAACAGGGAGAAGTGATTCGGTTGCTCGGACAACTCGAAACGGAAGGGCGATTGGCCCAGGTACTGGTTTCCGTGAAGGATCCGCTGTCGCTGGAAAGCAATTCGCCGGATTTGCCGCGTGTGTTGGCCGGTTCGTATGTGCGTGTTGAAATTGAAGGCAAAGCACTTCCGAATGTCTTCCCGATAAATCGTGATTATCTGCATGACGGCGATAATATCTGGATCATGGATGAAGACGACCGTCTGAAAATTCTGCCGGTTAATGTGGTGTTTCGAGATAAGGAGACGGTGTACCTTTCAAACGGACTTCATCCGGGTGATCGGATTGTCACCACGGATATTTCCGCGCCGGTGGATGGGATGCCGCTGCGTCTGGACGACTTGTCGGTCGGTTCGGAATTGGCGCAAGAGAATCCGAATACCCCGGGCACGGAGACGCAGGAATGAATGACATGATTCAAACACCGCAAGAGTCCAAAGGGCTTATCGCGTGGATGGTGCATAACCGGGTGACGCCGAACCTGATGATGTTTATTTTTTTGATCGGCGGGACCATTCTTGCGTTTACCATCAAAAAAGAAGTGTTTCCCGAATTTGACATGGATATCGTAACGGTTCGCGTGCCCTATCCGGGATCGAGTCCGGAAGAAGTGGAACAGGGGATCATCCTTTCGGTCGAAGAGGCGATTCGAGGACTTGAAGGCGTCAAAGAGGTTACAGCAACCGCCTCCGAAGGATCGGGGATGGTTACGGCTGAACTGCTCGAAGGCGCGAACCAACAGAAAGTTTATCAGGACATCAAACAGGAAATCGATCGGATCACCACGTTTCCTATAGACGCCGAAGAGCCGGAAGTGAGCATGGCGGTGCATCGACATGAGGTACTTCAAATTGAACTGTACGGGGATGTTTCCGAATGGATTCTGCGTGATCTGGCCGAGCAGGTCCGGGACAACTTACTCCAGTATTCCGGTATCAGCCAGGTGGAACTGGACGGCGCCCGGAATTACGAAGTGCAGGTGCTGATCGATCAGGAAACGCTGCGGACCTACGGATTGATGCTGCAGGATGTGGCCCAAAAAATCAGGGCCACATCAGTGGAGATTCCGGGCGGGTACATTGAGACGGCCGCCGGCGATGTTCTGCTGCGGGTCAAGGACCGCAGGGACTGGGCAAAAGAATTCGCACGAATCCCGGTGGTGACATCCGCAGACGGCTCCATCCTGTATCTCGAAGACATTGCTCAGGTCAAAGATGATTTCGCAGATACCGATGAGGCGGCTTTTTTTAATGGTTTCAGGGCCATCGGCATCGAGGTTTTCCGCATCGGAGCCGAAACTCCGACAGGGGTCTCCGCTGCTGCGCGTCAGGCCATGCAGGAAATCGAAACGCAATTGCCTCCCGGTGTCCATTGGACCATCAACCGCGACCGTTCTGATATTTATCGCCAACGACTGACGCTGCTGCTGAAAAACGCTGCCTGTGGATTGACACTGGTTTTACTGTTATTGGGATTCTTCCTGGAGTTCAAACTGGCCCTGTGGGTAACAATGGGAATTCCCGTCTCTTTTTTAGGGGCCTTTCTGTTTTTGCCGGCGATGGATGTTACGATCAACATGATTTCCATGTTCGCGTTCATTATCGCACTGGGCATTGTTGTCGATGACGCGATTGTCGTCGGCGAAAATGTGTATGATTATCGCCGGCGGGGGATGGACTATGTTGAGGCGGCGATTCAAGGTGCACGGGACGTTGCCAACCCTGTCAATTTCAGCATTCTCACAAACATTATCGCCTTTATACCATTGTGTTTCGTGCCGGGCTATATGGGCAAGATCTGGATGGTTATTCCGGCAGTTGTGATTACCGTGTTTACTATTTCCTGGGTCGAATCGCTGTTGATTCTTCCGTCCCATCTTGCCCATGCCCGTCGAAAAAGCAAAAACTGGCTGGCCGTATTTCTTCATGACCGCCAGCAGGCGTTCAGTGTAAAATTCGAACGATTCATCGAAAATGTTTTTGCACCTTTCCTGGACCGGTGTATCAAGTATCGAAAGATTACCGTTTCTCTTGGAATCGCTGTTTTTATCATCATATTAAGCTATGTTATGAGCGGACGGGTCGGAATGATTCTTATGCCGCGTGTGGAATCGGATTACACCATCGTTACCGCGACACTTCCTTTTGGCAGTTCCATGCAGAAGGTTGAAAAAGTTAACAGCTATTTGCTGGAAAAAGCCAACGAGGTTGTTTCTGAAAACGGCGGCGACAAATTGAGCAAGGGGGTCTATACCAGCATCGAAGAAAATGCCGCAGAAGTCCGTATCTATCTGACCGATCCGGAAGTGCGTCCAATCAGCACTACCGAAATCACCGCTCTGTGGCGTGACAAAGTGGGTCAGATTCCCGGTCTGGAGTCCCTGCGTTTTGAATCGGACCGCGGAGGACCCGGTTCCGGCGCGGCGCTGACCATTGAATTGAGCCATCGTGATATTAATGTACTCGACAAGGCCAGTGAAAAATTAGCGGACTTGCTGAGCGATTTTTCCAACGTCAAGGATATCGACGACGGTTACACACCTGGCAAAGAACAGTTGAATTTCAAAATCAAGCCGGAAGGCCAAAGTCTCGGGCTGACCGGACAGGAAATTGCCCGGCAAGTGAGAAACTCGTTTTATGGTGCCGAAGCCCTCCGCCAGCAGCGGGGGCGCAGCGAAATCCGGGTTCGCGTGAAACTGCCCAAAGCCCAGCGAAACAGCGAATATGACATCGAACAGCTTCTGATTCGGACCCCTTCCGGAAAAGACGTGCCCCTGATGCAGGTGGCAACAGTTGAGCGGGGCCGCTCGTATACCAGTATCCAGCGAAGAAACGGACGCCGAACGGTCACCGTAACGGCCAATGTCGAGCCGATTGACGATACCACTCAGGTCAAGACGACGCTGGAAGAAGATATTTTGCCTCAACTGGCCAAAGATTATCCGGGCCTGTCTTACCGGTGGGAAGGTCGACAGGCGGATTTAAGCGAAGGGATACAAAGCTTGCTGATGGGGTTTGTTTTTGCGATGCTGGGAATCTATGCCATGCTGGCGATTCCTTTTAAGAGCTATTTCCAGCCGATCATCGTGATGGTTGCCATTCCGTTCGGCATTATCGGAGCCGTGATCGGGCATATGCTCATGGGCTATTCGCTGAGCATGATGAGCTTTATGGGGATTGTGGCATTGTCCGGCGTTGTTGTCAATGATTCGCTGATTCTGATCGATTACGCCAACCAAATTCGCCGGGGAACCGGGGTATCGGCGTTCGAGGCCATCCATCAGGCCGGCATTCGCCGCTTTCGTCCGATTATGCTGACGACACTGACCACCTTCGGCGGGTTGGCCCCGATGATCTTTGAAACCTCCCGTCAGGCACGGTTTATGATTCCCATGGCGATTTCGCTCGGATACGGGATTCTGTTTTCAACTCTGGTGACGTTGGTGCTTGTGCCCTGTCTTTACATGATGCTCAATGACGCTATCCGACACCTGAAAAAGTCGATGGTTTTTCTCAATGGCTGAGGGGAAACAAAAGCCGTCGGTCATAAAACGCTTTTTAGACGGCGAGGGAAGATTCTATTGACAAATATATTACCCACTTTAACAGTTCCAAAGCGCACCTTTCTCCGCACACGGTAATCAAAAAGATTCGCTTGCCCGCCAAAAAGGATTTTTAGAGCAGCGGGCTTGGTGATAATCGGCAAGTTTTCACAGAACCCCTGAAACTTTCACACGACAACCATTTGGCAATTATTACTGTTGATACATCAATCATTATATGACCCAAACAAAACGTTTTCAAACCGCGCCCACAGGTTATCCACAAACGCCATTTGAAGTGTTAAGACTCTGTTAAAAGTATTTTTTTTTTGCGCCTAAGTCAAGCATTCACGCAGACCTTTTTCATGTGGAAAAGTATTTTCAAAAAAGGGGGTTGCAACACTTCTTCGAAGGTACTAATATCGGCTCAGCTTGGCATTAGACGTTTGACAAAAATAATATTGGCAGCTTCCTGATGAGGAATGGGAGAAGTGAGGTATGCAGGCAGTTTTCACGGATGAACTTAACGCGGTTTACCAGCGTATTGCTGAAAAAATTGGAACTACTCAATACGAAGTCTGGTTCAAAAAAGCGACCCGGTTGGCAATGAATGAGGACCATTTTGAGATTGCCGCCGCAAACCCTTTCGTTTGCAATTGGATACAAGGGCATTTTTCCTCGACGATTGAAGAGGCGGTTCAGAACGTTTTTGGATACACCCCCTCGCTTCGTTTTCAAATCGACAGCAAACTGTCCAGGCCCGCTTCTAAACCGATTATGGAGCACCAGAAAACAAAGCGAACGGTCAATTCATTACGGCGGGTTCGTACCCCGTCGGAACGTTCCCGGCATGAAAACCCCCTCAAACTGACGCTGGATACATTCGTTGTCGGCCAGAAAAATCAATTGGCCTATAACGCTGCAAAATCACTCATTTCTGAGGAAAAAAGCCCCTTCAACCCCTTATTTATCCACGGCGGCTACGGTGTCGGCAAAACCCATCTGCTGCAGGGGGTCTGCAATGCGGTCCATCTCAATAAGCCGGGGGCCAAGTGGATGTATCTGTCTGCGGAGGATTTTGCCAATCAGTATGTCGTTGCGCTGAAAACGCGAAAACTGGATGCGTTTCGCCTGCGGCTTCGTAATCTGGACGTTCTGGCGATTGACGATATTCATTTTCTGTCCAATAAAAACGCGATGCAGGAAGAGTTCCTGCATACCTTTAATACCATTGATCTTGCGGGAAAACAGGTAATTCTCGCCTCGGATGCACATCCGAAGGAGATCAACCAGCTTTGTGAAAAATTAGTCAATCGCTTTGTTTCAGGCATGGTGGTGCGGGTGGATGCACCGGATTTTGAAACACGACTTCGAATTTGTACCCAGCGAGCGGCAGGCATGAAGCTTAATATATCACAGGAGGTGATGGAATACATCGCGGGGAACATCAGTACCAATGTTCGCGAACTGGAAGGGGCGCTGGTCAAACTGGCGGCCTTTGGTTCGCTTTGCAGCCAAAATTTGACCGTGGCTGTTGCACAGCAGGTACTGGCCGACCATATCGCCCGGATGGACCCGGTCGTTCACAATTCCGAAATTGTTTCGGTAACGGCGGAGTTTTTCGGTGTAAGTGTTTCAGATATTCATTCGGCGAAAAAAGACCGCACCATCAGTCTGGCTCGTTCGTTCGCCATGTACCTGAACCGGCGGTTTACCAAGATGTCTTATCCGGAAATCGGACGAGCCATGGGCGGCAAAAATCACGCCACCGCCATTCTGGCCTGCCGCAAGATCGAAAGTCGGCTCAAGGACAATGACGATCTGAAATGGCGTGTCCAAAACGGCTGGCGCAACGTCGCCGCAAAAGACGTTCTGGATGCGTTGGTCGAAAAGATTTCCTAATACCCTTTAGGGCGCGAGGACGGCTCTGAAGGCGTTTGAAATAGAGACATAGCCGCGCAGGGAGCGCAGTTTTTTAGTAGAACTGGTATAAGACAACCCACAAATACGTTCCGGGGGATCGACGACAGCCGGTTTCGCGGTCATTGCTCTGGCAAGCATGATCAAGGTCACGGTTTTCTGGAAAGTGGTAGTAAACGTTAAAAAGCCGGACAACCTTTCAGGTTGTCCGGCTTTTCTAAGATTATACAACATACGTTGAAGCGGCTGTGGTTCCGCCGCGGCCGGTCCAGTTCGTATGGAAAAACTTACCGCGCGGCTTGTCCAAACGTTCGTAGGTGTGGGCGCCGAAGTAGTCGCGCTGGGCCTGCAGCAGGTTCGCGGGCAGTCTTTCTGCACGATAACCGTCATAGTAGGCCAGTGCCGAACTAATAGCCGGCATCGGAACGCCCACTTTAACAGCCGCGACAACAACGCGTCGCCACGCCTCCTGTGCTTTTTCGACCGCATCGGTAAAGAACGGGTCCAGCAGCAGGTTGCTCAATTCAGGATTCTTGTCGAATGCGTCTTTAATCTTGCCGAGGAACACCGAACGAATAATACAGCCGCCGCGCCACATCAGGGCGATGCCGCCGTTATTCAGGTTCCAGTTGTATTCTTCAGCTGCCGCACGCATGAGCTGGTAGCCCTGTGCATAGCTGACGATCTTGGAGGCATACAGGGCTTGGCGCAAGTCGTCGATCATTTGCTGTTTGTCGCCGTCGTAGGCCTTTTTCGGGCCGGTCAGCACCTTGGACGCAGCGACACGTTCATCCTTCAGGGCGGACAGGCAGCGGGCAAAAACCGCCTCGGTCACCAGTGTCAGCGGCTGGCCGCAATCGAGCGCTGAAACAGCGGTCCACTTGCCGGTGCCTTTCTGACCGGCGGTGTCGAGGATTGCATCGACGACCTCTTCGCCGTTTTCATCTTTGTAGCCCAGGATGTCGCGGGTGATCTCGATCAGGTAAGAATCCAACTCGCCTTCGTTCCATTCCTTGAAGACCTCGTGCATCTGTTCATTCGTCAGGGCCAGACCCTGCGTCATCATCTGGTAGGTCTCGCAGATCATCTGCATATCACCGTACTCGATGCCGTTATGAACCATCTTGACGAAGTGGCCGGCACCGTTTTCACCCACCCAGTCGCAGCAGGGTTCGCCGGCATCCGTTTGAGCACAGATCTTCTGGAAGATCGGCTTGACGGCCCCCCATGCCTTCGGCGATCCGCCCGGCATGATCGAGGGGCCGAGCAGGGCGCCTTCTTCGCCGCCGGAAACACCGGTGCCGATGTAGAGTTTGCCCTTGCTTTCGACGTATTCGGTCCGGCGGACGGTATCCGGGAAATGGCTGTTGCCGCCGTCGATGATGATGTCGCCGTCTTCCAGGTGCGGCAGGACCTGATCGATGAACATGTCGACGGGCTTGCCGGCCTTGACCATGACCATGACCTTGCGCGGCGTCTTGAGGTTGGCGACCATTTCTTCAACTGAGTGGCAGCCAATGATGTTTTTGCCCTGGGCCCGGCCATTCATAAAATCATCGACCTTTGAAACGGTCCGGTTAAAACAGGCCACGGTAAAGCCCTTGCTTTCCATATTCAGAATGAGGTTCTCCCCCATAACCCCTAAACCAACCACCGCGATATCCGCTTTCGACATTTTTTATTCTCCGTATTATAATCGACAATGCAGACCTTCGCACCCAAGCAAGATAAATCTCTGGCCGGTGTTCCGCAAAGCACTCCGGCACCCCTCGTGGCATCGATACATTTGTCCTTGATGTCAAACTAAGTTATTCGCTGTGACACCTCGTTGGAGTTCCCGAAGTTGTTATATCCTCACGACATGAATTTTATCTTAATTCAGTTATAGTAGATCTTGCAAGTTTTTTTTTGATATATCTCACATGACAAATTGGCCGACATCGACGTCGCAACCGTCGTGCTGCAGGAACAATTTATAATCGAATAAAAATAGCGTCTCGTGCAAAAGCACGAGGTACACATGAACATTGTTGACTTTGAACCGTAAAACAGTTAAATTAAAACAATTATGCTAAAACAAAAAGTAACAATATTGCTGATAGGGCTGATGTGTTATAGCTCTACCAGTGGCTTTTTCAGGGTTATCTGCCATGGCTTGGACGGGTCTATTGCCATGGGACCTGCAACCCACACCAAGTGTGAGTGCCCGGAAACGAGTCGAATTGAAATTCTGGATATGCGACCCGAAAGTCTCGTTGGCATATCTGGCAAACATGAGCACTGCAGGGATACGATAGAGATTTTAGACATCCTTCTTCCCACCAAGAAAAATGTTTTCCTGTCAGCATATAAAATTGCGGTTACACCCTCTCCTCTAAAGCAACTCGCAAGCCGCACTACACACCCTTTAACCCATGCGGCCATTATATGGCTCTGTGAACCATCCCGCTTCCATGAGCCATTGAGAACAATCGTTCTGCGAACGTGATTTTCATTATTTTTGAGAGACCGTCCAGGTCTTGTCCGCCTTTGAGAATGTCTTATCATTAAGCAATCTTTGTATAGAATTTCTCTCTGTGTTTATTGGGAGTGTTATTTATGAAATACATAAAAGACCACATGTCTTATTTACTATTGGCTCTGCTCATGGGGTGTACCCAACCGGGTTCCCAAAGCACACCTGCGTCAGAGTACAGTGAGAACAATTATCTCCATGATCCAATTGTGAGTGAATCAACAAACAAAAGCAGCCAAGATGCCACCAGTAAAGCTGAACCCAATGGCATCCTGACGCTCGGGGATGTATTGGCCCTTACTTTGGTTCACAATCCGGAACTCAACATTTTTTCACTTGAAACCAGAGCCGCACAGGCCCGGGAATTGCAAGCGGGCTTATGGCCCAATCCTGAGATTGGCGTTGAAGTGGAGAATGTTGGCGGCACCGGAGAACTCAGCGGCTTTGATGGCGCGGAAACAACCCTTCAATTAAGCCAGTTGATTGAACTGGGAGACAAGTCTCAAAAACGAAAAAACGTCGCGTCGTTTGAAAAGGAATTGGCGAATCTGGACTACCAGAATAAACGACTGGACGTTTTCAGCGACGCCGCAAAGGCATTTATTTCAGTCTTAAAAGCTCAGGAAAAACTTCAGTTGTCGAGTGAGCTTTTAAAACTCTCAGATGAGTCATTTCAGATTGTGGAAAAAAAAGTCACCGCCGGAAAGGACTCTCCGGTTGAAAAAAACAGGGCTGCTGTTGCCCTGGCGAATACAAAAATGTCGTATCATGAAGACCGGCAAAATCTCGACTATGCCCGAAAACAGTTGGCCTCTTTCTGGGGACAGAATGAGCCGCTGTTTGAGCGGGCCGCAGGAGACATGGAGAACATCGGGCCATTACTGACATTAGAAAACCTGACGGGCCGATTGAAACTGAATCCTGAATACACCCGGTGGGAATCCGAGATCAAGAAAAACCGGGCAATACTGGACCTCGAAAAGTCCAGGGCCATCGGTGATATTACAATTGGCGCGGGCCTCAGGCGATTTAATGAAAGCGATGATAACGCTTTTGTCTTTGGTGTTTCGATTCCTCTGCCCCTATCAGACAGAAACCAGGGGGCAAAACAGGAGGCCGTCTATAATCTGGCCAAATCAAGAGAGGAGAAAAAAGCAGCATGGTTAAAATTGCAAAACGAGTTCAATCAGACTTACCGGGAATATGCAAACTCGTTCCATCAGGCGACATCGCTAAAGAACGAGGTCCTTCCTGCAGCAATTGACATGTTCAACGCGGCAACAAAGGGCTACGAGCAGGGCAAAATAGATTATTTAAATGTGCTGGACGCCCAGCGCACCCTCTTTTCAACAAAAGGCGAATACGTTAATGCTTTAGCCGAATGTCACATCCGTAAGACGGAATTGGAACGGCTGATTGGGCAGACTTTGGAAACAACTGAATTAATAGAAAAGCGAGGCACAGGCCATGAATAACAAAAGAGTATTAGTACTTATTATCGTTATTGCCGCTTTCGCGGTTGGAATGATGATTCGAGAAAAAAACCGGTCATCTGCGAATGGCCACGCTGACTGTCAGGAGGCGGGACATGCCTGCGGATCGGATACGGATTATGGCGGTGATCACAAAGAAGAGGATGCGTATGCGGCACATGATGATTGTGCGGAATCATGCAGTGAGGGCCTATCGGAAAATTTAGAAAAAGTAACCTGTGAACATCACATCCCCATCATTGACTGCGACAGTTGCCGCTATGAGGTTGGGGTCGTTAAGATAACCCATTCCGTTGCTAATACACTCATTCAGACAGGTTTGGTTGAAGACATCGAACGCAAGACGGTGCTCAAATTCACAGGCCAGGTACAGCTTGATCGAACACGAACCGTTGATGTGGTTCCAACGGCCAGTGGAAGAGTTGAGCGGGTATCGAAATTGCTGGGCGAAAAGGTAAAAAAAGGGGATGTCCTGGCCGTAATTCATTCGGCTGATTTGGGGCAGGTTAAGGCCGATTTTCTTGAGGTCCAGGCAAATCTCGATTTGACACAGGCCACTTTCAAGCGAGAGAAAGAGCTTTTTGAAGAGCAAATTACCAGCCAGGCCGATTACCAGAAAGCACTGAATGAGCTGAAAGCAGCCCAAGCCTCTTACGCAGCGGCCGACAGACGGTTGCGGCTCTTTGGCTTGGGAACCGAACAAATTGCAGGGATCAAGAACGAGAAAGAAAATGGAGAGTTTGCCAGCCTGACACTGCGGGCACCACAGGCCGGCACAATTATAGCACAGAATATTTCCGTCGGAAAAATGGTGGAGACAAGAGAAAATCTCTTTGTCATCACTGATCTTTCGAATCTGTGGGTGTGGTGTGATATTTACGGAAAAGACCTGGCGGCCCTGCACCAACCCTTTGAAAAAGGTCAGTCGCTGAATGCGGTCGTACAGGTCAATGCATTTGCGGAAAGTGCATTTGAGGGCGTAGTGGATTTGGTAGGCAACTTGATGGATGAGCGCACCCGTACGGTGAAAATACGGGTACAGGTAAAAAACCCGGAAAACAAGCTGAGGCCCGGGATGTTTGCTGAAGTGTCGGTGATGGTTCCAGGCGAAGGACATATCACCGCCGTTCCCCGTAACGCTATCATGTCAGATGAGGGAAATTGTTTTGTCTTCAGCCACTTGAAAGATGATCTGTGGATTCGTCGCGATGTAATCCCGGGACAAAGCCAGGGCCGTTTCGTGGAGATCCTCAAGGGCGTCTCCAAGGCGGACAGGATCATCACCGGCGGAGCATTTATGTTCAAAAGTGAAGTGCTCAAAGAAAAGATGGGAGCCGGCTGCGCTCATTGACGGCAAACAGGTTTTTTTCCGTTTAAGGATGATATAAATGCTCGATAAATTTTTACACCTAATATTACGTCAACGGCTCTTAACGCTGTTGTTTGGGGCCATTGTACTGGTGATGGGTTTGTTCGCATGGTTCAATATGCCGATCGACGCATTCCCTGATGTCACAAATGTACAGGTTATGATTCTGGCTGAAGCCCAGGGTTTTAGCTCCGAAGAAGTTGAGCGGTTGGTTACCTTTCCTATAGAAGTTCAAATGTCGGGCTTACCGAATATGCGGCTCGTAAGGTCACTTTCACAATCCGGACTCTCTCAGGTCGTTGTGATTTTTGAAGATGATGTTGACACAAACTTTGCCAGGGAATTGGTTTTTCAGCGATTGTCCGTTGCCCAGGACAGCCTGCCCGACGGCATCGTGCCCAAAATGGGACCGACCTCAACAGGATTAGGGGAGATATACCAATACACGGTTGAGTCCGGTTTCTACTGTCCGGAACACAAACAGACCTGGTCGCCGGAAGCAGGTCAATGTTCGTTGTGCAATAGTGAACTCCTGCGCAGCGACTACGATATGATGGGCCTGCGAACAATTCAGGACTGGCTGGTCAGCCCGGAATTAAAAAAGCTGCCCGGCATCAATGAAATTAACACGATGGGCGGATTCGTACGCCAATATCATATTATTGTCGACCCCACTAAGCTGATCAAGTTTGGCGTTCAATTAAATGACATTCTTGAAGCAGTCTCCGCCAATAACAGTAATGCGGCTGCCGGCTTTATCGTCAAGGACTTTGAACAGATCAATGTTGTTTCCAGAGCCCTCCTCAAAAACACCGATGACATCAATCATATTGTTGTCAAATCAGTAGACGGAACGCCCGTATATATTCGGGATATGGCTGAGGTCAAGATAGCACCTGCGGTTCAGACCGGTGGAGCCAGCAAAGCCGGCAGAGGTCAGGTTGTCGTCGGCATGGCCATTATGCTCAAAGGCGAAAACTCTAAATTTGTAGTAGACCGGGTAAAACGGGAAATTACCGAAATCCAAAAAACACTTCCGGACGGGGTCAGGATAAACCCCTTTTATGATCGAACAGACCTCATCCAGTCTTGTATTAGAACGGTCTCGCGTGCGCTGGCTCAGGGTGGATTTTTTGTCATTTTGGTATTATTTCTATTATTGTGGGATATCCGCGCAGCATTGATCGTGGCCTTGTCGCTGCCGTTAACGCTGGCGGCAACTTTCATTTTGATGGACTGGCAGGATGTCACGGCCAATTTGATGAGTCTCGGAGGGCTGGTCATTGCAATCGGTATGGTGGTCGATGCGGCAATCATAGTCACTGAGAATATCGTCCGACATATGAGCGAAAAAGCCCAGCACGACATAAGCCGAACCGAAGTTACTTATTCTTCAGTATGTGAAATCGTTCGGCCGGTGATTTTCGCCGTCTTTATCATCGTCGTGGTTTTTGTGCCGCTATTCACGCTTCAGTCGCTCGAAGGCAAGATGTTTAAGCCGTTGGCGTTGACCATTTGTTTCGCCCTGGTGTCTTCTTTAGTAGTCTCACTTACAGTGGTCCCGGTACTGGCCTCAATAATAACAAAACGCGCCAAGCGAGAAGTTGACACCAACCCCTTATTACGTTTCTTCCACGGCATTCACATCCCCGTACTGAAACTGGCCCTTAAGGGACGATGGTATACAATTTCTGTCGCGGCGGTCCTGATGGTATTTTCGATCTTTATGTTCGGTCGAATTGGTACGGAGTTTCTGCCTCCGCTGGATGAGGGTGCGATTGCCATCAACATTGTAAGACTCCCGACAGCCGGTCTTGCCGGGTCTGTAGCGCAGGCGCATGAAATTGAAGATCACCTGATAAATCTTTTCCCTGACGAAATCGAGACGATCGTATCAAAAACAGGACGCGCAGAGATATCAGAAGATCCGATGGGTCCGGAACAAACTGACATCATGATCATGCTGAAACCTTACGATCAGTGGAAAACGGTGTCAGGTAAAGCGGAGCTCATTGAAAGAATCGAGAAAGAACTGAAAACGTTTCCCGGAATCCGCCCCGCTTTTTCACAGCCTATTGCGCTGAGAGTCAACGAGTTAATCAGCGGCATTAAATCAGACATCGCGATAAAAATATTTGGCGATGATATCGATACGCTGCTGCACACGGCTGAACGCATTGCTCCTGTTCTCTCGAATATCGCCGGTGCCAGGGATGTAGCGATTGAACAGGTCAGTGGATTTTCGCAATTTGAAGTAAAACTGGACCGCCGGGCCATGGCTCGCCACAAGATTAATGCCGACACTATCAACGGCATGCTCGAGGCGGCCGTTGCGGGCAAATCTGCGTCAACGCTGTATGAGAATTTATGGCCGGTGGATATTGTTGTACGACTGCCTGAATCTGTACGGCAGGGTCAGGAAACCCTCGAGGACATCTTAATCGCTAGTCCTTTGGGCTATAGTGTTCCTCTGTCAGAAGTGGCAAGCGTTGATCTGGTAGAAGCTCCGGCAAGAATAACGCGAGAAGATTCACGAAGGAAACTGATCGTTGAATGTAATGTGCGAGGTAGAGATGTTGGTGGTTTTGTCCTGGAGGCACAGCAGAAGTTAGCTGAAATCGAACAGGATTTACCCAGCGGTTATCGCCTGGTTTGGGGAGGCCAGTTTGAAAATATGCAGCGTGCGATGAAGCGCTTATCGATTGTCGTTCCCATCGTCCTTCTGTTGATTTTCGTTTTGTTGGTTAGTGCTCTGGGGTCGTTTCGCAGTGCAATACTGATCATGGTGAATCTTCCCTTTGCAGTCATTGGAGGCATTGCGGCTATGTATATTTTCGGAATCCATTTAAGCGTTGCAGCCACGATTGGCTTCATCGCGGTCTTAGGTGTAGCCGTGGAAGACGCGCTGGTGCTGATTAGTTTTTGTGATCAGTTGCGTAAAAAGGGCCTAAAGACTCTGGATGCCGTTTACAAAGCATGTTTCTTAAGGGTGCGACCTTTGGTCATGACGACCATGACCACCTTATTGGGACTATTGCCGATGCTTTATGCGATCGGTTCCGGAGCTGAGATCCAAAGGCCTCTTGTCGTTGTCATATTTGGCGGTATGATCAGCTCATTAATCCTTGAACTGATCGTTCTTCCTGTTTTATACGTTTTGGTTAATCCCGATAAGATTTCTGACAAACCTTAATCAACAAAAAAGGGAGAGCAAAACAATGCTCTCCCGTTTTTATTAATGGCTCTTCTCGTATAAGATTTAGCTTTTTTCCGTCTCTGCCTCGACTACCATCTGCCATGCACGCATCCTCTGTGATTCAGCAGACCCGGTTTTCGCTAAGATGACCTTTAGGGTCACTTATTAAGAGCCATAATTTCTATTTATTACCCACTCTCTATTTAGTAATACGTCACACAACCACAAAAAGCTTTAAATTTTTTCTGCGATATTAATACTGAAATCAAGGTTTTTTTGCTGTCCGCCCCTGTTGCCCTGTCATTGGGTTTTTATAAGACTTTCAACCGCTTATTTCGAATGGCAGATTCAACTCATAAGTGCAACTGAGTCCGATCCGCCAATAAAAGAACCCTTTATTACGGCATTTTTCCTTGACTGTAAATACGAGAGGTGGTAAAGTAAAGCTTGTGAATGTGAACGCAAACACGAAATAGGCCTCTTTTTGGGCAAATGTTTCAAATAATTATGAAGTATCATAAGATACCGGATGAGACAATACGGCGGATGCCAATGTACCTGAGGGCGTTTTCGATGCTGAAAAACGCCAATCAGGACACAATTTCAAGCAGCGAGCTTGCGGAACGGCTGCATCTGAACCCCCCGCAGATTCGCAAGGATCTGTCCTATTTTGGGGCATTTGGGACACGCGGTGTCGGATACCCTGTCGCTTCGACCGCTAAACAGATTCGTGGCATCCTGAAACTGGATGTTACCCAGAAAGCCGCTCTGGTGGGTGCGGGTCGGTTGGGAGCAGCAATCGCCGCTTATCCGGGGTTTGAGATGTTCGGGTTTGATATCGCTGCGATCTTTGACAACGACGAAAGCAAGATTGGCACAATAATCGGCAAAAACACCATAGAAGATATTGCCAAAATCAGTATAATCGAAGACCGAGATATTCATCTGGCTATTTTGGCAGTGCCGGGCGAGGCCGCCCAATCCGTGGTGGACATGCTGGTAAACTGCCGCATCAAAGGCATCCTGAACCTGTCGCCCTGCTATTTGGAAGTACCGAAACGGATTAAAGTTATTACTATTGATCTGGCGATGGAACTCGGTATTTTGCCTTACTATATGTAAACAGAATAAATAAACACAAACAACGTTATTAGGAAGTGGAAACCATGAGTGTAAGTACAGTAACAAAAGATCAGTTTAAGGCATTTGTATCCGCACTGGTCGGCTCCGACCAGAAGGTCGTCGGTGTACAGGCCAAAGGCGATAAATTCGCATTCGGTGAACTGATCGATGCGGATGATCTTCGTCTGGACTACGATGTTACAATTCTGCCGCCGAAAAAATACATGCTGCCGCAAAAAGAAACGTTACTGCAGTTTGAGGTTGGCGGAGCAGCTCAGACCGTCGAAAAAGGCGTAAGAAAAGTACTTCTGGGCGTTCATCCCTACGACATGGTTGCGATCAATCAGATGGATGAGTTATTCAGTCAGGGTGAGTATGACACGCATTATATGAACCGAAGAAAAAACACCACAATTGTCGCTTGTGATGTTGTAACACCCAGCGAGAATGTTTTCGCCTCATCCATGAATACCGCCACCTGTGATAAAGGATTCGATATCCTGCTGACTGATATCGGCGACAGTTATGTCGTTGATGCGCCCACCGATAAGGGTCAGGCATTGGTCGCTATGATGGACGGTGCTGCCGAGGCAACAGATGCTGATCTGGACAAACGCAAAGCTGTTCAGGAAAAGAATATTGCCGATCTGAACAAGCACGAACTTGAGTGCAAACCGTCATACCTTCCCAAACTGCTCGAAAAGGCCTATGAGCATCCGGTCTGGGAAGAAAAGGCCCGTTTGTGCTATTCCTGCGGTTCCTGCAACCAGGTCTGCCCGACCTGTTACTGCTTCGACGTGCAGGATGAAGTGGAGTGGGATCTGAAGTCCGGCTGCCGCTACCGTGCATGGGACGGTTGTCTGCTGGAAAACTTCGCCACGGTCGCCGGCGACCACAACTTCCGTAAAAAACGCGCTGACCGCTTCCGTCACCGCCTGTACCGTAAGGGTAAATACGTCCCGAGCAAAATCGGCGGTCAGATTGCCTGTGTCGGCTGCGGCCGCTGCGTGTCGGCCTGCACGGCTCACATTGCCAATCCCGTGGACGTGTATAATACTATTCTGGAAACCACTGAACTCAGCTAACCCATTCGTTTTAGTTTTACTGTCCAATTTCATTTTCGTTCTTTAACCCTTAGTGGAGCCAATAGCTTATGTCGCTTGTAATGATAAAACCGAGCAAGCTCTCTGCGTTTGCTTTTTCGTTTGATACAGC
>JAOUFG010000052.1 GCA_029858345.1 Phycisphaerae bacterium
GGGGGTTTACGCCCCCGGCTACCAACCTGTCAGCCCTTCGGGCTTCATCAGCGGGATTGGCACTTCTTCAGAGCACGTTCGCCGAGTTTAAATATCATTGTTTTGTCTCTTTGAAAAAGGATCATTTCAGGTCTCGATTATAACAATCTTACGCCTGAGAGCAAGCCGGAACTGAAACAGTTGTCAGTTACCAGTTACCAGTTACCAGTTACCAGTTATCAGTTAGTAGTTAGCAGTTAGCAGTTATCGGTTATCGGTTATCAGTTATCAGTTATCAGTAAACAGTTATTTTCTATCGATTAATGAAAGTTGAACCACCCCGGCCTTTTTTTATTGTAATTTGAAGTTTGCCGTGAACGCCGGGGCGTCCGGGGGGGTAGAAACTTTATATCAATGCGATATACCCTTTAGGGTAGTAAGTTTCCGCGAGTTAATCCGTAACTTGCAATCGCAGCCCTACATGGCCGCGCAGAAACGGGAATTTTCAACCGTGATCGGTATAAACGGAGGTGAGACGTGCGATGGATACTGTTGTCAACGTGTTTTTTAGTGCAATATGCGGCTCTGGGGGTTTGGATTAATGAGCCGGCACTTCGGCCCAGCCCTTATTTCGGCTGTCTTTCGGGCCTGAACTACACCGATGTTGACAATTTAGGTCAGCATTCTTACGGCAACTTCAGGGGGGGGAAAAACGCTCTGGTCTATACCGCCAAAGCCGGTTATATCGATCTGGGGCATCTGCGGGAAGCGGCGGATCGGACACGGTATCTGTTTGAGGTCTGCTACGAAAACATTCTCGACGGGGAGGCGGAGTTTACCTTTAAAATCATCGAGCCGGCACGGTACCACGTCAGCATGACCTATCCGAGCAACTGGCATCTGCTGAGCATGGCCGAGCAGCACCGTATCGCCAGAGAGGTTTCGATTGACCTGGGGCAGCGTTTTGCTCATTTGAGTACCATTTGGCATGAAATCGTTACGTGGTACGGGTATGCGTCCACGGGGCTGCTGTCGGAAAAGGCGTCTTCGTTTTCGTGGGAGGACGGTTACTCGGATCTGCTGGGGACCAAACTTGCGGCGGAGGTTTTGCGGGACAACACAAAGCCGTTTGACGACGGCATGACGGACATCATTGCGCAGGAACTTGCCAAACTGGATCCGCAGTCGGTCGAGACGGCGAAAAAGGCCACCGGTATTATTGAGGGGAAGTGGTTTTCGGGGCGGTACCCGTTTTTGAGTATGAAACGGCGAAGTTTCGATGTCGGCTTTGATGACGGGGCCATCAGCCCGTTCCGGGTGCCGGGGGTGTGTGACGGCGCGGCGGAAGTGCCGTGCCGGGTGCCGACGCTGGATGCGCTGCAGCGGAACGGTTTTGGGATGCGGCTGACGCTGACGCCGAAAGAAAGCGAGCGGAGTAAGATTCTGCGGATTGTGCATATGCGAAAGAAGGGGGATACGCTTGAGCCGGAAGCGGATTTTCCGGTCATCATTGAGCACATCCGGAAAGAAGCAATCCGCAAAGACGGCCGGAATGTCGATAAGCCGGTTTTGTAAGTGCCGGGTCACTTGAAGGGCGTTTCGTTAAGAAAAGGGGATTTTTTCATTTCATTTTCTGCATTTGTTGACCGGGGGGCGTTTTGGACTTATAATACCCTTTAGGGTAATAAGTTTTCGCGAGGACATGTCTAACGTTTTTCGCTTGAATGACATAGCCGCGAAGGGAGCACATTTTTAGGTGGAATTGGTATCGTGCCCGAAACGGAAAGGAAGAAACAAATGCCTATCGTCTTAATCGTCGTCCTGATCTGTATTATGCTGGTTGTGGTGGGTTTGGTGGCCGCGGTGCTGGTCGCTTTGAATGCGACGCGGCGGGAGTCGTCGGTGCAGGGCAATAACCTGGCCCAGTTGCAGACGCAGTTTCAGGCCCTGCAAACCAAGCAGGACACGCTGAGCCAGTCGCTGGATAAGAATCTGCGCACCGGGCAGGAGAATATCAGCAACTTTCTGACCCACAGCCAGAAAACCTTCGGCGAGTTGAAGGAGCAGATCGGCAAGCTTAAAAGCGACAGCGAACGGCTTTTGCAGGTGAGCGCCGATATTCGCACGCTGCAAAATATCCTCAAGGCCCCGAAGCTGCGCGGGCAGATGGGCGAGTACTCGCTGGCCTCGCTGCTCAAGCAGATCCTTCCGGCGGACAGTTTTACTCTCCAGCATACCTTTTCCAATGGCAAGATTGTTGATGCGCTGGTGAAGCTGCCGGACTTTGCCGTGTCGATTGACGCGAAGTTTCCGCTGCCGGCGTTTGAGCAGATGACCGCGGCCGAAGATGAAACGGCCAAGGCCAAGCTCCGCCGCCAGTTTCAGGCGGATGTGACCAAACATATCGACAAGATCGCGGCCAGTTATATTTTGCCGGCGGAGGGGACGCTGGATTTTGCGTTGATGTATATTCCCGCGGAGAATGTGTATTACGAGACGATTGTTAAGTATGACAGCGACCGCACCGATATTCTGGATTATGCGTTGGAAAAGAAGGTGATTCCGATTTCGCCGAACCTGCTGTATGCGTATTTGATGACGATTGTGATGGGGCTGCACGGCTTACAGATTGAAAAAGAGGCCGCGGCGATCCGGGCGAATTTGCAGAAATTGTCCGCCGGACTTGGCAGTTTTGCGGGCAACTGGGACACACTGGGGGGACATTTGCGGCGTGCCCAGGGCCAGTACGATGAGGGGCAGAAGAACCTGACGCAGTTTCAGATGCAGTTGGAGCAGATACAACAGGAATAATAAGGAGAGATGTAATGAAGAAAGTACTCCAAATCATAAACAAGAATGACCTACTTACAAGAGGAAAGCCAAATCTTAAAAAAATACAGACACTTTCGCTTGGAAATATTGTTGATCTTTCAAATACGATAGACAAGGAACTATACAATAGTCAGAAAGAACAGATTCACAATCAATTTTCATTTTCTACATCGCTTGAGCTTTCGGGGATTGGAGGTTGCCAAGGTTATGAATGTAGGCTCAAAAGGCTGGACAGGCTCTCAAGGTTCAGCTTAATGTATAGTAACAAAGTTTATATCCCCAGCTATTTTTCAAGATTCCGTGATTTTTCCAATGAAGAGAGAGTTGATGTTTCAAAAATCCAACAGTCCTTTTATGATCAACTAAGACTAATAAATTACATAAAGCCTTTAGTTCAGAAAAATTTAATTCACATGCACCCACTGCCACATTTGTGTAAGAGTTGTCTAAGTGATGTATTATTTCAAGGGAGAAATTTAAGATTTTTTGATATGGCCATCAATAGTTTGGAAAAAGATTATTTGGCAAATTTAATTGTAAACGCCTCGCTTCGCGACAAAGTTGGTTTTGTTTGTAGCTTTCCAGAAAAATTACCATACCTGAAATGCACCATGTATAAAACTGCTAAGCATATACCAGAGCCTATAATCAAAAGACCGCGAATTTTGTCAAAATTAAAATCTGGAAAGAAAGTCTTGCTATCAAAAACTTTGATTAGAGAGTTAGGTGTTCATAAAGATTTCATTAATGAAACGATTACCAATGTACTCTTTGGAATGTTAACATCACAAAAGATTGGCAGTTCTTTTCTTACAGAAGACAGCATTCATGTGGATTTTATGAACACTTTAAACACTGATAATGGAGTTAAAAGAAAAAATGACCTAGCACAAAAATATTTAACTTCACTAGTGCCGTTTATAGAAGACATACAATTAAGTGATCTTGTAAAAATTAGACAAACAGAAGGTGATGCTTTTCTTATTTATAGACAAGCATTGGGCAAAGCAATGAATGAGTTAAAAGACTCGAAAAGCGATTTTAACGTCAAAGACGCCAAGGAGCTATACTCTGATATTATTGAGCCAAGCATTGCAAAAATGGATCAACGAATCGCAACTGCGAAAAGAAAATTAGCACAAAACACTTACCGTCCTGTACTTGGACTGGTGGGCACAATTTCTTTTGGGTTATTAACTGGAATACTATCCCCCCAAACCGCTGCTATTGCAAGCGCTGTCGGATTCGGTTCCTGTGTTCCCAAAATGCTAGAAAGTATTATGGCGATTGGTGATTCCAAGGATTCAATTAAAAATGAACCTTTTTATTTTCTCTGGAAAGTGAAACAAAAAGGTGAGAAAAAGTAGTCAAGGCAAGCAAATATTAGAACAGGATGATTCCATAAGTCCGAAGGACTTGAATGTTGGTAGCCCCGGGTAAGCGCAGCGCAACCCGGGGATTGTTGGCGACAATTTTGAGCGACCCTGAAGGGGTCGAATATATCTGTGTTAGGAATTAAAACATGATTTATGAAGATTTGAAAGATAAAAGAGTATTAGTAACCGGGTCGGCGGGGTTGTCATACATCTTCTGGGTTATTGTGTTTTGTATGGTAACTTCTTGATTGGTGTTACCATACAAGGTATAATATAACGAGTCTTGTATGGTAACAGTCTGTTTTGAAAGATAGATATGATGAAAGTTCTCAAAAGCGTTTTAGAAGAAGAACTGGCAAATTCGCTCGCGATGGAAAAGAATTATGAGCGGGAACTTGCCAAACTGCCTAAAGGTTCGCTTGTCCGCAAAAAGGTAAAGGGGCATCTCTATTATTATCTCGTTCTTCGCAACGAAGGAAAAGTCCAGTTTATCTACAAAGGCAAACAGGTTTCTGATGACGAAATAGAAAAGTATCAGCAGGCCAAAGCGTACCGGGCTAAATACCGAAAACTTCTTTCAGAAGTCCGGAAACAGATCAAATTTTTGAGGAGTGCCCTGCGTGGAGCAAAGTCAGTCTGATTTATGTATCGAGGTTCTGCGCCGGTTGGACAAAGCGGGACTTTTAAAAGACATCATCCTTGTTGGGAGCTGGTGTACCCTGTTTTATAAGGATTTTTTTGGCGATCAGGAGTATATGACACCGCTTGTAACGCGCGATATGGATTTGTTCATTCCTCACCCCCGTGCCATCCGTACAAAGACGGATGTTGCGGAATTATTGAAAGATATTGGTTTTGTGGTGGGCTTTACCGGCTCGCAGGGATACATTCGATTGGAGCATCCGCAACTGATCGTTGAGTTTCTGGTTCCGGAAAAAGGACGGGGTTCGGACAAACCCTATGCGTTGCCGCAACTTGGCTTAAATGCCCAAGCCCTTCGGTTTTTGGAATTTCTCTCACAAAATACAATTACCGTGAAACTCGGATCAACAATCGTTACACTGCCGCATCCGGCCAATTTCGCACTGCATAAGCTATTGATTATGAGTCGGAGGCCGCAGCCGGAAAAACAGGCAAAAGACAAGGAGGCCGCGATACGGATTCTGAATACCTTGGTGGCAAACGGGCAGGCGAATACCCTTAGAGAGGCGTTTGACATGATGCCGAAACGATGGCAGGGAAAAGTCAAAAAACAGTTGACGGATATTACAGAAAAGCATCTGGTTGAGATTTTGGAATAGAATGGTAACAAAGGGATGTAAGTTTATTGGAAGCATCAGATGATTTATGAAGATTTGAAAGATAAGCGGGTTTTGGTGACGGGGTCTTCCAGTGGGATTGGGGCGGCTGCGGCGGTTTTGTTTGCCGGGCAGGGGGCGTTTGTCGGGGTGCATTATTTCCAGACCAAAGACGGCGGCGAGAAAACGCTGGCCGAGGTGAAGAAATACTCGGATGGCTGCTTATTGCAGGCGGATATGCGGGATGAGGGGCAGGTTGAGCGGTTGATTGCTGATTTTGTCAAGGCCGCGGGCGGATTGGATATTCTGATTAACAACGCTGGAACGCTGTTGGGACGGGTCGATATCGAGGCCATGCCGACGGAGCATTTTGAGGATGAGTTTGCGACGAACGTGAAAAGTGCGTTTTTAGCCACACGGGTCGCGCTGCCTTATCTGAAACAATCGAAAGGATGCATTGTCAACGTTGGTTCGGTCGCGGGCCATCACGGCGGGGGGAGCGGATCGGGAATCTATGCATCCGCCAAGGCGGCGGTGCATACGATGACCATCGCCATGGCCAAAGAATTCGGGCCCGCCGGCATTCGGGTCAATACCATGGTGCCGGGTCTGATCGAGACGCGGTTTCATGAGAAGTTTTCTACGCCGCAGCGGAAAGCCGCCGTTGCCAAGGATACCCCGCTCGGACGCAATGGAACCGCCGAAGATGTGGCCAAGGGGATCCTGTTCCTGTCCAGCAACGATGCGGCGGGATTTATCACCGGCGAATACCTCGCCGTCAACGGCGGCTTGTATATGAGAGCATAGCAAAGGGAAATCCGAAATCCGAAACAAATAAAAAATAAGAATTTCAAAATTTCATAAACTTAAGGGAGGTAGCAATGTATTGTTCAAAATGCGGTGTGCAGAATTCTGATGGAGTTGCTCATTGTTCAAACTGCGGCAGTGTTCTTATGGATGTGTCTCAGCAGCCGGGGGTTGCAGAGAGGATACCGGTTATGGATATCAGCCCCAAAACCAGCCGCTTGGCCATCGCCTCATTAGTGATGGGGCTATTGTGTGTGACCTTTGTTCTGTGGCCGCTTCTTTTTTTACCTGCGATTATCTGCGGGATTATCGCTCTGGTTAAAATAGGTAATAAGAAGGTTAATCTAAAAGGGAATGGTCTGGCAATAACAGGGATTGTGATTCCTTCGCTTATGACCATTTTGCTTCCATTGCTTGCAATGGTACTGGCGATACTGATGCCGGCGCTGTCGAAAACAAAGATGATTGCTCAGCGGGTTGTGTGTGGAACAAATATGCAGGGACTTTCAACAGCGATGATAGTGTATATGAATGACTATGACGAACAATACCCTACGCCGGAGCAGTGGTGTGATTTATTGATGAGTGAGGCCGATGTTTCACCAAAAAGCTTTCAATGTCCGTTGGATCCGGAGGGGTCGTTCAGCTATGCGATCAATGAGAATCTGTACAAGTTAGAGCCGGGGCAGGGTGGTCCGCAAATGGTAGCGATCTTCGAGGCGTATCTTGGCCGTAATGGGGTTGGGGGTCCGGACGATCTCATCCTGCGACACGATCAAAATCAGCGTGCCGGATGCAATGTCGGGTTTGTCGATGGTCATGTGGAATTTGTGACCGAGGATCGGGTTGCCGATCTGCAATGGATGGCGGAATAGCAACAGCGCGGGAGCGCAAGCTCCCCGATAGCGTTTACGGACAATGGTGGCGTTATCATCGGGCGGCTCGCGCCGCCGCGCTGTTGCATGGAAATACATATGTACAATAATCCGATTGCATATTTTATTACGTTTAGCACATATGGGACCTGGCTGCATGGAGACCCCCGTTCCAGTGTGATGCGTGAGAATGGGCGAGCGAGGGTTTTGCCTGAAAATACCGGTTTTTATCATCATGAGCAGGCCAAGTTTAAAGCATCACCTGTCCTGCTCGACAATATCCAGCGTCAAATTGTTCGTGATACAATTGTCAAACATTGTGAGATTCGTCAGTGGCGGCTGTTTGCACTTCATGTTCGTACGAATCATGTTCACACTGTTGTCAAGGCGAATAAACGGATTGATCAGGTTGCAAATGAATTAAAAGGTTGGCCTAAGCGGGTACTTCGTGAGGAAGGCTTCGATCCGCCAAAAGTGTGGACAGGGGGCAGCAGCAAGGTGTACATATATTCAGAAGGGACACTTCGAGAAAAAATTCACTACGTTGTATACGAGCAGGGTGAGATGGTGGCGTATTATGTTGACGAGGCGTTTCTGAAATAACAGCGCGGCGGCGCGAGCCGCCCGATTTTCGTAGACGTTGTTCTTGGACGCGATCGGGAAGCTTGCGCTTCCGCGCTTTTGTTAAAACCACGGGGCGCTGGCGGTGCGGCGGATGCGGAATTCGTCGATGACGGCGTTGCCTTTGTGGGTGGCGCAGTAAACCACCAGTTCGGCGATTTCTTCCGGTGAGATTAACGCGTCTTTGGGGATGTCGGGGCGTACGTTGCCAACCATATCGGTATCGACCCCGCCGGGGCAAAGCACGTGGACGCGGACATTCGTGCCCCGCAGTTCCTCAGCCAGTGCAATCGACCATCCGCGCAAGGCGTGTTTGCTGGCGGTGTAGGCGCTTTGTTTGGGATAACCCTTGACGCCGACGACCGAGGCGATGTTGATGATCGTTGCCTGCGGGGCGGCTTTCAGCAGCGGCAGGCACTGGCGTGTCAGGATATACGGCCCGCGGGTGTTGACGGCCATGATCCGGTCAAAGTCGGCGGTCGTCGTTTCCTCCAGGGGAGCCGAATGCGTTAAACCGGCATTGTTGACGAGTATATCCAGCCGACCGAATTGCGATTTAACCTGTTCGACGAGGGCGTTGATCGACGATTCATCCGCCAAATCGAATCCTATGGCCGTGGCCTTATGGTTTTTCTGTTCGATTTCCTTGACGAGTTCGTCGAGCAGTTCCTGGTTCCGTGCGGCGGCGACGATGTGGGCACCATGCTCAGCCAGCGCCAACGCCACGGCCCGGCCGATACCCCGACTGGCCCCCGTGACCAAAGCGACTTGTCCGTCTAATGATTTCATTATTATTCCTTGTTTGCTTTCATGCCAGAAAACGGATCATTTTACATAATTAAATTTTTATCAGCCTGCCGCCAAACGGCGGCTCCTGTTTTTCGGTAGGCAATAGGCCATCAGTCTGTCGATAGTGAATTGCTGCCAATACAGTAAAGATGGTCATTGGTTCGGATCAGGAGACGATCAGAGAGTGCTATCGGTGAGGCGATAATTTTATCTTTCATATCTATTTCTGAAATGATTTCAAATGTATCTTCTAATTTTACGACAAACACTTTTCCGTCCTCACGAGCGGCGTAGAGGCGATCGCCTGCAATCAAAGGTGAGGCGTAAAAGTTCCCCTTGCCTTTTGGAAAAGTACCGCTCCAAAAATCCTCGCCCGTCAAAGGATCAATGCAGTTGATTTTCCCTTTGTCAGAAACGAGGTAAACGCGTCCGTTGTATGCTGCAGGTGTCGGTATAAAAGAACCGATGTCATCCCGTTTCCATAGCCGATGCGTTTCTGTGACGTCACCGCTGCCGCCCATTTTAATGCCATGAAGACGAGGTTGGTTTCTGTCTTCACGGCCGCACGGTACAACCACGACATTCTCTGTGATTACGGGCGATGCAGCCGAGGGCCAGAACCGTTCACCGTCAGGATTAAAATTCCCACACGACCAAATAATTTTACCATCATCTGCATCATGCGCGGTTAGATGATGACCTCCCCAAACTAACAATGCCTCTTGTTCTTTGTGAGAAAAGACAATTGGGGTTGAGTATCCTTGACTGCCTTCTTTGGGTGTTTCATAGTTGCGTGGAACTTTCCAGCTTACTTTACCGGTAACCTTGTCAAAAGCGGCGACCCACGACGGACCATCATGCATTTGCGCCATTACAACATACTTACGTGTTAATACCGGAGACGTTCCAAAATCCCAGAAACGCTCGTCTTTACCAAAACGTTCGAAAAGATTCATTTGCCAGCGAATTGATCCATCAAGATCGATCGCAGCGAAATTACCGCTTTTGAAAAAAACAAAAACAGCCTTTCCATCGGTTACGGCCGAAGAATTACTGCCCGATGCATTTTTATGTTTGCCGGCCACTTCCGGGCCCAGTTGCTGTTTCCAAACCTGCTTGCCGGACCAATCAAAGGCGAGCACTGTATCTAAATCTTCGGTGCCGGTGGTCAGGTAGATTCGTTTGTCCCATACAACAGGGATTGAATAACCTTTGCCGGGAATGTCGCTTTTCCAAATGATCTTTCCCGATTCCAAATCCCATTGAACGGGATATTGACCCGAATGGATGCTTCCATTATCATTCGGACCCCGCCAGTTAGGCCAATGGGTTTCTGTGCCAAATAATGAAGCCGTTGAAAAAAAGAAAAAAACAACACATCGAATTAAATATCTCATGGCAGTCTCAATTAAAGGATGTTCTATATTTATTGATTTCGTATCACGAAAAAAAGATTCTTCGGATGTCCCAATGCCGGGTTACGGCCGGACCGGTGATTTTATTAGTTTTTCTTTTTTAATTGGTAAATCTTGTCCATTATTATTATAGTAGTTCGATAATCAGTGTAAATCAGTGTTCATTTGTGTCAATCAGAATCTTATGAAAAAAGTATCAGTGATTATTTGTGCGGCCGGGGCGAGTACACGCTTTGGCGGCGACCGCAAGAAACCGTTTGTGGATGTGGCGGGCCGGGCGGCGTTTATCCGCAGCATTGAGTATTTTGCTGAGCGGGATGATGTGTGCCAGGTCATCGCAGCGATCTCGCCGGAAGATGAAGAAATCGTCAAGGTCAAGTGGGGTGCGGCACTGGCGTTTAACGGGGTTAAGCTGTCTTACGGGGGGGCTGAGCGGTTCGAGACCGTCGCCAAGGCGCTGGAACTGGTCAAGGACGAGGCCGAATTGATCGCGGTTCACGATGCCGTGCGGTGCTGCCTGACGAAGGATTGGATCGACGCTCTGTTCAAGACGGCCGGCGAAACGGGTGCGGCGATGCTGGCATGCCCGGTGGTGGCGACGCTGAAAAAGGTCGAAAACGGCACGATTGTCGACACCGTGGACCGGTCGGCTCTTTATGAGGCCCAGACGCCGCAGGTCTTTGATGCAGTCTGGCTTAAAGAGGGGTATGCCCGGTTGGACTCGCTGGATAAGAGCAAGATTACCGATGATGCTCAGCTAATTGAGGCGCTGGGACATCCGGTTCATATTGTCGAAACCGACCACTCCAATATCAAAATCACCCGAAAAAACGACGTTGCCATCGCCGAAGCGATTATTAAATCCCGGCCCAAGCCCAAACCCGACGGGCCGGTCGGGCCTTACAGCGAAGAGGATATGTGGCGATAGGATTGACGATTGACGATTGATGAATGACGATGGACGATTTTTGTCGGGACTGTCTTGTCTTAATAAACCCGGACATGAAGTGTCTTTATAAATATGCTTGACAGGCGGTATAAAAGTGTTATTTTTTAGCTATACCCTTAAAGGGTGGTAAGTTTCCGCGAGTTAATCCGTAACTTAAGATTGAAACTACACATAGCCGCGTATAAACGAAAAAATTCAATCGTGACCGGTATAAAAAAATAGCATTCTTTCCGATTTGAAAGGAGTTAAAGACCATGACAAGGATTAGTTTAATTGCCGCATTGGTACTGCCGGGAGTATTTCTCATTGGCTGTGATAACCCCAGAACCCGGGATGCCCACCTGCTGGAACCGCAGGGGGCGGCTGTTGTTTCGCCGGACGAGGTCTTTCTGGCTCCGGGTGCGAGCGAGGTGGATTATGTCGAGAATCTGGCCGCAAGCCGGGACGCCTATCGACAGGCGCTGATAACGCTGGTGGATTACTATGGTTCCGTGGGCAACGCCACGAAACTGCAGTGGGTTCAGACGGAACTGAAGACATTTGACCAGATGGTGCATTATCAGTATTTGCAGCCGGCGGAGTGGGTTCCGGAGAACCTGATGGCGACCGATTCGATTGAAGCCGCCGACGTTCTGTATGATGAGGCCAAATCGCTCGAGAGGGAGGCCCGGCTCGGCGTGCTGATCAATGAGGCCAAACTGCGTCAGGCGCTGGGATTGTATAATCAACTGATCCAGCAGTATCCGTCCAGTGACAAGATCGACGATGCGGCGTATAAAGCCGGACGCATTTATGACCATTTGAAGAATTACGAGCTGGCCGCGATCTATTACCAGCGGACGTTCCAGTGGAACGAGGCAACCTCGTACCCGGCACGTTTCCGTGCGGCGTCCGTGATGGATCATAAACTGCGGATGCGTGCGGTGTCGCTGGCGTTGTACAAACTCTCTGTTGAGAAGGAATCGCGTTATTCGGATAATGCCGAAATCGCTCGGGAACGAATAGCGGCTCTGTCGGCTCCGTCGCCTGAACCGGAGGAAGAGGCCCCTGCGGAAGAAATGCAGGAATAATCGCGTTTGATCAATGATTCCAAGGGCCTGTTTTCGTCAAGGAAGCAGGCCTTTTTTCTTTAAATCAAAAATTAAAAAGCTAAAAGTAAAAATTGATGATGCCGCTTTGTGGCGACTTTTTTATGCTTATTCTTGGGGATAAAATTTTGGCTGATGCTCAGGGGCTTTTTGAGGGTGTTGAGCGAGTGTTGCTGGCGGTTTCGGGTGGGGCGGATTCGGTGGCGATGGCGCATGTGCTGGCCAAACTGAAAAAACAGGGTCGGCTGTCCTGTGAGTTTGTGGTCGGCCATGTGAATCACTGTTTACGGGGCGCTGAATCCGATGGCGATGAGGATTTCGTTCAGCAGCTTGCACAGGCACTCGGAATGCCGGTTGTGGCCGTTTCGGTTTCCGTTACTGAATATGCAAAAGAGGAAAAGCTTTCGATTGAAACGGCGGGGCGGATATTGCGGTTGAAAACATTGGCAACAATGGCTGCCGAGCATGATTGCGACTGCATCGCCACGGCCCACCACAAAGACGACTTGGCGGAGACGATCGTTCACCGGCTCATGCGGGGAACGGGTTACCGGGGTCTGTGCGGAGTTTTGTCGGTGTCAGAAGTCTATGGTGGGCGGTTTGTCCGTCCGATGTTGGCGGTTCGGCGGGCGGAAATCATTCACCATTGCAAAGAGAATTCCATTCACTGGCGTCAGGATGCTTCGAATGCGAATGTCGATTTTACACGCAACCGTATTCGCCATACGCTGATGCCGGTGTTAGAAGCGAAGTTCGAAAATCTTGTTGACCGTCTTGCTGATTTATCACAGGCGGCACGCGGGTTTTCGGCGCAAAGCGAAAAACATGCGTACGACATCCTTGATACGGCGATTGTCGAACATCAGCCATCCCGAATCGTTCTGCAAAAAGCATGCCTGGAAAATTGTCCGCCGTGGGTGTTTTATGACGTGGTTCGAAACGTCCTTATTCTGCTGGATATTGGCTTGCGGAACTATACACAAAAACACTTTAAGGCAATCCATGCATTGATGGATCAAGAGAAAGCGAATCTTTCCATGCCGGGGTCTATTCAGGTGTATACCCAAAAGGGGGTTTTGGGATTCCAGGATGAAACAAACGCTTTGTGCCTGCCGTCAGGGTCAGTCATATTAGAGGTTGGCCAGTCCGTTCGATTCGGTCCGTGGCAGGTCTCGTGTCAGCTACTCAATCGCGAAGGTGTTGATGTGGAACGGTTTTTGGAGACCAAAGATAGGTTTGTCGAATGGTTCGATGCGGATAAAATCGAAGGTTCCATTGAACTCCGAGCTCGGCAGGATGGCGACCGGTTCCGGCCAATTGGCGCTAAAGGCGAGAAAAAAGCAGGGCGTTTTTTGATCGATGCCCAATTGGATGCCAATACGAAGCGTCAGGCCTTTATTGTTGCGGATGTGGAAAAAATCCTCTGGGTGGCGCCGGTCAGGATGTCAGATTTTGTCAAAATCAGCCCTCAAACCCGGCACATCGTTGAAATACGACTTTCTAAGCTCAAATGACCGGATTGGGCTAATTTGTATCGTAATAGTCCAGAGCCAATAAGCGATTCTTCCAGATAAATATCTTGACAATCCGCATATCCATCTATACATTACTCGCTCCGTGTGTTTCCGAGTGAACGGAGACAGTGTGTAGATAGAAAAGTTAATATTTATTGAAACAAAGGAGATGTTCAATGGCAACAAAAGTTGCAATTAATGGTTTCGGCCGTATCGGCCGTGCAGTTGCTCGCATCCTGATGCAGCGTAAAGATATGGAACTGGTCGCGATCAATGACCTGGCTCCGGCTAAGAGTTTGGCGCACCTGTTCAAATATGACACGGTTTTCGGTCCCTACAAAGGGACCGTCGAAGGCAAGGACGACGCCATCGTGATCGACGGCAAAAGTGTCAAGGTTACCGCGATCCGCAACCCCAAGGAACTGCCGTGGAAAGAGCTGAACATTGACGTTGCTGTGGAATCCACCGGTATTTTCCGCGCAAAAACATCTGAGAAGGGCGGTTACGAGGATCACATCACCGCGGGCGCCAAGAAGGTTGTTCTGAGCGTTCCGGCCAAGGACGACATTGACGCGACCGTCGTGATGGGCGTTAACGATGACCAGATCACCGCAGCGACCAAGAGCGTTTCAAACGCAAGCTGTACCACCAACTGTCTGGCTCCTTTGGCCAAGGCCCTGCACGAAGCGTTCGGCATTGAAAAAGGCATGATGGTTACGGTTCACGGCTACACCAATGACCAGAACGTCTGTGACCAGATTCACAGTGACCTGCGTCGTGCCCGTGCGGCCGCTCAAAACATCATTCCGACGACGACCGGTGCCGCCAAGGCGGTCGGACTTGTTCTGCCTGCGTTGAAGGGCAAGTTGGATGGTTACGCACTGCGTGTTCCAGTGATTACCGGCAGTTGTGTGGACCTGGTTGCTGACCTCGGCAAGGAAGTCACCAAGGAAGAAGTTAATGCTGCTATCAAGAAAGCCGCGGACGGCCTGCTCAAGGGCATTCTGGCCTATTGTGATGAGCCGATTGTCAGCAGTGATATCATCGGAAGTACCTATTCGAGCATTTTTGATTCGCTGTGCACGATGGTACAGGGCAAGACGGTCAAGGTTGTTAGCTGGTATGACAATGAGTGGGGCTACTCCAACCGCACCGTTGACATCATTGCAAAGCTTGCCGCAATATAGTATAATAGACGCCCGATACGGGCAAATGAAGTCAGTGAAGAATCAAAAGCCCGCCTTCTGTGCGGGCTTTTGTTTGAATAGTGAGTTTAAAACAGCTTTTTTGTGAGAGAAAGGGCTATTTTATGGCAAAGAAAACAGTTGCAGATATAGACGTCAAAGGCAAAAAAGTTCTGATGCGCGTCGATTTTAATGTGCCGCTGGACGATAAACAGAACGTTACGAATGATAACCGTATCGTGCAGGCGCTGCCGACGATTAAGCATGTGCTGGCCGGGGGCGGATCACTGATTCTGATGAGCCACCTGGGCCGTCCCAAAGGTGAGCCGGATGCAAAATATTCCTTAGCTCCGGTTGCCAAACGGCTGGGCGAGTTGCTGAATAAGCGGGTTGGTTTTGCCAACGACTGTATTGGCGAAGAGGTCAATGCCAAATCCGCGACGATGGTCCCCGGCGATGTGATGCTTTTGGAAAACGTGCGTTTTCACAAGGAAGAAACGATCAAGGATAAGGCCGCCAAGGAAGACGCTCAATTGCGTCAGGCCAAGGATGCTTTTGCCAAACAGCTTGCGGACCTGGCGGATGTGTATGTGGATGACGCTTTTGGCACGGCTCACCGGGACAACGCCTCGATGTATACGGTTCCGTGTATGATGGGAGGCAAGCCGCGGGTAAGCGGTTTCCTGATCGAAAAGGAACTGAAGTTCCTTGGCGAGACGGTCGAAAATGCGGAAAAGCCGTTCGTGGCGATTCTGGGCGGTGCCAAAGTCTCCGACAAAATCGCTGTGATCGAGAACCTGATGACCAAGGTGGACACAATCCTGATCGGCGGAGCGATGGCCTATACATTCTTCAAGGCACAGGGCCAGCAGGTCGGCAACAGTCTTTGTGAAAATGATTTTGTCGAAAAAGCGACCCAGTTGCTGGAACAGGCCAAGGAAGTCGGTTGCCAGATCGTTCTTCCGGTGGATACCGTGGTGGCGACTGAATTTAAGGCGGATGCTGAAAACAAGGTTGTCGAAGGCGATATTCCGGATGACTGGGAAGGTTTGGACATCGGTCCGAAAACCCGCGACCTGTTCGTCTCCAAGTTGGATGGCGCAAAGACAATCGTCTGGAATGGTCCGATGGGCGTGTTCGAGATGGAAGCATTTGCCGCCGGAACACTGGCTGTCGCTCAGGCCGTAGCGGATGCAACTGCTAAAGGTGCTCGCAGCGTCATCGGCGGTGGTGACAGTGCCAGCGCGATCGTGAATATGGGGTTGGAAGACCAGGTCAGCCATATTTCCACCGGCGGCGGTGCCAGCTTGGAATTTCTGGAAGGCAAAAAGTTCAAATGCCTTGAAATTCTGGACGAAAAATAAGAGACAGCAGAGAAAAACATTAACCGCGGATTTCACGGATTTACACGGATTATTTATATTTTTTATTTAATCCGCGATAATCTGCGTAATCCGTGGTTAATAATAGAGACGGAACAATGAATAAACACAAACTGCCAAAAGCCGGGACATGTGAGCTCGCACCGTCGATTTTGAGTGCGGATTTTGCTAATCTTGCATCGGAGATTGCACAGGTTACTGCGCTGGGTATTCGTGTTATTCATTTGGACGTGATGGACGGGCATTTTGTGCCGAATATTACATTTGGTCCGCCTGCGGTCAAATGGATTCGCAAATGTACGGATGCGGTTTTGGATACGCACTTGATGATTACGAACCCGGAAAAATACGCTCCGGAATTTATCAAGGCCGGCTCCGACCACATTACATTCCATATTGAAACGGTGGAAAATCCGGCCGATTTTATCAAAGTATTACGTGATCAGGGTGTCACCGTCGGCGTTACCCTGAACCCGGAAACCCCGGTCGAAACAATTGAAAACGTTGCCTCCTTGTGCGACATGGTGCTCGTAATGACCGTTCACCCCGGCTTTGGCGGGCAGTCTTTCATCGACGAAGCGGCTCAAAAGTGTATTCGGGTTCGTGAAATTGTTGGTCGTGATATACGTATCGAGGTTGATGGCGGGATCGATATGGAAACCATCGCGACCGCACGTGATTACGGTGCGGATACCTTTGTCGCCGGCAATGCGATTTTCGGAAAAGAAAATCGTTCCCAAGCCGTATCGCAGCTTCAAACGGCCCTGAGACAATAAAATGAACCGAGCGTCAGTCACAATGGGAAAAAAGAAGAAAGCAAACTGGAACGGTTTTTCATTAAAACCGCGCAAGGAAATGCCGGAAGGGTTGTGGCTGTCGTGTCCTTCCTGCAAGAACATGCTGTACAAAAAGACGGTTGATGAAAATCTTGGCATTTGTACGGAATGCCAGCATCATTTTCGCATTAATGGTGCCACACGCGTTGAGCAGTTGGTCGATGAGGGGTCATTTGAAGAGATCGCCGCGGATCTGGCCAGCAGCGACCCGCTTGAATTTACATGGGGAGAGCAGAACTACAAAGACCGCATCAAAGTGGATCCGGAACAGATGAACGCCCATGAGGCGATGCTGGTCGGCAAGGCCTTTATTCGAGGTCGCGGCGTGATGCTGGCGGTGATGAATTTTGACTTTTTAGGCGGTTCGATGGGCATGGTGGTGGGCGAAAAGTTCTGCCGGGCCGTGGATCGGGCGATCGCGGAGTCACTGCCGTTTATCGTGGTCTGCTGCAGCGGGGGCGCCCGGATGCACGAAGGGCTGGTTGCCCTGCAGCAAATGGCCAAAACCAGTGCCGCGCTGGCTCGCTATGATCAGGCGGGCGGGTTGTATATCTGTGTCTTGACCGATCCGACGACCGGCGGTGTGGCGGCCAGTTATGCCATGCTGGGCGATGTCATTATCGCCGAGCCCAAGGCCCTGATCGGCTTTGCCGGGCCGCGGGTGATTCAGCAAACCATCAAAATCGAGCTGCCGGAGGGGTTCCAGTCATCGGAATTCCTTCAGGAGCATGGATTCATTGACATGGTTGTCCACCGCAAGGACCTGCGAAGCGAAATCGGCCGCCTCATCGACTATTGCGGCAAATGACCGTAAGTGAGTAAAATCTTCTTTTTTCATCGCCAAAACCGGTTATAATCGTTCGAAATACTGTATTTGGATACGATTATGGGATATTTTCGTAACACAATTGAGCAAATGGCGGGCTATACCCCCGGTTTTCAGCCGAAATCAGGGGATGTGGTGAAGCTGAACACCAATGAAAATCCCTATCCGCCTTCACCCAGAGCGATTGAAGCGGTGCGAAATCTCCCTCCTGAGCGTCTGCGGCGGTATCCGGAGCCCATGGCGGATACATTTCGGGCCGCGGCGGCATCTGTATTGGGTGTGACCGCCGACAACATTATCTGCACCAATGGCGGCGATGATCTGCTGATGGTCTGTTTTCGGGCCTGCTGTGATGCTGGCCGTCCGGTCGCTTTTGCTCAGCCGACATATTCACTATATCCGGTATTGGCGCAGCTTCAGGGATGTTCCGTTATCGAAGTGGACCGAGATGCGAATGGGGCGCTCGACAAACTGGCCGAAGTCAACGCCGCGTTGACCATCGTCTGCAACCCCAACGCTCCTACGGCTGATTTGATTTCGGTTGACGCATTGGGGGCACTGGCTAAAAAACTTGCCGGTGTGCTGCTGATCGATGAGGCGTATGTTGATTTTGCGGACGACAATGCGATCCGACTCATCAACGATAACGACAATGTCATCATTTTGCGGTCCATGAGCAAGGGCTATTCGCTGGCGGGAATGCGTTTTGGTTTCGGCATCGCCGCCGTCTCGCTGATCAACGGCCTGATGAAAGCCAAAGATTCGTATCCGGTCGATGCAGCGGCGATCGCCGCCGCAACCGCCGCCATCCAGGACCAGACGTATTTAAGATCCAACGTCGAAAAAGTGAAATCCGAACGTACACGCCTGTCAGGTCAGTTGCGGTCCATGGGCTTTGACGTGCCGGACAGCCAGACGAATTTTGTCCTGGCACGATGCCTCGGAATCAATGCAAAAGATGTTTTTGATGCCCTTGTTGAGCGAAATATCTTTGTGCGGTATTTTGCCTTACCGGGGCTGGAAGATAAATTGCGGATTACGATTGGCACACCCGAGCAGAATGATCGCTTGCTGGCTGTGCTGAAAGAGATATACCCTTCAGGGTAGTAAATTCCCGCGGGCGGAGTCGTAACTGGCGGTCAATGCCCTACATAGCCGCGACCCAACGGGAATTTTCAATCGCGATCACTATACTTGATTAAGGAAACGATTATGGCGAAACGGAAGTCTACAATCAAACGCAAGACGAATGAGACCGATATTGTCGTCGAACTGAATCTGGACGGGGAGGGCCGTTATGAGATCGATACCGGGGTGGGTTTTTTTGATCACATGCTGACCCATCTGAGCAAGCACAGCAAAATCGACATGACGGTGAAGGCCAAAGGTGACCTTGAGATCGACGCTCATCACACGATTGAGGATGTCGGGATCTGCATCGGCGAGGCGCTGGTGGAGGCCTTGGGCGATAAAAAGGGCATCACCCGTTATGGTGACAGCGCGGTGCCGATGGAGGATGCCAAGGCGGTTGTGACGGTGGATCTGTCGGGCCGGCCGTTTCTTGTTTATCGTGCCGATTTTCCCAGTGAAAAAATTGGTGAATTCGATGTTGAGTGCGTCGAAGAGTTCCTGCGGAGTTTTTGCACTGTCGGCAAACTTAATTTGCATGCGGAAGTGCCTTACGGGACGAACAGCCACCACATTGCCGAGGCGATCTTCAAGGCGCTCGGGCAAGCCATCGGCATGGCGGTCAAAGTGACCGGCACGGATATTCCGAGTACGAAAGGAGTTCTTTGATTTGTGAGTGAGCCGCAGTACGAGTATCGAACGGGTATTGGCACGGATATCCACAAGCTGGTCTCGGAAAGACCCTTGCTGCTGGGCGGTGTGCAGGTGCCGTTTGAGTTGGGGCTTTTAGGTCACAGCGACGGCGACGTCGTTTTGCATGCGGTCATTGATGCGATTCTCGGAGCGACGGGACAGGGGGATGTCGGAACCCTGTTTCCCGATACGGATCCTCAATGGAAAGACGCGAACAGCCGTGATCTGCTGTTTGAGGTGCGTGAGTACGTCAAACAGTATGATTGGCAAGTGGTCAATCTCGACGTGATTATCCATGCTCAACTGCCGAAGATGGGTCCGTATAAAGGACAGATCAAACGCCAGATCGCCGGTCTGCTGGAAACGGATTTTGCCAATGTGAATATTAAAGCCAAGACTAACGAGGGCCTTGACGCTGTGGGTGAAGGCCGCGCGATCGCGTGTACGGCCTCTGTGCTGATGCGAAGACGAATAAAACGAACGCTTTAAATGTAAGTCCACAGATTACACAGATTTCTCAGATTAAAATATTTGTAACCGTTCACAGTTTTTAACAGATTAACAACGGATATTTTTTACCGCTCCAATGAGCAATAACAGATTCATGAATAAAGTCAAAGACATTTTGGTTCTGCTTTTTACACGTTGCGATTGTC
>JAOUFG010000159.1 GCA_029858345.1 Phycisphaerae bacterium
CAGACGCTGTATCAAACGAAAAAGCAAACGCAGAGAGCTTGCTCGGTTTTATCATTACAAGCGACATAAGCTATTGGCTCCACTAAGGGTTAAAGAACGAAAATGAAATTGGACAGTAAAACTAAAATTAATCAGGCATATTGGGGGGCCCTATACCGGCAGCACCCTCTTATGAAATCTTCCATAAAATTTCTTTTCCCGGTTGAAGAACGGATTGAAATTGTGGTTAAAGACAACGGAATGGGGCCTGCCCCGGAGGAATTAGCCGAAATCCGCGGGTTCACCCCCGGCGGCACCTCCAAAAAGCCCCACGGCACCGGATTAACGAAACAGGTTCACCATTTTCTGCCAGCGTTGAAGGCATCTCTTCCAACGAACGGCTCTGAGAAGCTGTCGGCAGCGGGTTCGGTACGGTTCCTGATTCGGATGGATTTGACGACATCTGCAAGCATTTTTTTCGGCCTGATCCCACCGCCGGAGCTTATAATTGAGCCAGCCGGCACACAGCCGCAGTTCGGGCCGGTTCGGTGCCAGCATCACGGCCTGTTCGATGCACTCAAGGGCCCCGTTGTAATCCCCATGGACCGCCAGCGACATCCCCAACCCAAAGAAGGCCTCGTAGCCGGCATCCTCTTCATTGAGTGCCTGCATAAAGCAGTTACCGGCATCGGTTAACCGGCCGACACGCAGAAACATCCAGCCCATTGCCAACAGCACATCGGCATCCTCAACCCCAAGTTGGAATTCGTCGCGCAGAAGAAGTATCACACCTGCTGTATTTTTCTCAGCAAATTCAATCTCCGCCAACCGAAACCGCGGACCCACCAGTTTTGCATCATAAACCATCGCATTGGTATAACATCGCGCCGCCCGGATAAAGTTCTCCTGTATACGAAAAACCTCTCCCAGATAAAAATGTGCGGCGGCAAATGTTTCATCGAACTCAAGGATTCGGTTGAATTTTTCACGGGCTGATTCCAGCTCGCCGCTTTCGAGCAGGAACAAACCAAAATCCAATAAAATTTCGAGGTTAGACGGGCTTTTACGCAGTTCAATCAGGAATTCTTCGCGGGCCCGCTTACCCTGTCCGTTGACCCAGCAGGCCTGTGCAAGCCGATAGTGAATTTGCGGATGTTTGGGGTCGAGCTGGGCGCACTTGTCCCAGCACCAGATCGCCCTTTCATACTCGGCCTGCGTAAATAATGAATTGCCGATGTTATAATAACATAACGGACAATCGGGATTGATCTGCTGAGCCATGTAGAACATCTGCTCGGCTTTATCATAGTGTCCCATTTCTGTATACGTGATAATCCGGTTGCAATAAGCCGGCTCAAAGTCGGGATCCAGTTTCTCAATCCGCTCAAACGTTGACAGGGCCAGGTCGTAACACGCCGTCCGAGTGTAATTTACGCCCAGACAATTGATAATTTCCACATCATCGGGCATGCATTCAAGGGCTTTTTCGTAAAATTCGATGGCTTTTTCATACTCCTCCAGACCGTCCAGCGTCAGCCCCATGTTAAAGTACCACTCGGCATGTTCGGGGCCTTGCTGGATGGCGCTGTCCAGTTTTTCCATGGCCTGCCGCATTTGACCGTTTTCGTAAAGCTCAAACGCCTCTGTAACCATCTGCTCGGCCTGATCCCATTCGTGGCTGAATTCGAAATCGTCTTGTGAATCAAACATTGGCTGTCCTGTACCATCTTTTGTCTTTTTGGGTTCGTAAATCGCTGTTTCTATATCGTCAGGAAAAACCGGCACCTTAGCTCGTTAACAGAAATTGGGGGCTTTTTTATTCTCTCAAAGTTTTTTCTGGCAATCTGTTTTTTAAGTTATTATAATTGAAGGGGTTAGAAATGTGCTTTTGGGAAATGTTCCGGAAGCGAATAAAATCTCCATGACATTTACCGTGTCGTCCTATAAAATGCTTCGGGGCATTTTGCTTTCCCCGACGAAAAAAAAGTTTTTTTGGAGCACAAAAAAGATGGTTCAGGAATTCAAAGGTCAATTAAGTGCAGGCAAAAACAAATTTGCCATTGTCGTGAGCCGGTTTAATGAGTTTGTGACGCATAAACTCCTGGATGGTGCGATTGACTGTCTGCAGCGGCATGGGGCCGGCGAGGACCAGATCGCCGTTATCTGGGTGCCGGGTACGATTGAGATTACCGTCGCCGCCAAAAAAGCCGCCGAAAGCGGAAACTTTTCAGCCGTCCTCTGTCTGGGCGCAGTGATTCGCGGATCGACCAGCCATTACGACTATGTCTGTCAGCAGATTTCCCGCGGTGTCGGACAAATCAATTATGATACCGGCGTTCCGGCGATTTTCGGCATCTTGACCTGCGATACGATTGAGCAGGCCATTGAACGCGCGGGCACCAAGCAAGGCAATGCCGGCGTAAACGCGGCAATGGCGGCGATGGAGATGGCCGACCTGCTCGGGAAGCTATAACTTTTTGAGAGTTTCAATTGACAACTGAAGGAACGACTTTGGATCGCAGAACAAAAGCCAGAGAACTGACAATGCAAGCGCTTTGCCAACTGGATGTGCAGGGCGACGATGCGTCATCAATGTTGCGCATCTTTTTCCGTGATAACACCGATGATGACCTGGTTCTCGAACTTGCAGAACAATGGACACAGGGCACCTGGAGCAAGGTGCGGGCCTGCGATGATTTGATCTCAGCAGCGGCCGTCCGATGGAAACTGTCACGGCTGAGTCATGTGGATCGGGCCATTCTTCGGATGTCCGTCTATCAATTATCCTACTGCAAGGATATTCCCTGTAAAGTTGTGATTAACGAAGCGATTGAAATTGCGAAAAAGTACAGCACCGAACAATCGCCGCGGTTCGTTAATGGTGTGCTGGATGCCGTGCTTAAAAACCTGGAACAGAAAACTTCGGTTCAGCAATCCTCAACGGAGGAGTCGGTCCCGTGAGAAAAATTGCCATCCTCAACCAAAAAGGCGGCGTTGGAAAAACCACAACAGTCGTCAATGTTTCGGCGGCCCTGGCCCTTGAGGGGCACCGTGTTCTGGTCATCGATCTGGACCCGCAGGCCCATCTGACAATTCATCTGGGAGCCGACCAAGCCGCCGATGCGAAAGGTGTTTATGATGTATTGACCGGAAGCGTCGCGATGGGAGAGGCAATCCATCCGGTCCGAAATAATTTGTGGCTGTTGGGGGCCAACATCGATCTGGTCGGGGCGGAATCGGAACTGATCAATGAGGTGGGACGCGAGATCATTCTCAAAAAAGCGGTCGAATCTGTTGAGGACCGGTTTGATTTCCTGTTGATTGACTGCCCGCCCTCGCTGGGACTGTTGACCCTGAACGCCCTTGCGGCGGTCGATGAGGTCATCATCCCGATCCAGCCGCACTTTCTCGCTTTGCAGGGATTCAGCCGGCTGCTGCAAACCGTCACGCTCGTTCATACACGCATCAACCCGGCTCTTCGCGTCTCGGCAATTTTAATGTGCATGTTTGACAGCCGCACCAGTTTGTCCAGTGAAGTACGGGAAGACATCAAACAATTTCTGTCCGGCGCCAGAAACAGCAGCCATCCCTGGGCACAGGCCGACGTGATACCGGTGCATATCCGTCCCAATATCAAACTGGCCGAGGCGCCCAGTCACGGCCAGACGATCTTTGAATATGAGCCGCATTGCAACGGAGCCGCGGATTATGAAGCCGTCGCGGCATTCCTGAGCGGAGAACCAACGGAAGCGGGAACGGCTGACGTTTCCGAAACCGTTGAAACCACTGAAATGAATGAAGTCGCTGCCGTTGAAGAAACAGAGATTGCTGCAACGGATGCGGCGAATACAAATGAAACACCGCAGGACTCTCCACAGTCCGTTTCGTTAGACAGGGAAAAAAACGAAACAGCAGAATCCATTTCACAGGAACAATCAACACCGCATTTCGGGATATGATTATTTCATCGACCCGCTCGGAAACCTGAAGCGCATGAAAAAAGGCTGCTTCGTGGATGAGAGGAAGCAACCTTTATAATTAAGACCGTTGATTCCGACGGTCCTTTATTTCAGTTTTGTTCCATTATGCCCTTCTCGAAACAGTTGTCAAACTTTTTTTATAAAAAGTTGCTTGTTTTTTTCACGCGAGACACGGTAACGAAATTGCACTTCAGGCCGTCTCTCCGGTTAACTCCGTCGGCTTCTCCAGCAAACCGATCACCATCCTTAAAAACTTCGCCGCATAAAATTCATCCATGACACACTGATCAAACGCTAATGAAACATACATCATCTTTCGCGTTTGAAATCCATCGTCTGTCGGAACAATCGCTTCCTCGATGTTTCCAATTGCCAAAATGCCCATTGCCGAAGGCGGGCTGATCGCATAAAAGGATTCGATCCCATACATGCCCAGCCCGGTCAATACGATATTGGCTCCGTCAAAATCATCCGGCAAAAGCTTGTTCGATCGGGCGCGCTTCAGCAGGTCCTCGCTCTCAACGGCCGTCTGCGGGAGTGTTTTGTGATTCATCCGCTTTAATACCGGCACCACCAGTCCCTGCGGCGCCGCCACCGCAAACCCCACCCCGATGTTTTCAGCGATGACCATCTCATTGCCGTTTGGGTCGATTGTCGCAGCCATCAGAGGGTAGTCTTTCACCGCCTGCGCCATGGCATAGATAAAAAAGTCATTCGTCGTGACCCGTGCATTCACCTTACGGCAATAGGCCTTCCGGATTGAAACCAGGTCGGTCAGGTCGGCGCGCATCCGCAGGTAGGCAGTCGCTTTGCTCCGTTTGGATTGAAGCATATACGAGCCGATCAGCTTCTGAATGCGTGTCAGGG
>JAOUFG010000053.1 GCA_029858345.1 Phycisphaerae bacterium
GCCAGACGCTGTATCAAACGAAAAAGCAAACGCAGAGAGCTTGCTCGGTTTTATCATTACAAGCGACATAAGCTATTGGCTCCACTAAGGGTTAAAGAACGAAAATGAAATTGGACAGTAAAAATAGTAAGATATTCCTCGACTAAAAACGTCTAATCAGGTCCAAATAAAAACGTGTGCTGTCCGATTCGACACTTTGCCTGTCAAGAAAATAGGTATCCCAGCCGGCTCGAATGCTCAAGGACGCACGATTGTAATCCAGCGACGCTCCAATACGATAGCCGTCGGTGGGTCCGATTTGACTGTCATCCTCCTTACGGTATTCGGCCCTGCCTGTCAAATTCAAATAACGGCTCAGCCGAGTGCGTATTTTACCGTCCGCTCTGAAAAGTTCCGACTCTCGCGGAATCTGGCCCGATGTATCGATCCACGTCTGCGAAATACCGCCGTTCAACGATGTCCTGGCGGACAACGGCCAGTAAGTTCTGACCCCTAAACGGTCGCTTTTTGTGGATTCAAAATTCGAGTCCGTCTCGCTGTGTTCTCCAATAAAAGTGAAACGCTTCCATTGATACTCAGCGCCATAGAGCATCGAATCCATATTTTGGTCCATGATATCCGGATCAATGTCAGAATCGACCTCTCTGTCACGAAACCAGCGTGAGACATATATGGACAAGCCATTATCAAACCTTTGCTTGAGTCTAATTTCTCGTCGGGATATATTTTCGGTCGTATCTCCGGTTAATTCGTAGAGATAATCCACAAAAAGCGTCTGACCGTCTGAAATATTCGGAAACTCTGTCCCTAATGTTGTGGCTGTAATTTCCACCTCATCACCAATTACATTAATTGTATAATCATCATCTTCGGTGTAAACAAGCAAACCTGTAATATCCGTAACAAGAATGCTGGTCGGATCGATATTTCTTTGATTTAACTTAAAAGGAAACGGATCGTTAAATACATGTGTCTCGTCCGTCACGGGAACAATTCCGCTCTCACCGGTTGTTTTATCGGTTCCGTAATTCAAATCAGCTACTGCCAGGAAAACGCCCCATGGATTATGTCTGCTATAGTTGAGAATCAGGTCGCCGCCCCGCGAGTTTGTTTCACTGAACGCGCCAAACTCGCTCTTGCTGGTATAAATATCCCCTGTGGTTGTCAGGTTTTGGTAGAGTTGGTGAACAAACCCGGCAAGGCCCGTCATTGTCTTGGTATCAATGTCATCGAATTTGCTTTTTGAGTATATCGTATTGTAAAAAGTTGAAAAATTCTCTGTGTGTTTTAAGGTCAGGTTTTCGGACCAGTCAAATGTTGTGCTGTCGAATTGTTCTTTCCTGTCTACCAGGGAGAAAGACGTATTCAGCCGATGTTCTTTATCATCGCCGAAATCCAAATCGTGCAGCAGCCGGTGACGCTGTGTTTTCACATCGCGGTTAAAGGTACTGCTGTCCTGTGTCACCTGGTCGATATCCGATCGAAAGGTCATGCGTGAATAATCGCTGAAATCATGAGAAAGTGTATAGCTGAAACGATCCATTGATCGGTCGAGATCGGTTTGACTGGAGACGACATCCGAATCCTGGGACAAATCGCTTTGGCTCCAGGAGAACGTCATCGGCCATTCCGGAACCCGCAGATTCATATGAAATCCTTCGTGGGAGTTTTGCACACGCAGCGGGCTTTGAAATGCTCGTGTCAACAGTTCATCGGAACGACTCGCTTCAATACTGAACGGATACGGTTTTGTCGGCACAAAATGGGCGTTGAAACCATACTCCTGCAAATCTCCCGAAGAGCTGTCCGATTGTGTATTCGTTTGATACGACTGCTGACTCAAACCGAATCCGCCGAATAGATCATAGGACATTAGTCGGGGATCAAAGACGTCTCCTTTCGCCCGGAGATTCAATTGTTCTCTCGTCAAACGGCTTTCATTTTCAGAACTGGCGCCGGACCTTTGGCGTTTATCTGTCTGCTGATCGTAAGAAAGCTCAAGGCTTCCGCTGATATCGCCCACCTTAACCAACGGCCGCTGCCGCCCGGCCACCTGAATTGGATAGCCGCCTAAATAATACCGGAACACCTTTCCAACATACCCAATCGCCTTTTTTGCCTTTACCATGAATTGGTATGGGTCTTTAGTGTTTCTTTTATTTTCCACCCCTGCATTGCTGTTAGCCCAAAGACCTCTATTGGGTTGCGTATCTGTTCCATCATCAGCGGTTTCGATGTCAATCCGCTCTGTATCCGCTTCAGGGACCTCTGTCACAGCAGTTTGTGGCGGCTCTTCAGCTTCCTGCGTCGGATGATGCTGAGATTCTACGGTCTCCTGTACAGTTTCTGTCGCCGTGGAGCTATTGCTCACCGCGTCAGCATCCATCTGTTCCGTATCTGCTTCATCTTCAACTCTTACTGAATTTGAGAGATGAGATTGCATATCCAATACCTGTTCGGATGATTCGAGTTCACTATTTTCTTTCACCGTATTCCCTTTGAGGGCATCCGGAGTTTGTTCTATCTCAGAGAGCGTCCCAGATAATGCATCATTTAATAAACCCTCATCTGAGGGCACGGCTCGTTCTTTCGGTTCTGTTGGCGGTTTATCTATTCCTGTTTGAGAAACGCTATCCACGTCATCCGGCTGCTTTTTAAGGGGCGATTCACTCTCCACGCCGGTAGTCATCCGGTCTGCATTTTTTATTCGTTTTGACTTAAAATATTCCGACAGAGCATCACCATGCAGATTTTGCAGTCTGTTTGAAATCGGCTTGCTAATCATAGAAGATTCATCTGGGACGGGGTGCATCGAACTCAACTCTCGCACAGTTGTGTGCTGGACTCTGTCTCCTGTTAACAAGGCGGTTTTTGATTTCGTTTGAATTTTCTGTCTCGACTCCAAATATTCTGTGAGAGCATCACCTACCTTGAGTCCTTGTTTAATCATTTTCCGTTCTGCCTCTGCCAGCATCTCATTCATTGTATTCGGGTCATCCATATGTTCACACACACCCGATTGTACAATCAAAATCAGCGAAAGTACAAATATCAATAATACATTTCGAAAACAGTTCTTTTGATTTAATATGGACTGCATGAAAACCGCTGTATTTCTCTTAAACCTCTACTTATGACCATTCTAAAAAAAATGTTTTCCCAGCTGAACGGTCCGTCGCTCAAGACGATAAATGCAGGGCTCTTGAATCTGTATGCTCTCGAAACCAAAATCTACAGCCGCAACGATTTCCTGCGTACTGTTGTTCCCAAAATCGGGCTGGATTTCATTGATATCGACGCCATCTGGATCCGTCTGCTCTTGCCGATCGACTTTGAGAAGATGCGGAACGGGACTTCCATGTGGATTATGACAATCCGTGCAGACTTTTTCCAGATATTCCGGATGATCCGGAATGGTCGCAATATCTTCCCTCTGATGGCATCGATAACACAACTGGGGTTCAGGAGCTTTTTGCAAATGGACGTATGCGCTTTGATGCGGTTCATGGCAGAAGACACACTCCCCGACATTAATTGGGCCATGCAGGTAGTCACTTTCCTGGTATAGATCCGTATGGCACGAATAACACAGTTTGGGAAGCAACGTTTTCAACTCCTGCCTGCCGGAACGCAAATCACCAGCATGGCATTGGGCGCAGTCCTTCGCAATGCTATGGCGGGAAGAGCGACGTTGACCCAAACTGTCCAGGACAAGGACATTTGCTGATTTTACCGCTTTCAATCTGTCGGCACTGCTTAATATTGTATCCTTGGGCTTGGATTGTATATATTTCGCATCCGGCGAGGGAACTCCTTCAAAAAAGAATGTCAGCACTTTATAGCGCGTTGTACGATCGCAACCGATCACGCCAGCGAAAAACATCAGCAGTAAAAGAACCCGCTTTCTCAAAAGCCTAGTTTGATTACTCAAAATAACAACCTCTCCGTATCTGGCGAACAAGTCTTCTGTTCTTTTATCTTATTGCCGTGGGAGACTTTCTTGAGCACCATCCTTCGATGCATCGTTCTCCTTGACATCCTGCTCCCTTACCACTCCCTGCATACTGTATTTTTCAGGAAATGTCCCAAAACCGTAAACACTGACCTTATTTGGTCCGTATTGATTGGTCACTAATATCAGGCATTCAATTTTTGCGCCCTCGACAGCATATTGCTTAAAGAGGTCAATATTGTCATAGTCGATTGCGATAGAGGCCGGCATATACATCTGCCCGGGCCCCGTTCCGGACAGCCCAAAGATCATCAGGAAACGCCCATCGCTATTTCGGTAAACCTTAACTGCCATCGCGGGACCGGCATCAACAACCCACAACCGCTTCTCCCTGTCCAGTTTGAGTCCTTTGCCTCGCACCAAACAGTCCGGCAAACTCCCCGGCCGACTATAGGTTCGCAGAACCGCTCCATCCGGAGCGAACTTGGTGACCAGGCCTTTTAGTTTATCCGTTACATAGAGGTTTCTTTCACTGTCTATTGCCAGCCCTGAGATCATTGCAAATTCATCCGGACCGCCTTCTTCGCCGGCCGTCATGCTTTTGCCAAGCGTTTGAAGCAGTTCCCCGGAACGCTTGTCCAGCACGAAAACCTGGTTGTTGTTGGCATCGGTTAAGTAGAGTTTCTCCTCAACAACAAGATCAACGGGCTTGATCCTAAGTTGTTTACCCAAAAATCCGACCAATTTATCATTGGCATCATAAACAAGAACGCAGCCCCCTTTGGAGTCAGCAATATACTTGGTCCCATCCGGTTCAATAAAAATATTAATCGGGCTCAGCAAAGATCGGCCGCCGGGAAATATCGTAAAGGTATGATTGGCAATATCAATCACTTTGATATTGTTCTGAGCAACATCGCAAACGTAAATCTTGCCCTGATAGATCGCCAGGCCGTAAGGCTGTACAATCGACCCTTTTAAGGCATTTGAAGTGTCCCCCAAAACATAAGCTTCCAAAAAACTTTGCTTAACGGCGCTGGTTACTTCTTCTCCGGAATAAGATGTCAGGAACTGAAGTCTCGGCTGATTGGGCGGCGGCGGAAAGAACACCGGCTCCAATCCCTTTTGCTCTGAAACTTCCGGCATACAACCTGTAATTGAAAGCAAAAGAACAACCACTACAAAAAGATGGCTAGTACACATCATTTTGATCATTTTCATATCTATAACTCCTGTAGAATTTTTCCGCAGATATTTCGAACTCACATTTAACTATTCTGCCATTGGTTATCGTCAATTTTCACGCATTTGGGGGATATTTTATTGCTTTCTTTTATTGTCAGTTTCCAGAGAATTCCTGTCGTTTTGTTCCGACGAAAATGATTCTCAAATATGAACTCAGCATATATATAATCCAGGTAAATTATTTCACCAAAAAACAGTATAACGAATCCATTTATTATAGGAATCAATGCATGGACATTTCAAAAAAAATACCCGGCTTGAAAGTGTCTTAAATATCCCACACCTTCAAGCCGGGTTTTAGAGAGCCAAAGCTCTGTTCAATCAGTTCACTCACTGTCTTATTTAATGTGACATGTTACACACAGCGGAGTGTAGATGAGCCGGTACGCCGCCGGATCTTCAACGGGTAACTGGGAACGTGAGTTATACTGCCACTCAACGCCAGGGATACTGCGAAGATGAGGCATAGACATTCCGCCAAGAACCGGAGTCACACCATCCTCTTCGAACAGCTGATTACCGTTGCGATCATACTGGTAAACCGCAATTCCTATAGAGTCGTGGAGACCCTGAGCATGAATATCATGGCAAGCGGTACAATCCAGAATAGTATTATCGCCGCCGATCACATCCGGACTTAGCAGGTCATCTGCGATTGTAGAACCGCCCCCAACCTCATTACTGGGCGACGATGTAGGATCGTAAAGTTCGAGGTCCGACTGTGCCAGCGCTGAATCATAGACGAATCCGATCGGGTGCGTTCCGGTCATGTCGCCCTGTTCGGGAGCGATTGCATGGCTGGTACCGCCGTCATGGCAGGCAAGACACAGAAGCGATGCACCTGCGGGCACATTGTCAACCTGTGCGTCCATATCGTAACCCACATAGGCCGTATAGTTTGCGCCTTCCATTACGGTTTCAGTGTTCCACAACGGTACACCTGAATTATCCCCAGCCATATGCACAATATGACAGGAGGAGCATCTCGATTCTGCACCGTGAAACGCCATCACCGAAGCAGCCATCATTGCAACCATACTCAATGCAAAAATTTTCTTCATTTTTAATTCCTCTCTAAAAATTAATAGGGTTTCACTTTTTCAAAACACGACCTCGTTTGTTCAAATACATCGTAAATATAAAAAGCAAAGGACGTTCCAAGAAAGAATGTAATAACAAAAAAATAAACTATTTCATAAGTCTATTTATTAAAATGACATAGAAAACCCCCAAGGGCTGTATATATATATAATAACGCAACGAAAAATAAGATTTTTCCCAAAACAGAGAATTTTTGGAAATAGTGGTTTCAATAACGAGAGAAAAAATCTCCCGTCCCCCTAAAATCGGCCATCTCTACACTGATATCGCTGATGAGTAAGTTTTGAAATGGTGCTTACCGTCCCTCACGGTAAATCAAATCAAGTGATTTTCGATATGCTTCCATCGCTTTTTTATCTTGATTCTGGAATTGATAAATCCTTCCTAACTCATAAAAAGCTTGGCTGTTTTTGGGGTCAAGAACGACCGTTTCCTGCAAGTATCCTTCGGCCTTTGCATAATCACCTAATTGAAAATAGGATTTCCCTAATATAAAGAAGCGAACAGCGTCCTGAGAATCTTTGCCGGAAGACCGAATCGTCTCAACAAGACTGATTGCCTTGTTGGGATCGGCCACAATGCAGTACACACGCCCTAATTCGAGTTTGCATTCTATAGCGTTCGGATCAATCTGGATCGCCATTTCCAATTGCTCTAAAGCACCATCATAATTCCCTCTGCTTTCGAGCATTTTCGCCATTTTAATGTGGCGATTTACCTTTCCCTCTGTAGAGTCGTTGGTAACTGTCTTAACTTCAATGACATCCTGAGCATCTTTTTCAAGAGCCAACCCCATGATAACTTGAAGCTTTGACTTAATCAGCGGAGCAAAATCATATCCGTGACCAGCCTTAATAAGCTCAATTTTTCCATTCGTTCCGGTAATAAAGATGGTTGGAGAAGCAATAATACCAAGCATCCCCCAAAGTTTGTAATCAGAATCCGTAACAAAATGCGCTGTTAGTTTATTTTTATTCATTTTTATCGGGCTGACAGAATTGGGATCATCAGATATGACCAGAAGCGAGAGCGGATGTGGCAGTTCCGGAAGCGACTGAATGATCTCCTGAATGTCGACTACGGCCCTGTTGGACTGTTGCTTTTCTGGCGAAAAGAACAGAACTAAAAGCGCAGATGGATTTGTTTGGGAATAGCTGAATTCAGTCCCTTGGCTGTCAACAACGGAAAATTCCGGCATTGGATCAGCTATATTCAATTTGCGGGAAGCCGCCTCTGCACTGCACTCACATGTGATCATGAGGCCGGCGAGCAACACGCAACCAGTCCGAAACAGTCTATAGAAAGTCATAATTCGCTTAACTTGAAAAGAGCTTAATATTATTCAACCCGAGATACTGTACCCTGCTGCCGAGAATAATCCACAGGTTTTTTCCGGTCATATTCTTTGGCTACGTGACAACCCGGAGTACAAACACCACCTGTTTCAGTCTTTTCAAATTGGACCGGCAATTCCCACATACCATATGGAACGGTTTCACGGATATGCTTAGGCAGATTACTTGCATGGGTCTGATGGCATGCTCGGCAGGTTCGACCGCGATACTCTTTGTTGACATGTAGATAATGTAAATTTTGATTACCATTCCTGAAGTCGGTCAAATCTGTCGTTCGCTCGGTCTGAGTCAAGGCATCAGGATGACAACTGTAACACAACGCGTACTCATCGACCGAATAGGGTGCATAAAACTTCGGCGGATACTCCTTAATCAGCAACCTGAAATGATCGCTGCCGTGAGCCAGATGGCATCCGTTGCAATCTTTTTCGGCAACAGGGCCGTGGAGAAACATCTTGTTGTTCAGTTCACTTGTGAAAGCAGGCATTGTTTTCCCATCCCCGATTTCCTGAGGTTTATCATGGCAGGACAAGCAAAGCGTTTGCGAATCATTTTTCAACAGTTTTTTAACCGTCGATGCATGGGGGGTATGACACTTCAGGCACCCCCCTTCCTCAGTAATCATGTTATGCTGAACCTTGGCGGCCTTAGCGATATCTTGAATATCCTCATGGCACGAGAAGCAGATATCCGAGAGGCCGCCTTTAATCATCTGTGCATTATCTGCACCATGCGGATTATGGCAGCCAACACATTCCCCCTTCGCCGGTTCATGGATATATTCAAAGTTCTTAAGTTCATCGGCAGTTATCGTATGGCAGGAAAAACAGAGTTCCTTTGGTTCAACCTTTAGCAATCCCGTATAATCGCTGCTATGGGAATCATGGCAAATCGTACATTCTCCAACAGCAACAGGGCCGTGAAGAAATGCTTTATGCGCCGTGGGATCATGGCATTCAGCACATTGTTCAGCAATTGTTTTTTCATGCAGGAAGAACTTGTTATCACTGCTGTGCGGATCATGACATTGCAGGCAATCGCCGGTTTTCAGCGGTTCATGAACATTTTTCATCGTCGCAACTTCAAGATGGCAGGACTGGCACAAATCCGTCACCGACTGCAGAAGTTTCCATGTATGCTGTGAGGGTTCATCGGGTTTATGGCAGGCCCTGCAATCATTCAATTCCATCGGACCATGCAAATAGGCCTTTTCTTTGTACGTCGTATGACATTCCGCGGTAACACACGTCTCCTCAAGGGTCGTCGGTTTTTCCACCGCATACAAAAAACAACCCAACATAAAAAACAACCCGGTTATATTTCGTTTCATCATTTTACCTCTCCTGTGTATTCAATCATGACTAACTGTTATTCTGCATTGTTTCAGTTTTTTGGCGATAATACAATATCAGTGTCCCGTATGGTGTTTTGACATGGGCCGGCTGATTCAACTCAACAACCGCTTCCTGGGTTCCTTTGTCCGACTCCACGGAAACCACCAGCGCCGGATGCTGTAACTTTTCAGAACCGTTTTCCAGTTCCCGATCCAGCGTCCCATGGGCAAGTACGGTATTCAGTGTAAACGTATAGTCTTTATTCTTGAACGGGTATGCCTGATGCATCTCGGCCTCTTCAACCTGAATATCATTCCCATTTGCATAGTACAGCCATAGCTTAGCTTCCCCACCGGCAATAATAAAGTAACGGCTTTTAGAGGGACCTGTGTCAAAATCACTGAATTCGACACGCATGGGGAATTTCGCCATCGAATGAGGGGGCGTTGAAAAATTTGACCAGACCCACTGTTCAAACGTATTTTGCCGATCGGACAAACGAACTTTCAACGCCGGATTAACGGGCTGATCCGAATAATTCCGAACCTCTTTGGTTTCCCTGTCAATCGAGTAGTGAGGCATGTACTCCAGGATATCAGCGGTGTAGGATGTTCCGGGAATCTGAAACGAATCGCCTTTTTTAACAACATATTCCTGCGGCGGATTATTGGGATCGGTCCAAAATACCAACAGTCCGGCAGCCTTTTTTTTCGCCATTTTCTCTAGCAGCGATTGGGCCGCAGACGTATTATGGATTTCTCGAAAGGACAGCCCGCCAATGCTGGCGGTGACGGCACGTTTCTCAGGCACATCCGCAAAAAGATCCACCTGTTGCTGAATGCCGCCGCCTGCAATGGCAATGGAGGCTACCGCACCTCTTTTCGAGTCCTCAGTAATAATCGATTTCCACTTCAGATCCGGATAATATTCCAAAACCTTTATTTGCAATGGCGATCCCATCACCGGCAACACCTTATTTAGTCTTTGCCGCTTATCTTCATCCGTCACTTCGACCGGAAAACTGATCCCTGCATCCTGGGTACCTAAACTTACGACCAGTTCCCAGGGGCCTTTGATATTCTGGATAACCATATCTCTGGGAAAAGCCAAGAGCATCCGTTCGGTTGATAATGCCAACAGAACAATAATAAGGAACTTGATATTGATAACAGACCGATTTTTCATCGGATCCCCGATTCGATTTCATTTAAAATTTGTTTTGCATCCAACAAAAGTGATTCCGTGTACTTCAAATTATGCACACCCCAACTGCCGTCAGCCTTGACGGATTCCAAAATGGATCGGGCCCGGGCGAATTTATCCTGAGCCGTCTTTAGGGATTCCTTATCAAAGCCGGGCAATTTCCGCTCAACCGCCTGGGCCTGTTCCAGCAACTGCTGATAAAGCTCTTTAATATTCTTTTGCCAGAACGGGATATAGCGATCTCCAGTCCCCAGCTCGTGACACGTACCACAGGACTGCGGCGTTGCCCGAGCCACAGTTCCTATGCTGTTGAGGACCCCTTGGTTAGAGACCTCTCTTTCTACATGACAACCAGTGCATTCCACGTGTGTTAAAAACATGGGACTTAAGACCTTCTCGTTCAGGGCCTGTTCGTGTTCCGGGACCTGATCGGCCGTAAAGATCGTCTGCTGAACAGCATGGGTATTGCTGTGACAGTTCTCACAGTTGATCATCGTTGCGACAGAACTGGTCTCATCCGGACCATGAGAAACCTTTCCATGACACGCAAAACACTCTACTTTTTCACCGTCGGTATGATAAGCATGCAACTGCTCGGATGTTTCTTGAGAATCCATGCCAAAGGTGTGGCAGTGCAGGCAAGCGGTGTCAGATGCCCGGCTGACATGCTCGATCTGCCTTTTGTGGCAGGAGTTTTCACAATTAGCGTTATAAGACAGGAATTCCTGATGATCAATTGTTACCATGCCCCGGTTAATAATTTCTTTCGGCAGATTGTGACAATCCAGACATTCGCTTTGCACCAGACCGGAACTGTTCTTATCGCTCCTGACAAAATGACAGGTATAACAGACTTCCTTGTTCACGGAAAAATGTTCTTCCCCATGCGTATGATTATGACATGTTCCGCAAGTAACATTAATCCCATCGTAAATCTGGTCAATATGATCGCTATGTGTAAACTTAACACTGTTAAATGAAAGTTGGTCATTCTCTAGTTCCTGTTTATGATGACAAGCAGACCGCAAACAGGACTGATCCAACACAGTTGCTTCAGCCTTCGTTCCAACCCGCCCCACCATACAATCAACCGCCTGTGCTAATCCGTTGATCTTACCCTTAATATAGCCGGTAAATCCGGGCTGAAGATGGCAACTCAAGCAACTGACCTCACTATGTGATGAGCGCTGCCAACTAGCGTAATAGTCATTCATAATATGACAGGAATTGCAAAACCCCGTCTGCGACGTGACCGTCATCGCCACCGCTGAAAAAGAAACCGCAATCGCAACTAATAAAAAGATCGCTTTAATCAGACTCAGTCTGCCAAGAATAGTACGAGTCGCTTTTTTTACTTTCTTAAATGAATTCATTTTATTGACTGCAATTCCATAGTGTCTTAATTCTTACCTTCACATGTTTTCACTAAAGTAAACTCTACTTTTGTGCCCTCACCTAACTGACTCTCAGCCCGGATTTGCCCACCATGGCTCTCAATAATTTGCTTGGCAATCGAAAGTCCAAGCCCCGTACCGTCTTTTTCACAGGCCCTGGCATTGGAAGCCCGATAAAATTCTTCAAATATTCGCGGTAATTCATCAGACGGTATCCCAATACCGGTATCTTTAACGGATACAATAATATGTTCACTGTTTTCCAGTGCCCTTACCTTGACCTGTCCGCCGGCGGGGGTATACTTAACAGCATTATAAATCAAATTCGTAATCATCTCTTCTACCGACAACCGATCACCTACAACCTTAAAGCTGTAACCCTCGATTTCACTTTCTAATCGAATCCCTTTATCTTCAGCCCTGACCTTTGCGGCTTCAACCGCGTTTTTCATCACCTCATCAACGGAAAATTCTTCATTTTCTACACGGTTACTCAACCGCATTTGAGTCAGCTTTAAAAGCTGCCGAACAAACGTTGCCAGAACACCTGTACGATCGACAGCCCGATCCACAAATTCCTGCTGTTGAGGTTTTAACGAGCCCGCAAAACCTCTGGCAACCACATCAAGTGAACTTTTGATCGCCGCCAGGTGCCCTTTGATATCATGGGTCACACGTTCAACATACTCGTCTTTAATGCGATCTTTCTGAGCCAACAACTGGTTCGCCTCCCAGTATCCCTGTTCCTGATTACGCAACCGGGTCGAGATTGAACTGGCCATAAAAACAACCAGATACAACGCACTGGCAACAACCGTAACTGTTCCAAAAACAAACAGAGCATGGTTATATTGTTCAAATACCACAAACGGCTTAAGGCAGTGGTGCTCGATAATCCCACGGTATTCCAGTAACGCCAACAACAACAGTAAACTTGACGCAAAAGTCGCCTGCAGATAACTTTCCCACTCAGAAAGCAGGATACTGGCGATAATCATATGAAACACGTAATAAACGATAAACGGATTCTCCACGCCACCAGAAAAATGGAACAGAACCGTTAAAATCAGCAGATCTGCCGACATCTGAAAATGAATGATCTTCTTAACGGTCAACCGCGGCATTCCATGTTTGAAGTGGTTCTTTTTCGAGCGTCGCAACAGCAGTAACACGATTATATTATAAAGAGCAAGGCAGCCGGCAATGATATAAATCGGCATTACCGGTAAACCAATCGAGAATATTCGATCGGCTATAAACGTCGTTACACAAAGCCCCGCAATGGCAACCCATCGAAGGCGGATCAACCAAAAGGCTCGTTTAACAAGCCGTACATCCTGTGGAAGAGGTTCCATTGGACACCTTTATAAAACCTTGCAAAAAACCCTGAGCTTTCAAGCTCGCGGGTGAATCTGCTTCCCGGAGAGTTCGTTCACTTCTGAAGCAGTTTTTCCACCTCGGCCAATAGAACTTCCGGTTCAACCGGCTTATCCAGAAAACTTTCAACAGGCAGCCATTCCTCATCACCGGCGGCTGACTTAAATTCAAAACCAGTCTTATTTTTAACACCAGTCAACATTAGAATTGGGATGTCTTTCAATTCCGGATCTTTTTTAATCTGTCGGGACAATTCGAAACCGTCCTGCCAACTGGCCATCATAACATCCAGAATCGCCAGATCCGGTTTGACACCGACTAATCTTTCCAGCCCCTCTTCTTTGGTTGAGGCTGTCTCGACAACATAGTCTTTGCTTTCCAGCAAGGCCTTAATCGCCAGACAAATGTCTTCATCGTCATCGACAATCAAAATTGTTTGCTTAGTCATCGCATTTCTCCTAAATAGGATTCCCCTGTTTTATTATTTTTCAGAGATCAGAATTTATCATAAAAAATATCTTGCTCAACAAGCCCTTTGTCTTCCAGAACACGCATAACCGCTTCGATCATCGGCGGCGGTCCGCATAGGAATGCTTGCCTAACAACACCAGCTTCAAGGTATTTATCCACAGAAAGATGAATGAAACCTGTTTCGCCCTCCCATTCATCTCCATCCGTCAATTCATCTGAAAGCGCATAAATTACGTGAAAATTAGGATGCTTCTCAGCCAATGCCCTATATTCATCCAGGTAAAAAATGTCTTTGACGGTACGACACCCGAAAAACAACCAGCAAACACGATCCGGATGCTTGTCATAAATTGAATAAATAATGTTTTTCATCGGTGCCATGCCGCAACCGCCACCGACACAAACGATTTCCACACTCGGGTCGTCATTCAAATAAAACTCGCCATATGGCCCAGTGAAAGTTACAGGATCACCTTCCTGCAGATTGTGGATATACGTGGAACCGATTCCACCCGGTACCAACCGCACCATTAATTCCACTGCGTTTGTATCATAAGAAGGGGAACTGATAGAATAGGCCCGAAAGACCGGCCCTTCCAGTGAGGGGGCCTGGACCTGAACATATTGGCCCGGCCGCTGTACGATCTCATCTGACTCCGGAAGTTTAAACCGTACCTCCTTAATATCATGAGTCAACTCGCGAATGTACTCAACTTCCGCTTCAAACATCCGTACATTCAATAGGTCCGACGGGATTTTTACAAAAATATCTTCACGTACTTTTACCTGACAGGCCAAGCGAATATTTGAGCGAACTTCCGTTCGGGTCAAATACGGGGTCTCTGTTGGCAGTACCGGACCGCCTCCGCTGTCAACAGTAATCTTACAGTGGCCGCAGGAGCCTTTGCCCCCACAGGCCGATGGAATGAATATTTCATTGGAATACAACGCGGAAAGAAGTGTCCGGCCACCTTCTACTTCTAAAGGTTTCTCTCCGGCATTAATATCAAGCTTACAAATTCCATAGTTTACCAGAAACCGCTCAGCCACAATCAGGCCCAGCGCAAGTACAGCGACCAATCCGCCAAAAACCAATGCTGCACTTAAGTATATCATCACTTATAACTCCTATTGAATCGTCACCATTCCCGCAAATCCCATAAATGCCATTGCCATTACACAGGTAATGATCATGGCCACAGAGACGCCTTTGAATGGTTGTGGAATATCACTATAACGCATTTTTTGCTGCAAACCAGCCATTAACACAATCGCAACCAGCCAGCCCAAACCCGCACCAAATCCAAATCCGATGGTCTGAATAAACGTATAATTTCGAATGATTGCAAAAAGTGATGCCCCCAAAATGGCACAATTCACTGTAATCAGCGGCAGGAAAATCCCCAGTGAAAAGTACAGCTTCGGACTGAACCGCTCCACGATCATCTCGACCAGTTGCACAAACGCCGCAATAACAGCAATGAAAACAATAAATTGCAAATGAACCAACTTCAGCGGAACCAGAAGGAAGTAGTAAACCGAATAATTAATCATCGTCGTCATGGTCATCACAAAGGTCACAGCCGTCCCAAGACCAAGCGCCGTACCAACCTGGCTTGAGCAGGCAATAAATGAACACATCCCCAAAAAATTACTCAACAGGATGTTGTTCGTAAATATCGCGGCAATCAAAATGACAATTGCAGATGTATCACTCATTTTTTATCCTCCTCTCCATCGCCACCTTTGACAAGATTGAAAAACGCGATTAAAACACCAAACACAAAAAACGCACCCGGCGCCAGAATCATAAGCTGATTCGGTGTATACCAGTAACCCAGATCAAGGACCAGGTTGCCCAGGACCACTTGCCCGGATCCAAACAATTCTCTGGCAAAACCAATAATAGCCAACGCAACACCGTACCCAATTCCATTTGCCACACCATCAACTATTGATACAATCGGAGGATTCTGCAATGCAAACGCCTCGGCTCGTCCCATTACAATACAGTTGGTAATAATTAACCCCACATACGGACCCAGCTGTTTTGACATTTCCCAATAATAGGCCTTAAGGAACTGATCAAACAAAATCACGAACGTTGCAATAATAGCCACCTCAGCAATCATTCGTATCCGGTGTGGAATATTGTTACGCAACAGCGACACAAACAAATTGGAACCTACACATACGAACAAAAACGCGCATCCCATTACCAGTGAGTTGCTTAATTTATTGGTCACTGCAAGTGCAGAGCAAATCCCCAGCACCTGAATTGCCAGCGGATTATTCGTCCACACCCCCTCTTTAAGGGTCGCAATACCCTTGCCGCCGCACAATCCACCGCGGCCTCCACAAGTCATACATGCATTTTTATCGGCCATCTGCTCCTCTCTTTTCCGCCAATGTTTCAATGATTGCGTTCATCATCTCTTGGACTTTGTCACAGGTCATCGTCGCACCAGAAATCCCTGAAATTTTGTTCACCCCCACTTGCTCACCACTCACAATCATAATATCAACACCCCACTCGTTTTGCTCATTAGCAATTTGCTTGCCTTCAAAACGGCTGCAAAAATCTTCGGTAACAATTTCACCTCCGAGCCCGGGGGTTTCTTCCTGTTCATAAAAGGTTACACCACGAATCGTTTTGTAATCCGGCTCCAGCGCTAGGAACCCTTTTATTGGCCCCCAGAGTCCGGGACCAATAAACCGAACGGCCACGGCAACAATCTCGTCAGAACCTTCCGGTTTATAAACGTATAATGTCAGTGGATCTTTTTTTCCCAATGACTGCTCAACCACATTACGTTCAAAAATAGTAATCAATTCATCTGCTCCGGCCTGACTGTCAAAGGGGGCCTTTAGAGCCGTCAAAATGTTCCGAATCTCTTCGGCCTTTTTGTTCTCTTCCTGCTTGGTTCGGGTCACCTGAGTCGCCGCCGTCAACAACAACGCACACACCAGACCTAAAGTGGCAGCGAAAACAACTGTATAAATGTTATATCGCATCTTACTCATTCTTGAGTAACCTCAATCGAACACTGAAAACCATTTCGTCAATAATCGGAGCCGCAATGTTCCCCAGCAAAATCGCAAACATCATACCTTCCACATATCCGCTGAAATTGCGAATCAAAATTACAATCACACCAATCAAAATCCCATACATCCATTTGCCTTCGTTCGTCGAAGGACTGGAAACCGGATCCGTCGCCATGAAAAATGCTCCAAACATCAACCCCCCCGCAAACAAATGCCACATTCCCGGTGCAAATTGTTCGGGGTTAACCCTATGCAGGATGGCCTCAAAAATTACCGCCGAACCAAGAATACTGACAACCGTTCGCCAATTCGCAACTTTCGTCAGCAGCAGAAAAATGCCTCCGCAAAGAATCATTAAAGCGGATGTCTCACCTAAACACCCAGAAATATCAAGACCCATAAACATATGAGACATGTCTTCAAGTCCATGTTTTGCCTCAACCAGGGGTGTTGCAGAAGTAATTGCTTCAATATTTGCACTTGAAACGTATTCCAGCAGACGTCCGGTAATTCCATGCCCGGGCTTGACCCAACTGGAAGACATCACCGCGGGATAGGCCAAGACCAAGAAACAACGTCCTACAATAGCCGGATTAAACAGATTTCGTCCCGTTCCTCCGAATACTTCTTTTCCAACAAAAACACCAAATGCACACCCGAGTGCAACCATCCATAAAGGAGTCGCCGGCGGCAAAATCAATGGAAAAATCAGTCCCGTCACCAGAAAACCTTCGGCAATCGGTTCTTTTCGAATGATTGAAAAAACAACCTCCACAGTCCCGCCAGTCATATAAGAAACGATAATCATCGGGATCACGCGAAGCCCAAAGAAATATAATGAAGCAACTACACACGGCAGCAAGCCAATGATTACCATCGTCATATACCGCTTAATGTCCAGCGGATCACGGCTAAATGGCGCACAGCGTGCTTTGGCCGAAGGCGCAAAGCAAAAATTCTCTATCGCCTCATACAGTGGTTTTATGGCAGCCAGTTTACCGCCCTCTTCAAATATCGGGCTTATCTTTTCGAATATCTTAAGCAGTACCCTCACATTGCATTCCCTAATGCGTTCTACTTATTCAGCCTCAGTCGCTGACTCCAAAGCGGCTTCTTTGGCAGCTTCGGCAGCCGCAATTTCTTTTTCTTTCAAAATAGTCTGCTTCATCTCACGAAACTGCTGCATCAACTCGATCTTAGACGGACAAACAAAAGAACACAGACCGCACTCGACACAAAGATCTATACGGAACTTCTCAACCGCATCGATATCATCCTGATAAATCAGCTTATGCAACTGATGTGGCATAATCCCCGCCGGACAAGCATCTTCGCAAAATCCACACGATACACATGGACGAAGTTCACCCTTAACCGCATTGGTTAATCGTTCGGGAAAATGGCTACATAATGAACTTAAAAAACAATCGGAATAGGACTGCCGACCAAATCCGGGACGCAGCCAACCCAAAAATTCACGGCCCAGTTGCTCTGGGACAAACGTAATTCCTCTACAATCCGTTGGAACCCCTTTGATATCGTCTGTCAAAAGACGCCCTGTCAACACTCCGCCATCGATTGCAATCGAATTCTGCAAACCGTATTCGTTTTTGATTTTTGACAATGGATAACCTGTTGGCAAACGCAGATTCACAGACATCAAAGCTCCCGGCCCCGCAACCGAAATAGCTCGTTCAAGACACGGCTTAGAATTGGTCAATGCCATATCGATCGCCAAAACACCCTCAACATTCACGCCCCAAATCGATCCAGTACTGTGCCTCAGACCGATATGTCGTGATATGATTTCAAAACTATCGTACGGATACTTTAAAGGAACCTCAATCAATTTGACCCAAGCATAGCCACGGATCTGCTCTTTGATCTTAGCCGCAAAATTCGATTTTATCTTTGGAAAGGCGAGATAGATTGGCTGATACGCAAGTAGTGATTGAAGATGTTCAAGGCCACGAGTAAATTGGCGGAGATGTTCTTTTAATAAAACGTCCCCTCGAATTAGAAAGGGCTCAAGCCGAAATGTAGACACAATGACAGCCTGCGGCGTTGAAAGCGGGTTCGGTATCTGCCCCGTATACGCCTCCTTCACAAATTCCCAAGCCCCTAAATTTAACAACTTATAACGTTTAAGCCCCGCTGATCCCATCTTCTTATGAATATGTTCAAGCTCATCATGATAAGTATAGGATTTGGAACTGTCATCAGACAAATCTTCCAGAGTAATATGCCCCGGGGCGGCTTCTAAATTAACTTTACCGTTTGTAGGTGACAACAACGGAATATCATGATTATCCGGATCTTTGGCAAGCACATCTCCCAAGCCGACATCCTGACCATGCGTGGCACACAAAGCAGAAAAGTTGAACGAACCGCTTTCAAGAGGCAAATACAGAACCTCAGGAAGTAATATATCTTTCAGCAACCCACCGGGTTTACCTTGAAATCTGATATTATATCCACCGCGAAACTTCAATGTATATTCCCGCCTTTAAACATTAACAGAAAAAATACAATTCCCATAGGTTTTCTAAAAATGCACACAAACGTAATAATAATTACGCATAACATCATTTTAATAATGATTTTATTGCCGTTCAACAAATAATCTCATATTTGAGGAACAAGCAGCGTTGGCAAGGACAGGGAATTCTCATATTCGATAGTATGGGGTAGATGGTATCCTTTTATGGTTTAAAGACAGTCCCGGTAGAAAATCAAAAAAATTCGTTTATTATTTAAAGCGGGCGTCCAATTTAAAAAGTTTTTCCACTGGAAAATTCATGACCTTTTCTTCTGCCAAATCAAGCTTTATGCGTATTTCATCCAAAATTTTTGTAATTTGACTCCGGTCTTCCGCAATCACTGTAAACCAGATGTTGAATGCATCCTCCCGAAGATAGCTATGTGTAATCTGCGGATAACGGTCGATCAACTCACAAGCCTTATCAACCTGCTCCGGTGGAATCCGTACCGCTACTAATGTGCTCGAATACCCCATCTTACGCGAATCGATGCTAAAACCAATTCGGCGGATAACACCCGATTCCACTAAATCGACAACCCGCCGCCACAATTCGTCCACATCGATTGCCAAGGTCTCTGCCAAAATCCCATACGGATTTATCTCTAATGGAAAGTTTTCCTGAAGTTCTTTAATGATTCTGCGGTCCAGATCGTCCACTCATTGATCTCCCAAAAGTTACGTTTGACTTGCCAGCAAATACTCTTCCAACGACACTATTCAGCTATTCGGCACCGACTTTTTTATTGACTCAAAATACACTGAACACTATATATGATAGTGATATTATAGTATTTTCAGCACGAGATTGAAGAAATAAATTAAAAGACAGCTTTTTCCAAAAAACAAGAAAACCTTTCTCTTTTGTGAGAAAGTTTCTTTTATTAAGAAAAAGTAGAGATTTGCTCCTGCTAAAAACAAAAGTTTTCTTGATTGGCGCCGGTCCCGGCGATAAAGAGTCATAACGCACCCCATAAAGGGGTGGCTTGACGGTTAGGAGCCGTCTCAAAGACGGCCATTTACGTTTACATTATCCGTTAAAAGCGACCTTGATCTTCCTCGTGTTCCTCATGCTCCTGACGC
>JAOUFG010000054.1 GCA_029858345.1 Phycisphaerae bacterium
CCACTTCTCATACTGCACGGGATCGATGCCGCCCGTGGTCGGCATCACATTGAGCCCGCCCATCATCCAGCCGTGAATCTGCGTGAAGCCTTTGATGTCATTGACGCTGTAAACGTATCCGCCGCCGTTCTGGTTTTTGTTCACCGTATGCGGTGCTGAAGCAACTATCCCGAACGGACGGCTCCCGGGTGTGCAGAAGAACCAGCGGCCCCGGTTGCTTTCGATAACCGGATTCACCCAGTCCACCGGTGTTTTCTGCAACTCGGCTGAAAACGTCCCCCCAGCTAAAACCATCACCCCCGACAGGATCCATACGCATTTTTTCATTTCCCATACCCTTCCGGCACTTTAGTTCTGTCAAATCCAATAATCCTGTTTTGTTATTCTACTCTTCACCGACAATCGCTGGCTTTGACCGGGAGCAGGCTGCAAATGGAACTTCAAACCGGTAGGTACCTGATTCCACCGAGTACACCTGACACCCGCTCTCCCTCCCTGAAAATTTCACGCCAACCGCATCACCGACCGCAACACCACTCTCAGTAACAGTCCCCGTATCAGGCACATACACTCTGGCCGCAGTTGATACCGGAACCGTTACCTCATGAATGTAAACGCCGTTTTCGATCTTCCAGTGCGAGACGATCCGGCCGTAAGGACCGGTGTGTTCCGCCTTAACCCAGTCGAGACCCTCCACTGGGACGGGGTGCATAATGACGTGCTTGAACCCCGGCTGCTCCTTGTCCGGGGCGATCCCTCCCAGATTTGCATAGGCCCAGGCGCTGATATCTCCGAACATGATGTGATTTTGTGAGTTCTTTCCATCCCAACGTTCCCAGAGCGTTGTGGCCCCCTGCTCAATCCAATACCCCCAGCTCGGGAACGTCGTTTGCGTTGCAATACGGTACGCCAGATCTGTGCGTCCACACTCACTCAATACCCGCAACAGATACTTTGTCCCCAGGATACCGCAATCGAGGTGCCCGTCTGCCTTATCAATCATTTTCACCAGCTGATCCAGAACCTTCTCCCTGTCGACCGCAAAGCCCTGGTAAAGCGCCGTCAGCTGCGATGTCTGGCAGCTACCGTCATAGAGCCCGGTCTTCGAATCATAGGCTTTTTTGTTCAGTGCTTCTGCGATCAATTCGGCCAGCGCGTTGTATTTCGAAGCGTCTTCATCCTTGTTCAGCAACGCGGCCATGCGTGCCATCAATTGCGCATCCTTGTAGTAATACCCGGTAGAGGTCAGATAGACGGGACAGGGTGAAGAGTTATCCGCGCCTAACGGCGGACACCAGTCACCCAGCTTATAACTGACAATATGCCCCTTGGCCCTGGATTGAAGAAAATCCATGTAACGCTTCAGGTTTTCATAGTGTTCCTCGACCACCCGTTCGTCACCGCAGTACTGATAAAGATACCAGACGATGTGCGGATAGGCGCAATCCCAGGAGGGGCCGATGTTGTACCCCCATCCACTGGTTGGAATGATGGCGGCATAGGACCCATCACTGCGTTGTTCGTCTTTTAAATCGTTCATCCACTTGGCATAAGCTGCGGCGGAACGGAAGTTCATCAATCCCGTTTCGGCCGCGAGATGGGCATCGCCGGTCCAGCCGTTTTTTTCCCTGTGAGGGCAATCCGTCGGGATTGAGACGAAGTTGCCGAGGTACGACCACAAGGTGTTGGTCTGGATCTGGTTCAGCAACGGATTGGAACAACGGAACGTGCCCACCGTTTCGAAGGCGGTATGCACCACGTGGGCACGCAGGTTCTCGAGCGTCGGTGTGCCGGGCCAACCCTCGACCTCCACATAGCGGAACCCGTGATAACCGAAGCGCGATGACCAGACTTCTTCGCCTTTTCCTTTCAAAATATAGGTGTCCGTCTGGAACGGACCGGAAAACACGTATTTCCCGTTTTCCTCGAAGAGGGAGCCGTCCGGATTGAGCCTCTCGCGATGGACCAGCTTGATTTCTGTGCCGGCGGGACCGGAGACCCGCAGCTCGGAACGTCCCGACATGTTCTGTCCGAAATCAAAACGGAACACCCCCGGCCTCACCTCGTCCACGGAAACGGGCTTGATCGTTATCATCACCTTGACGGGAGGCGACTGTTGGGCGTGCAATACGCCGGCGGGCGCCGTCATCACCTTCACGCCGGGCCAGCGTTCCCGGTATCCGGGCATGTCCCAACCTGTTTTCTCCCGCCGCGCATCGTAGGTCTCGCCATTGCGAATGCTGTCAAACACGATCGGGCCGGTTGTGATCCCCTGCCACGAGGCATCGCTCACCACAGAGGCTCGGGAGCCGTCCTCGTATTCCAGGTTCAACCGCAGCAGCAAGGTGGGATTTCCGCGCCACGGCGCCCGGTCGAAGTTCCAGGTTGCGCGTGTGTGCATATCGTACCAGCCATGTCCGAGCATCACCCCCAGCACGTTTTCGCCCCGCCGGATGTCGTCTGTGACATCAAAGGTATTGTAAATGACGCGACGGTCGTAGCGTGTATAGTCCGGTGCCAGCGTATAATCACCAATTTGGGTGCCATTGATGCGTAGTTCGTAATAACCCAGGCCGCAAACATACACCGTTGCGCGCCTCACCCTCTTGCCTGCCTGAAAACTCTTGCGCAACAGCGGGCCGGGCGCGGGCTGGGCAGAAGCGTATCTCACCTTGCCCCAGGGAGCGACCCCGTTTTCGCCCAACTCCATTGCGCTCTTCCACGTTTTGTCGTCGGCAGAAAGATCTTTCCAGTCAGAACCGACCTGCCGGACGCAGTTCCAGGTGGCATCGGTTCTACATCTTAAGGGTTTACCCGATTGATAACTGACAACGATCTCCGCCAGCAGACCGGCCGGCCCCGGTGAGGCGTTGCCCGCCTTGATGGCAATCACATTGGGCCCGGCTTGCAGATGTTGACCGATTTCAAAAGAAGCCATTTGCTTATGACCTTCATGTTTACCTGCGAAAACACCGTTGACATAAACGTCTGCGGCATCATCGGCGGCAACCAGAACCACCGCCTCCCGGACCTTCCGCTTCGGATCACACTCGATCACCTTTCTGAAGAAACACTCCGCGCCGGGAGCCTCCTTTGCAGGATTTGCCTCGGGGCACCAAACCCAGCGGGCACGACCGGTTTTGAGGACGGCAGCGGTACGATCGATCTCTCCTGCCTCCAAACCGATCCAGTGCGCCTGCCAGTCCTCTTCATTCAGCAACCCCATTGACCACTTAGCGGGTTCGCTCCACTCACTCGCCTTGCCGTCTTTTCCCCAAACCCGCACTTTCCAGAACAGGTCGGCATCTGAAGACAAGGTCTTCCCTGCATACATTACGGATGCGGACTGATCCGTCACGATCTTTCCACTGTCCCAAAAATCCCCCGTCTCCGCTTCGAACTCCACCAAACTGCTTGCCACCAGGACACGATACGCAGTCTGCTTGTCTCCCCGCGCATCTGATTCCAGAACCCAACTCAACCGGGGAGCCTCGATATCTATACCCAGGGGATCCACGCGATACTCGCAACGCAAGTCATGAACAGACACCCCCTCCGCTCGCGCCAAAACCAACGCGGCGAGCATTAACATCGAAACAATTGAGTTTTTCCGCACGCTCATATCATCATTCTCCTTTAGCTTTTCCCGATATTTTATTTGGATCAATCTCGTCGATTTGAACCGCGTTGGGCTTTTTTTATATCCCGAACGGCAGTGACGTTCCGGCGATAAAACCGGCAGGCGGTTTTATTGTTGCCGTTTCAAACCGTTTCGACCAAAGCTCGCCGTTAATCTCGGAGGATCTGGTTACGCTGTTTATAGTTCCGGCGGGATCCAGTCGGGAATACCTGTCGTTTTCTTTTGCAATTCATACTGAACAATGAATGGCGGCTCTCTATCCAGTGATGCATCTTCGTTGATCATTAAAGGTCTGACTTCATCCCACCAGGCGTCATAGGCTTTCACCATATTTTGGACGACTTCCGGATGCGCCTTAAAGAGGTTGCTTTTCTCGCACGGATCGTTGTCGATATCATACAGCTCCTTATTGCTCACCAGACGCCATTTTTCATTGCGAACGGCAAAGGCTGTGTATTTTGAATTTTCAGGAACGTGATCCGACCGTCCCTTTCTGGCGCTCATACCTTCTTTGCCCCATCTGCCCTTATGAAAGAATGTGTATCGCTCGGGCCACTCCACATCCGGATTTTCAATCAGCGGGAGAAGGCTTCTGCCGTCCAGATCGAGTGCTTCGGGGACTGGTGCGGCGGCCATCTCGGCGAGAGTGGGGAACAGGTCAACATGGCGCGTCAAACGGTCCACGTCGACACCGGCCTTGATTTTGCCCGGAAGTCTGAAAAACAGCGGCACGCGTGTGCCGCCCTCGTTGACGGAACCTTTTTTTCCTTTCATTCCGCAGTTGAAGGTCGCCACGGATGAGCCGTTGTCGGTCATGAAGATCAGCAGGGTGTTATCCGCCAGGCCCCATTCGTCCAGCTTCCCCATGAGGATGCCCATATTGTCGTCGATATTGGTAATCATCCCGTGAAAAGCGGCCGCTTTGTCGTCGCATTTTCCGGTGTACGGGGCTTTGTACTTTTCAGCCACGATGTATGGGGAATGGGGAGCATTGGTTGCGAGGTAAGCGAAGAATGGTTTGCCCGCCGCGCCTTGAGCCTTGATCCATCCGAGCGCCTGGCGAAAGAAAACATCCGTGCAGTAGCCTTTGGTTTTTACGAAGACGTTATTGTGTTTGATGACCGGGTCGAAATAGCCGTTATCAGGAGCATCGGCGCATGTGCCGGGGTATTTTTGGCCGATCCCGCCTGCTCCATGAATAAATGCCTCATCAAACCCCCGGTTATGCGGCTGGTAAGGATCTTCATCGCCCAGATGCCATTTCCCGAAGATGCCGGTTGTGTAGCCGGCGCCCTTAAGCACTTCCGCGATCGTGGTCGCCTTGAGCGTCATTCGCTCGCGTTCCCAGATCGTATGGGTGACCCCGTTTTTGAAGGGTACGCGACCTGTCATCAGCGCCGAGCGGGTCGGGGCACAGGTCGGACTGGCCTGAAAATCGGTAAAGCGCGTGCTTTGCGCGTAGAGCTTGTCCAGGTTCGGCGTTTTCAGGAAGGGATGACCGTGGCATCCGAGATCACCATACCCCTGGTCGTCTGTCAGCACCAAGATGATATTGGGTTTGTCTCCCGTCAGAGCGTTGTCTTCTGCCATTGCGCTGAAACAGAAAACGCATGAGCTTGCGATGATCCGTGCCATAGCATGCAGCAATTGCATGATTCTCATAAGTTTCTTCTTTCTATTTATCAGTCTCAAGGCGCGGATACCTTGACCTTCATTCTATCGCCGCAGTCGGGAAAGGCGACTGGAGGGTAAGCTTGATTACCGAATCATACTCGTCGACGGCCTTGGCCGGGAGGTCAAGTGCGATGGTTGCCCCGTCTTGCGAGAGCGAAATCTTCTGGTCAGCTCCCTTGGATGCCAGGAAGGTCGCCGAGGCGGCCTTCACCGTAACGCCATCGACACGAAGTATGCCGCCGTCGGAGGGCCACTTCATGACATGGAGGTAGAGAGTTTTTCCATCCTTTGACAGGGAGGCATCGCCCCACTCTGGCCGGGAAGGCAGAGGGTTCGCCTCGGTATCGTAGATCGACTCGTGGTTGTCGCGTATCCAGTCACCGATGCCGGAGAACAACTCGACCGCCTTGGGATCGATCTTGCCGTTGCCCATCGGGCCGCAGTTGAGCAGGTAGCTGCCCCCGGCACAGACCGTGTGGACCAGACGTTCGATGAGTTCCTGCAGGGAGTGATAATGATGTGCGCCGTGGGCCTTATAGCCATACGATGAACTTACACTGTCGGGCGACTCGGTGGTAAGCGGGAGCTTCTTCGGAGGCACCTCTTTGTCACCCAGTGAGAAGTAATCGAATACCTCGAGCATTTCCGGGGTGATGACCTGCTTGGAAGAAGCACCGGCCATGGTGAAAAGGCGTGAGTTGATGACGCAGTCGGGGTTAATCCTGCGCACGGCGTCGCGGAATAGGACGGCCCGCTCCCTGGTCATCCTGAGGGGGGTGTCGAACCAGATGAGGTCGATCTGGTAGTTCTTAAGCAGCTCCTCGATCTGCGGCAGGGCCTTGCGCGCGATGTAGGCGTCCATGTCGGGCTGACGATCCTCCGGCAGGTCGGGATAAATTTTTTGGAGCGTTCCCTCCCTGGAAAACGACGAGGAATCCGGGTCGTTCCAATCTTTGGCCTGCGAGTAATACACCCCGAACTTCAGCCCGTGCTTGTGGCAGGCTTCGGAGAGTTCCTTGATGATGTCGCGCTTGAAGGGCGAGGCATCCATCACATCGTAATCCGAGCAGGCGGAATCGAAGAGCGCGAAGCCGTCGTGATGCTTGGAGGTGATGACGACATGGCGCATGCCTGTGGCCTTGAAAATCTTCACCCACTCCTGAGCGTCAAATTCTGTGGGGTTGAACTGCCCCACGACCTCCTTGCGGTACTCCTCGTAGGGGATGCCGAGATCCATCTGGATCCACTCGGCGTAGGCTTTCGGAGTCACGCGGTCCTTGTATTTCCCGGCAAGCTGGGAATAGGCGCCGAAGTGGATAAACGCGCCGAACTTGGAATCACGGAACCATTTGTTCAGCCGGGCCTCCGTTTCCGGCGGGTGCTTCAGCGTGGGGGGCATGAGTTTATCGAAGTCCTTGTTCCTTTTCTGTCCGGCATGGAGTGAGGTAGCATTAATCGTTTCCTTCCTTTCAGGGCCCGGTACAGGGCGCGGTACCGCCTCAATCGTTTGCTTCCTTTCAGGGCCCGGTACAAGGCGCGGTACCGAGGTAATCGTTGGCTTCCTTTTCTCGACCGGATTGGCTTCAAGCATTTTGCCGACTTCCAGGAGAACTGATATTGCTTCCGTCTGCACCATGCCGTTTCCATCCGGGCCCACATTGAGCAGAAGATTGCCACCTTTTTCATTCACATCCTTGAGCTTGTCATAGACCGTGGCGGCATCTTTCCAATTGTTATCACCCCTTCTGTATCCCCAGGAATCGTTCATGGTGTAACAGGCTTCCCAATGCCTGGGAAAGGCCTCTTCAAAATGCTGTTGCTCTTTACAGACAAAGTCCGCCTCAAACGAGTTACGTTTGCCAACACGATTGTTCATAATTACGTGAGAACTCGCGCCACGAATGGCGTTGTAGAGATCTATCCCGTCTTCAACGGTCCACCACTGAACCCATTCACCATCGAACCAGAGAATCGCCGGATCGTAATTTTTAATCAGCTCCAGAATCTGATTCTTTTGGTAGGTGGCATAATCTGACTTGTCACTGCCTTTACCACCATCGCGCAAATACGTACGTCCCCACCGCCAATTCGGACTGTTCTTCTGCAAACTCGGAACCTGTGTCGGATGATTCCAGTCAAGGACGCTATAGTAGAGCCCGAATTTGATGTCGTGTTTTTTGCAGGCTTCGTTCAGTTCGGCGAGGATGTCCCGCCCTTTGAAGGGCGTACTGCCCACATCAAAGTCGGTGTATTCGCTGTCCCAGAGGCAAAAGCCATCATGGTGCTTTGAAGTAATGACCAGGTATTTCATTCCGGCCGTCTTGGCGGTGCTGACAATGCGGTCGGCATCAAATTGAGTCGGATTAAAATCCTTGCTGATTTCTGCATATTCTTCGCGGGGAATCTCCAAATCTGCTGCGATCCATTCTGAATACTTCATCTTTCGCATGGGCTGGCCCTTAAATTCGCCGCCTAGCTGTGAATAGACTCCAAAGTGAATAAACATGCCGTATTGTGCATCCACGAACCATTGCATGCGCTCGTTGTACGCCTCGAGGGACTCTTCCATAAAAGCCGGCTGCTGTTCAGCGCGACTAATGCTTGCGCCGACAGTCATGCTGAGAGCCAGAGTTAATAATTTCCAACGTTGGTTCTTAGCTATAGGTTTATTCATCATATTATGCGTCTCCTTAATCTGGCTACTATATGATTGTTTGAGTGACCCTTACCCCTCGCCCATCGGCCACGCTCGCCAGAGGCCTAGAGTTCACGGGGCAAGAGGAATCAGCCATCATCTTGCTCTTATTTTATTGTATCGACCGGAACCAGACGCACCGACCTCAAGTCGACCCTCTTCCATTTACCCGGAACCGGATCAATCCGCAGGGTCACTTCGCCGAGATTTTCCAAATCCACCTGCCCGGCCATCATTTTTTCGAAGTGGTATGGATCTTTCGTTTTTGGCAGCGCAACCGGGACTTTTTTACCGTCAACCGTAATGGTGCAGGCAGTCTCTCCAACAGTGCCGAGGTCAAGCTCGATGCGATAAGCTCCCGCTTTCTTCAACGCAAACGTCCATTCCACCCAGCTTTTTTGCTTCGCCCACCCGTGAATCGAACGGTGATGGTTATCGATGCCCATTCTACCAGCGCCATTAAAGGTTGCCTGTTCGGCCGCCAGTAAAACGGTTCCATTCTTTTGCTGGCGAATCATATTTTCACCCGTCAACACCTGCTCACCTTTTAAACGCAGTTCGATCACCGAAGCGATTGGGTTCGGCGCCGCACCTTTCATCGTCACCGTCAACCCTTCCGCGTTACGTTCCACTTCAAATGTCTGTTCACGATCGTTCAGAAGCGCACAGGAAAGAACCTTATTCCCGACCGGGATAAATAAGGTTCCGTCCTTCTTCCAGTCGAAGACATGGAGGTAGAGAATCGTGCCTTCCGGCACAGATTTACGGGTTACCCGGCCCCAGGCTGGTCGCGCAAACAGGCTTGCCTGTGTGCCGTAGATCGATTCGCCGTTGACCTTCATCCATTCACCGATCCCGCGCAGACGTTCCTGGCTCGTGGCAGGAATCAACCCTTCAGAAGTCGGACCGACATTCAGCAGATAGTTGCCACCTTTGCTGGCGATATCGACCAGATTGTGAATCAGTGTTTTTGTGGACTTAAAATCCGTATCGCTGAGTTTAAAGCCCCAGGTCCGCCTGATGGTCATGCAGGCCTCCCAGGCATGCCCATCTTCCGCAGACGGAATATGCTGCTCTGGAGTTCGCAAATCGCCGGGATAAAAACCAAGTCGATTGTTATGGATAATCCCCGGCTGGAGCTTGAGCTGCTGGATTAACGCATCGGACGCCTCCTGCGTCATCTTCGTCGGGGTGTCCCACCAGAACACGCTGACATCACCGTAATTCGTCAACAACTCCCTCACCTGCGGTACGGCGATGTTATGGATGTAATCCATAAATTCGCCTTCTTGTAACGGGTCCCATTTGCCGGCTCGAACCCCTCCGCCGGGGTTTCCCCAATCCTCGCACTGCGAATAGTAGAATCCGAGTTTCACACCGTACTTCCGGCACGCCTCCGCCAACGGAGCGATCACGTCCTTTCCGTACGGCGTCGCATCGACCATATCCCATTCCGACACCTTGGAATCAAACAGGGCGAAGCCATCGTGATGCTTGGTCGTAATCACGATATATTTCATGCCCGCGTCTCTGGCCAACCGCACCCAGGCGTCGGGGTCGTATTGAGTGGGGTTGAACTGCGCGGCAAACGCGTGATAATCCGTCAACGGCATCTTGGTCCGTTCCGTAATAAAGCAGGAATCAGATGGAATCTCCCGACCTTTATATTTCCCGGCCGGCACTGAATAAACGCCCCAGTGGATAAACATTCCGAACCGCGCCTCGCTAAACCAGGCCAGGCGCTCCTCGCGCTGCACGGCCGTTTCGTTCGCATAGGGGTCGGGCGATTCCGCCGCATTCATTGCAAACACAACAGAACTGTTTACCAAAGCAAGCAGAAGACTGGTCGTAAATAGATGCTTATTCACAAGCTAAAATCTCCCGTATAACATTTAAATGAACCTCGCATCGCTCAGCGCCGAATTTCGCTGAAAGCGGGAATGTCCGGGTTTGCCGCGGCCCATTTGCGGTTCGGCTCCGGGCCCATGACGAATGCGAGCGTGCCGCCCTGAATGATCTCATAATGCGTCAGCCAGGCCCGGTCTAGATTCCGGCCGTTGAGTGTCACCGACTGAATGTAGATATTCTCATTGCTCAGGTTGGCGGCGGTGACGGTAAACGTTTTCCCGTCCGCCAGCTCAAGTTGCCCCTTTGACAAGGCCGGTCTGCCGATCACGTAAATCCCGCCGCAGGGGTTCACCGGATAGAAACCCAGCGCGGAGAAGACATACCAGGCCGACATTTGGCCGCAGTCTTCATTGCCGGGAATGCCTTCCGGGGTGTCGCGGAAATGCTCGGTCATGATTCTGTGAAGTGTCTCCTGCGTCTTCCAGGGCTGACCGGCATAGTTGTACAGATACGGCGTGTGGTGGCCGGGCTCGTTGCCCTGGGCATACACCCCGACCAGACCGGTGGCATCCCGGGCGGGTTTGTGCGTCGCGAGGGACGGCGGATTAAAAAACTCGTCCAGTTTCGCCGTGAATGGAGCCGGACCTCCCTGCAGCCCGATCAGACCCTGCACGTCATGCGGTACAAACCAGTTCCACTGCCAGGCATTGCCCTCGGTGAAGTCTCGTGTACGCTTCCCGTTGGGGCCCATGTGGTGATAGGCAAAGGGGTCGAATGGTTCGCGCCAGCTGCCGTCATTTGATTTAGCCCGCATGAAGCCGGTCTCGGGATCGAACACATTCCGATAGTTCTGCGAACGCTTGAAGAACGCGTCAGCCTGCGATTTATCGCCCAGGGCCTCCGCCATTTTGGCGATGCACCAATCGTCGTAGGCATATTCCAGCGTCTTGGAAGTGGCGTCGCGCTCCTTGTCCTGCGGAACGTAGCCCTTGTCCATATAAAGGCCCATCCCGCGGAAATCTCTGGCCGTGGCAGAAGATACCATCGCCGCCAGCATCATATTCGGTTCTGCGCTGGTAAGCCCCTTGAAATACGCATCCGCAATCACCGGCACGGAATGATAACCGATCATGCAATCTGTATCATTGTGGTGGAAGGACCAGATCGGAAGCATCCCCCGGTCGCTCTGCTCGTAATGCGCCATCATCGACTGGATCATATCGTCCACAGAATCCGGATCCGTCAGGGTCATGAGCGGATGGAGGGCGCGGAAGGTATCCCAGAGCGAGAAGACGGTGTAGTTGGTCCATCCCTCGGCCCGGTGGATACGGTTGTCCAGCCCGCGATATTCTCCATTGACATCGGTGTACAGGCTCGGATGGATCGCGGCGTGATACATGGCGGTATAGAAACTCCGCAGGATCGATTCATCTGCGGAGGCTTCGATCGACGTGAGCTCACTGCTCCACAGATCGCGCGCGTTCCGGCGCACCTGATCAAAGTCCCAATGGGGAACTTCCTGATCGAGATTCCGCAACGCGTTTTCGGCCGACACCGATGACACGGCAATCTTGACCAGGATCTCTTCATCCTTTTCGGTATTGAAGAAAAAGGCCGCACGAATCTGCTTCGAGGACAACTCGGATGCATTCTTAAGCTGTTGATCGCCGTCATAGAGTGCATGTTCACGGAAAGGCTTCGAGAACCGGGCCGCGAAGTAGATGTGCCGGTTCTTCGCCCAGCCCTTTACATTTCTGAAACCGGTAACGAGTTGATGGTCCACAACGTTGACCTCGCTCGCCAGGATGGTTCGGTTTCTATAACTGTGGATCATATCCAGCAGGACATGGGCATCCGCGGCGGCGGGGAACGTAAAACGAAGGACACCGACACGCGGGGATGCGGTCAGCTCCGCCCGGATGCTGTAATCATCCAGGTCGACTTTGTAGTAACCGGGAGTAGCAACTTCCGAAGCATGACGAAACCGGGACCGGTAGCCGGAATCCGGATCTTCTGCCGTACCGGGTTGAAGGTGGAGCGTACCCGTGCCCGGCATCAGCAGGAAATCCAGCAGATCGGACTGGCCGGTTCCGCTGAAATGGGTCTGGCTGAACCCCATGATGGTGCTGTCGCTGTAATGATAGCCCGCACAGGAGTCCCAGTCGTGATTGCGCGTATCCGGGCTGACCTGCACCATGCCATGCGGCACAACGGCGCCGGGAAACGTATGCCCGTGGCCCCCCGTTCCGATCAACGGATCCACATAATCCACCGGCTGGGCCTGTCCCGCGCTTGCGCCTGAAGGTGTAACGGCCAACTCGGCCTGTCCTCCGTCCAGTTGAACGATGATGCCCTTGGCGGTTTTTTCCGGTTGAACTGCAGCGGGAGAAAGTTCTTCAAATTGGGAATAGACTTTTACCTCTGCTTTTCCTTCTCCCGGGAGTGTGTAAAAAGAAAACAATATTAACACAACAGAAACTTCATGCATGCACTTCATTACAGGACCTCTCTTTTATTAATTCCATAATTCCAATCATCAAAATCGCGCTATCTCCAAATACCGCAACTGTTAAAATCAAAATCAGTTGCACTTATCAATTTCATTATATGTCCTTTATTTGTTATTTATTATTATAATTTGTTAATGCCTTTCATGGAAGCTCATTGACGCCCCAGGCTTTATTGGGCTTGGGCCCGAGCCAAAGTTCGAGCAGCCCGCCTTTTGCGAAGTCCTTGTGGTAAATCCAGCAGTTCTCCAACGCCTTGCCATTGAGCTTCGCCTTCTGAATATACATATTTTCCGGTTTCTGATCGTAACATTTGATTTTGAACTCCTTGCCGGAATAATAGGTGGGGTCAAGCTTGATCGTCACTTCCTCAAACTCCGGGGCAGTAATCTCATAGATAGGATCCTTTGAACTGGTTCCCCGTAAACTGAAAAGACCAATTTTCATCAATGCGCTAACCCCGCTCATCTGGCCCTGATCGTCATCGTGGCCGCCATAGCCAATGTTCGGATTAGTTCCACCATAGGCCTGCCTGCTGACACGGCGGACCCAATACTGACTAAGCCACGGGTGACCTACATGATTAAAGACATGAGCACTAGAACATCCCGGCTGATTGCCATAGCTGACATAACCTTCGCCATAAGTTGAGACAAAATTAGAGGAAATACTTTGCTCAAAAGCATAATTAAGCTTCTTCGCCAGTTCATCAGGGCCACCCATGAGTTCGGCCAGCCCATAAATATCGTGCGACACTCCAAACGTCCCCTGCCAGTCATTCGCTTCGACCCAATCTCCGGTCAGTAGTTTTTTATCCGGGTCGTAATACTTCTTCCAACCATTGATCCATGGCTGATACGTTTGGATGTCAGCATCATGCCCTATCTCCTCTGCCATCTGCGCAAGTGCCCAATACTCAAAAGCGCCCTGTACCATTTCCCCAGGCCCGGCATCGGTGATCATAAGTTCATTACTTCGCTTCATGGCATCGTAGGCCTTCTCCTGATCCGCCTTGCGCAACAGGTCCTTCTGCCACGTTGCCGTAATCAGGCTGGTCATCGGACAACCCCGCATAATCGCTGTATAACCGCCAGCACTGGGACCCCGCGGCAAATGTCCGCCGACTTCAGCGTACTCCAGCATCGAAGCGGAAAAATCGTCCATGACCTCCGGCCAGCCCAGCCCCCACAGAATATTCTGATTCCACATCGTCAGCCACGTCGCGTCAGAGTTGTACATATGAAATTTTGGTTTGCCTTTTGCGTCCTTCGGCACACTTTTGACAACCAATGGAACGACTCCATCCGTCAACTTCATACCTAAGAATGCTTTATAACCCGGTTGCCCTTTCGCCACCATCATTGAGATAAACGGGTTATCCCCACTCATATAGCTCGGGTAGTCGCCACTGAAATCATCTATCTTGTGCCGTCCCAAAAGGACGTGCCAAAGGTCGGTATAAAATTTAACCCGGGTTTCCTCGTTGCCGCCCTTTACATCAATTTTCCCCAGCCACTGATTCCACTGGCTGCGAGCATCGTTTCTGACACGGTCAAAATCCCAATGATCACACTCTGCTTTGAGGTTGTTCCGAGCATTTTCGATGCTTGTATAGGAAATACCGATCTTGACCTTCATCACATCGCCGGCAGCAACATCATAAGCCAAGGAAACACCGGCTTGTTCTTCCGGAAGGTTCTTAAAAAGATACTTCTTTACTTCCTGAAAATAGCCTTTCTGAATACGCCCGTCAGGGATCGGATTCGAAAAATCCTTGATATTCACAAGCTTTCCGTCGGCTCCTTTCCAACCGTCCATCTGAGAAATCGGCCTATCGAACTCCATCACATAAAACACATACGACAATTTGGGTCCACCCCACAACCTGTCCGTCATACCATGCGAACCTTCGATACGTGTGGGGCTAACCAGTTTCGCTTTTCCGTCAACATAGCTGACAGCACCAACAAATCCGCCCAACTGCAGCAGCAGTTTTGCCTTATCAGCCTCTCTGTACTTCAGACGATAAAAAGCCACCCGGTCTGTTGACGTGTACTCAACCTGAGTTTTATAACGATCAAGGAATACTTTGTGATAACCAGGCTCCATTATTTCGCCATCGTGAGAGAAGCTCGATTTCCATTCCTTTTCACCCTCGTTTGGGTTTAGATCACCCGTCGTCGGCATGATGTTGATGCCGGACATGATCCACGCATGAATATTCGCAAAACCGAGAATCTCGGTACTGTTGTAGTTATAGCCTCCGCCGCCCTGATTCTTATTGCGTGTATAAGCTGCCGCCGAGATCATACCGAAAGGCCGGCTCCCCGGCGTGCAGAAAAACCATCGCCCCCTGCCCGTCTCGATCGTCGGATCAACGTAAGAGACATAGTCCGTGAAATTCTTTTTACGTTTAACTTGGCCCTTCGCTGTTGGATCATCATAGAACTCAATTTCAGAAAGCCCGATGTTCTCTCCAACACCGTCAAGAACTTCCAGCCTGACTCCGCTGATTACCCGAGGCTCAAAAACAACCGTCTTCGCTGTTCCGTCGTTTGGGACCGCAAAAACATGCACCTCGGACCCATCGCTGAACCTGAGCACACAGGCGGCCATATGCTCTTGCTTACTCGGACGATCATACAGGACAACCTTATTGACCTTCTGCGGCTTGTCCCATTTCAGTTCGAGCTTTGGGTAGTCGATCCATCCATGCCATTTATTCGGGCTGCCGCCAATCCACTCACCTGTTCCGTCCTGCTGCTTTACACCGTCAACAGCTGCCGCCAAGTCATTCCCGCTTCCACGAAGTGAGGCCAGCGGTGCAAGATTCTCCCCTACTTGACCATCACAGGGCCCGGACAAAATCGGAGTAAGCACAATGTTGCGGTAACTTGCCGCTCCATGGTTGCCTTGCAGATACAAAGGTCCGGGCCTCATTGGATCCGACCACAGCGCTCCACCGGTACAACCCAGCAGCGGTTTATTATCGATAATCTTTTTCCCGTTCAACACCACGGTCACGTGCCTCTGGAGGAGAGTAACACTCATGCTTTGCCACTGCCCTGCTGGTTTCTCTGCGCTCAGCGACGGGGCGATACGGCTGTAGATGGCACCCATGTTGTGGGAATTAAGAGGTTTACCATAGGAATCCAGAATTTGAATCTCGTAGATTCCGCGAAGATATATCCCGCTATTGGATTTCTCCGGCACGTTAACCTCAAACTTTAAATTGAAATCCTCGAATTCATCGATTGTTCGCAGATTGCCATAGGCAATATGTTTTTTGCCTTTGTGCTGTATCGGCCTGTTGACCAGCACACCATCTTCGGCGATCCACCCATTTGCGTTATTGGGATTGGTTAACTTCCAGCCATCGAGATTCTTGCCGTTAAACAAAGTGATGGGCTTCCCATATTTCACTTTTGACAGATCCGGTTTCTCCGGCAACGGCGGAATTCGTTTACCTTTGAATTCTGCATAGCCAAATTTCGTGCCATCGGGCCTGGCTTTGACAGTGACAAGTTCAAGGTTGTCACCCGACAGCCTAGCTGTTATGGTTTCAATAATTTCCTTGTCTTTGTCCGCCCCACTTCTTTGAATCAGCGATTGCCTGATTACAAGTTGATCGCCCTTGGTTTCCACGGAATCAACCGGTTTAACACTTCCCCCTCCCCAAAGTATACCGGCTTGCAATTTTCCCTTTTCCAGTGTTATCCCAAGCCAACCGGGTCCGCCAGTGGGCAGGGTCAAGGCCCAATACCCGACATACGGGCTGTCAGCGTAAACGGAAAAACTATTCAAAGCCAAGACCAGCAAAAAGATCAGGTCAAGCATCTTCCTGTTCATCAATAAATCCTTTCTGTAATTCCGGTGTTATCTCAAAATTAACGTGCAGCAGATTCTCTCCATTAAGAGAATAAGACACAATCTTTTAGATCTTCATCTCAAGCGGTCCCCAATCCTTACGAGGCTCTCGCCAGGTCATCTCATTAGTCTTTAAATCATTAACAATCTTGCCATCTTCATTCAACTCAAGCTTCTTGCCGGCTCGCGCGCTGAGATTAATAAGCTGCATACTGGCAGTCATAGGGCCTGAGTACGAGAAGTTAGACTTGCTGTAATCACGCGGTTTCTCTCCTCGACAGGCCATAAAGAACTCTGTATGATGACCTGGTGAGCGTTCAAGCAATTCTTTGGGACGACCAAATTCTTTGTTCATGGAATAAGGTATCAGAGCTGGGCTTTCCCAATAGACGCCACTGCTCAACAGTTTGCCCTTGGTACCAATAATCAGATTGCCATTAGTAGGCAATGTACGTCCCTCTGCAACAAGTTCCTCTGAAATATCAGGCATAAAGGGCTTGCCGTCTTTATCTTTGCCTTCATACCAGTAAGTCGTAAATCCGGGCCGTGCCCCTCTGGCACGGTAAGTACATTTAAACACCATTCCACGGGGCCACTGTTCTATTACAGGATCAGTCATAACAACCGGCTCGGCAGTAGCTGCATAGCCTGGTTCCATGATCGCATAAATACCATCGGTAATATGGCAAGCCATATCTCCTAATGCGCCACAGCCAAAATCGACTACGCCTCGCCAATTAAACGAGTGATAAGGACCGAGACCTTTCGGAATCGTTTCATGTGGACCGGCATATGGGCGCATAGGTGCAGCGCCGATCCAGGCTTCCCAATCAAGGTGCTCAGGGACGGGACTGATCCAGTCGGGACGCTTGCCGCCCTGCGGCCAAACCGGACGGTTAGTCCAACTGTGGAACTCTTGTATTTCGCCAAGGGCACCGGCTTTAACGTATTCATAGGCCCTACGCCAACCGCTATCGGCATGGCCTTGGTTTCCCATCTGAGTAACTACATTTGGATTCCTGGCATAGGCTTTTGTCAGCAGCTGCGCCTCGCGGACAGACCATGTCAGCGGCTTTTCAGTATAACAATGAATCCCCATGGAAATGGCTGTCATGGATGGAGCAAAATGAGAGTGATCCGGCGTTGCTACAAAAACCACATCGAGTTCATTGCCGTGATTTTTAAATAATTTGCGCCAATCCGTATAGCCGGTCGCACCTGCCCAGCCCTCTTTTTGGAGAACTCCGCCCCACCGTGTACGATCAACTTCAGCAAAAGCAATGCATTGAAGGCCTGCTTGGTACGAAGCCCCGGTGTGTGCTCCAGCCCTGCCGCCTGTGGCAACAAAACCCACCTGCAGTTTTTCGTTTAAACCACGGGCTCTAATGATACTGGAAAAGCCAATTGAACCTGCAACCCCTACAACTGCTGAATGTTTGATAAATTGACGTCTTGACAACTTTGACATTATTCTGTCTGCTAATAAAGTTAGCTTTCGCACTTTTGAAAAGTACAAAATCGGCTTTTACGGCACCAAAAAGGGGGTTTTGAATTAATGCCACTTTCGGAAAAAGCCCCGAAAGTGCTAAAAAATCATAAAAGTAACCTATAGGCCAGTTTGCCTATCTTTACATTTTAAAAAAGTGCGAAACTTAACATAAATATAACTATCTTTATTTTTTGACTTCAAGTACTTCATAGATGCGCCCCCAGCTCAGGAAAACAGCGGTTTGATAACATTCCTACGAACGCTTGACAAGTAGAACCAGCTCTGTTGCCTATAAAGACAATAGAAAGGCTGACAGATCTTCCAACTCCTGCTGTTTTAAAGTAGATGTTTTTCCATGCCTATCGTCCGGATTGTATAGTGTAAATACATCCTGTATTGTTGCTGCTCTGCCATCACTGAGATAGGGCGCTGTTCGCCATAGTTCAATGAGAGTTGGAACATCAAATGGCTTGCCAGCATCTATTCCTTTACCAGTATCTACATTATAGGATTTCATATTCGTATACAGTCCAGGGGTATGGCAATTAGCACAGCCAGCCTTTTGAAAGATCATACGACCATGTTGAGCCTCTTTGCTCAATTCCCCTTTGACCAAATAAGGACTAGGAATCGCTTCAATGGATTCCAGATAGGCATCGATGGCCTGAGCATCGGATTCCGGTCTAATAGCCATCTGGATGTGACGGATACCAGCACGTACACCAATCTGACTGTTCGGACGAACCCCCATTGCCATAACCGGGGGTGTTTTATTGGATAAAAGCAGGCTTTTAGTATTTTTAGGATTCCCGAGACCATCATTCAGAAGGTCCCAATTCAAGGCATCGATTCGTCCTTCGCCGGAGTGACAACTGCTGCAGCTTTGCCACTGCTGAAAACATAGAGAGGCATCATGAAAAAACATTTCTCCTTGCCGTATCGGATCCCTGTCTATACGAGTTCCAAGTTTGTAAGATTGTATTTCAGAGGAAATTCCCGGATTTATATCAACAACGCTCAGACTATCTGAAAAGTATTCTACAATGTAGGCTTTGGATCCAACCAAAGTGATGGCACGAGGTCCTTTGCCGGCCAGGGATATTCTGCGTTTAATGCCAAGAAGGAAGGTCAAATCATTTGGTACATCGCTAACGGAGGATGTAACTTCTGTAACACGTTTTCCGGCCGTCGCAAGTTCAAGTTTTCCATGAAGCTGCTTTCGGTCTACTATATGGAGTTCGTGAGTTCCAGCGGTTGTCACACACAGATAATCGTCGTCGGCCGAGACGGCAACTGCCCATGGATTGGCAGCTCCATGATCCACATCATCCAGAAGAACCGTATTTAATAGTTTCTGTTGGGATACATCGACGACCGTCAAAGCATTGGTGTTCATCCAGCCCCGTTCCAGTTGTGTGGTCGGCAGTTGATAACGAGCCAGAATATGCGGAATATAAGCGAATTTTCCGTCGTGAGAAAGTGCTATATCCTGCAGAGCAGTGCTGCCGTTATAGAGGGGAATGGATGCAATAACTTTTAGAGAGGAGGTGCTGATGAAAGAAATTTCTGCGGCAACATAGTCTCTATCAGATGCGCCAACCGGCATGTGATTGATAACTAATAGTATCTTGCCATCTGGAGTAAGAGCAGCCGCAACAGGCTCACGACGTACCGTAATACGATTTGTTTCTTTCCCTGCTGCCAAGTCAATAATCGAAATGTTATTACTGAATCGGTTGCAAACATAAAGAGTTCTGCCGTCAGGGGAAGGCAAGAGGTCGCATGGTGTGTGGCCTACTGCGATCTGACTTAACACCTCATGCGTCTTTGCGTTAACCACAAAAACCTGTCCCTCTGGTACGACCGAGGTGACATAGAGTCGAGAATCGTCAGCTGCCATTGCCAGGCCCATGATCTTGTAATCCAAGGAAATGGATTTTTGTATTTTTTTTGTTGCTACATCCCACACATCTATCTTTTCGGCGTCTTTTTCTGCAATATAGATGGTAGACCCCTTGCTGTCTGCGACAATGGCGGAAGGACCAAGATATTCCGCGGCATGTGTAAGATTGATGAAAAGCTGCATGGGCAACAGGGCAAGGAGAATTATTATCTTTGTCTTGTTTATGATTTGCAGCATTTTATTGTTCCTTATCAATCATCCTTTATTTTACATCTATTCCAGTGGATGTGCTTCTGAGATATTTAATCGATTTTTCGAGACTGTAGCATCTTTACAGAGTTTCTTTCTATCCTGTTTTTCGTTTTTCACCGTTTCTGTTCCAATGTAATGTATTTATCGTTGTCTTCTGATCAGCCAGGTATAGGTCTCGCTGCATATCCA
>JAOUFG010000055.1 GCA_029858345.1 Phycisphaerae bacterium
TTTTCGTATTTCAAATCGTCGCTCCATGACTTTTCCTTTCCATGGGGACTATTCCCCTGGAAAGTTACTCGTATAAATGACTTACAAAACTTTAATTATGTTGGACAGTAAAATTAGAATTTGTTTCGAATTTCGGATTTCGTGCTTCGGATTTACATTCCTTATACATCCACAACACACTGCACGACCCACTGGCCGTCATTATCTTTATACGCTTTCAGTTCCATAAAGGTCGCGGCTTTCACCTCGACCGCAAATTCATGCCGGTCGGGGTCGCATTTTTCACCCCAGGCCGTGCCGGTCAGTTTATGGTTTTCGAGTTTAACCTCGAACCGGCCGAACAGCATTTTACGTACATCCATCTCGTAAATCAACGCATTGATCCAGTCGGCAAAAAGAAGGTCCTTTTCATCCGATTCACACTCGATTTTGACGGTCTCTTTCGACTGAACCTTCTGGGGCGAACAAACCACCGCCATCAGCGCAACCGCACCTTCGGCAAACGCTTCTTCCAGCGTCTGTCCAATCCCACGAATCCCGATATCTGCCTGATGATGAAAATGCTCCCACATAATTTCTCCTGGGAACGCGGGCGTCTCGCCCGCAGTTATAGTTGCTATCTTCTTTTCCTAAAACCCGTGGTATAGGTCCGTCCTTTTTCCGGAAAAAGCATCCTCTTTATCCTGAAGAATTCAGTGGCTCCCACCCGCTATCCGGCGAAGACTGAACCTGCGATTGTCTGGGATTTCTTCATATATTTGAGACTCTTCTTTCCACACATTGCCAACAATCATTTTCTTTTTATTTGAAACAAATATAATAACATAGTCTATTTTCAATTGAAATTCTGAATGATATTGATTAGGTATTAAATCTTTCCAGTTATCTTCTGGCAGAGCATGGCTAAAGCTGATATCTTCCAGTAAAAGCGCTGTGGTAAATCCTTTTTCTTTGTACTTAATAAGCTTTGGTAATTTTTTTTCAATTGCTCTACGGAATCTATCCCGTCTTTCTTCATTCGCTTCTTCTGGTCTTGTTGGCATTCTACCAATCGTTCCATTTAGTTCTAAAACTGAGCCACAACATATTAATGATACTTCGTGCCCATTGTAAAGCAGTGAAGATTGTTGTCTATGAGCGGTCAGAGTTTCTGCTATATCAGGAATCCAACTTGATATTTCTTTGATAAATTGGACCCTACTTTCTTTTGTTGTGTTAGTAATAAGAGCAGGTGGAACAACTATGTGAAACCAACGGTTTGTTGGTAGTTTTCCTTGGCTCCTCTGATTGATTTCCTCTACAACGTCGTATGATTGATTAACATAGGCAATTTGTTTGTCATGGGCTTCTATAATAGTATGTTCAACAGCAATTTTGGAGAGTTGCCCATTTTTATCTTTTGGGGCTAAAACAAAGTCAATATCTTGGCTACTGTTGTTGTTTTCATCCGGTCTGCATATAATTTCATATTCTACGCTACTTATTTCTCGTAGGATTTCGATAAAAGCATTGCAAGCATTTATTTCATTTTCTCGATTACTCATTTTGTCCTTTGATCTGGCGATTCAATTTCCTGCACAGGTTTTTGTAGTAGTTTACTTTGTCGAAGGTGAGAAAGCGAATGGGAAATGCGGTTTTGTTGTGGTTGAGCGGTTCGTCGAGGTCGGTGTACTTGCGGCAGAGTTCGCCGTCCGGGGTGCCGGGGATGGGCGAAAAATCGCTGAGCATGATGCGGATGCCTAAGCTGTTCGCAAACCGCATTGATGGTTCAAGCTGCTGGACGTCGGCCAGGGGGTGGCCCACCATTTCGTAGGCGGTGATATGCTGAGGATCGGCCCCTGCGGAGCGGAGGTGTTCGACGGCTTTGGCCAATTCATCAGAAATGACCTTGCCGGAGCCGGTTTCTTTGTGGAATTTTTCGGAGCGGCTCTCAAAGCCAAGGTAAAATGTCTTTGTGCCCGCCGCAACCATGGCTTTGGCGATGTCGGCGGTCATGTACCGGGCGTGCAGGGCGTTCGGGGTGTGGAAATTGACCTGAATATTATTCTCAATAACGGACTGCATAAAAGGCAATAGAGTCAGTTCCGGCTGGTACAAAAGAGCGTCATCATAAAAGGCGATGTCGGTGACTCCCAATTCGACAAGCTGTTTGAGCTCGGCAAGGCATTCATCAATGGGGCGTGTTTGAAATGTCTCTTCCGATTGAGGCACATAGCAATAACTGCATTGAAACGGACATCCCTTTGTCAGCTTCATGGTAGCAGCGTTCAGCTTTGGGTACAATTCCCACGCCGGCAGATGCATCCCGGCAGGGGGCTTCTGTCCCAGCAAACCCCAAAGCGGCTCATGATCGTCACCTTTGATAATTGCGTCTGCACCAAGTGATTGTGCGTGATCATGACAGGCGGTGGCGTAGAAACCGCCGAGGACGGTTTTTGCCTGCGGGCAGGTCGTGCGAATGTCCTCGATGACTTCTTTGTAACCGAGGTACCAGTAGGTCATCATTGTCTGGATGAGCACACAATCAAACGGCCCATTATGGGATAAATAGTCCCTGAATACATTTCTTGGGATACCATATCGCCGAAAGTACCGGGGGATATCTTTAAGAGATTCTGGATTGGGGATTTTTTTGAACGGGTACGGACCGGTATTGTATTCGGTCGTCTTGATTACACCTTCAGGGTCGAAGTGGGGTGCGGTCCGATCCATGGTGTCAAAGAGATACAGGTCTGCGATTGGCCGCAGCATTCCGGCGACATTGAGCATCCCGTGAGGTTTGAGCCAGAAATCGTACGCGGCAAAATCGTAAATCGGCGGATTGACCAGCAGTATTTTAGGCTTCACGGTTTTTGCTCTCCGTGGTTTTATTCGGCGACTTATCGTGTCGCTTCTGCTCCACGCTTCTGTTTTCTGCGGGCTTTTTTTTCGGCTTCTCGTTGGTTTTCAAGCCGCCGGGCCTTGCGAATTTTTCGCGTGACCTGATGTTCCAGCCATGGCCCCAAGCCCAGCCATTGCAGCGTTGTGGCAAACCGGGCATCTTTTCCGATGACGTAATGCGGTTTAGGTTTTTCGAGTGTCATGACTTTCAAGATAAGGTCTGCAACATCCTTAGGGTCACCGGCACGGGGGATGATCTCGTCAAACATGGTGCGTAAAAAGCCGCGGTTCCATTCAAACATCGGGCTGCGTCGGTCATAAAAGTTTTCCGATTGGTTGGCATTGGCGCCGATGATTTCGGTTCTGTGATAACCCGGTTCGATGGACACCGCATCAATCCCCAGCGGAGCAAGCTCGACGCGGATGGATTTTGTAAAGCCGATCAGGGCGTGTTTGCTGGCGGCGTAGGCGGCATTGAACGGGTGGCCGATGAGCCCGGCCAGCGATGCGATATTGATGATGCGCCCGCTTTTTCGATCGATCATTGACGGCACGACGGCTTTGGTCAGGTTGACGGCGCCGAAATAGTTCGTCTCAAGAATCCGCCGCATCTCTTCGTCAGTCTGGTCGAGGAAAGAGCCGGTAATCAGGATTCCGGCGTTGTTGATGAGAATATCAATCGGACTGATTTTTTTGACCAATTGGCTGATTGAATCAGGACTGGTTACGTCCAGTTTTTCAATGCAGACAGAAACGTTCGCGGCCTTGAGTGCTTCCTGAAGGGGGCCGCTTTTGTCCGGATTTCGCATTGTGGCGATGGTTTCAAAGCCCAATTTGGCAGCCCCGACTGCCGTTAACATGCCAAAGCCGCTGGAGCAGCCGGTTATCAGAATCCGTTTTTGACTATTTTGAGTCTTTTTTTCTGTTTCCATAAACGCAAAATTAGATAAATTGGCATAAAAATCAAGGAAAATAGATCGGTTCAGCCCTAAAATTGCGTTTGTCTTGAAAATTTTGTCTAAAAAGAGCTTGAAAATATGCCGTGAATCTCTATAGTTATAAGGCTTTAGAGTTTCAGGAAATAGAAATTGTCAGTCAGGATGCTGGCTGCAGGTAATTCGGGAGTTCAAAATGGCACGAGAATGTTACTTTTTAGGCAAGAAAACGACCGCCGGCAGAAGTATTTCCACCCGCGGTAAAGCCAAGTATCTGGGCGGCGTGGGCAAGAAGACCACCGGTATCACAAAACGCAAATTCAAAGCCAACATCCAGAAGGTTCGGGCGCTTGTCGATGGTAAGGTCTGCCGAATCAAGGTTTCGGCTAAGGCGATGAAGATGGGTCTGGTAGTTAAGCCTCCGAAGCGAAATTACAAGCCCGCTGAAAAGGCAGCCGGCTAAGGGGGACATTGTGTTTTCAAAGATATTGATAAGCGAGGTCAGTTCGGCCTCGCTTTTTTTATGGTTTCGTCCACAGATTTCACAGATTCACACAGATTATTTTTAAAAAATTAAGAAACAAGTGACACTACGTCCCAAACTGCCGTCCCGCCCGTGTATTTGAAGTTGCAATCGAGGTATATTTATTATATAAAACCGGTGTAATCCGTGAAATCCGTGGTTTAAAATAAGGGTAACTATGGCGACGAAAATTGATGAAGCACAGGTTCGGCGGGTGGCGTTGCTGGGCCGGTTGGAGCTTTCTGATGAGGAAGTCACCCAGTTCAGCGGCCAGCTCAGTGCGATTGTTGAATATATTGAAAAGCTTAACGAGCTGCATACTGACGGCGTGGAGCCGCTGGCGCATTGTTTGCCGGTTCATAATGTGTTGCGTGAGGATGTGCCGCGGCCGTCACTGTCGAATGAGGCAGCACTTGCGAATGCTCCCGAACGCGAAGATGAATACTTCAAAGTCCCGAAAATTCTGGACGATAACTCCGGAGCGTAGTAAAGTCCACAGATTACACAGATTTCATGATTAAAAGAAAAATAATGAATGAAGTTGATAGTGATCCGCAAACCTATGCGATTATAGGTGCGGCCATTGAAGTTCATAAGCAATTAGGTTGTGGTTTTCTTGAAGTTGTCTACCAGAAGGCATTAGCCATAGAATTTGCGGATTCTGAGATACCTTTTAAGAAAGAAGTTCAATTTCCGATTTCTTATAAAGGTCAAGATTTGGATTGTTACTATCAGGCGGATTTTGTTTGTTATAATGATATTATTGTAGAGCTTAAGGCATTGGATGTATTAACAGGACAACATGAGTCACAATTGATTAATTATCTAAAGGCATCTCGCTGCAAACGAGGATTGTTGATTAATTTTGGACAGAGGTCCTTAGAATATAGACGACGCATGTTATAAAACTTATAAATAAATCTGTGTTAATCTGTGAAATCTGTGGACTATATATGGAAACACTGAAACAGTTACGAGATAAGATAGCCGCCGGAGAGGTGAAAAGTGTGGATGCTGTTAAGGCGATATTTGAGCGAATCGATACGATTGAGCCTAAAGTTGGAGCGTATCTTTCACTTTGTAAAGAACAGGCAATGACTCAGGCCAAGGCGGTGGATGCGAAGATCGCTGCGGGTGAATCTGTGGGCTCGTTGGCGGGGGTGCCGATTGCCATTAAAGACAATATGTGTACGACCTTCGGCACGACAACGTGTGCATCTAAGATCCTTGAAAACTTTCATGCTCCTTACAACGCCCACGTGGTCGAGAAATTGCTTGCTTCGGATGCCGTGATTATCGGAAAATGCAATCTCGACGAATTCGCGATGGGATCCAGTACCGAAAATTCCGGCCTGAAACAAACAAAAAATCCTTGGGATACAACCTGTGTTCCCGGCGGCAGCAGCGGCGGTTCGGCGGCGGCGGTCGCGGCGGGATTGTGCAGCGGGGCGCTGGGGTCCGATACCGGCGGTTCGATTCGTCAGCCCGCATCATTTTGTGGTGTGGTTGGTCTCAAGCCCACATACGGACGGGTGTCCCGGTACGGATTGGTGGCTTACGGCTCAAGCTTAGACCAGATCGGTCCGCTGACACAGGATGTGACGGATGCGGCGTTGCTGCTGAATGTCGTCGCCGGGCACGACGAACGGGACAGTACGTCCATCTCCGAAGAAAAAGCCCCGGTCCAAGATTATTTGGCCGAACTTGATACCCCGGTAGATGGGTTGAAAATTGCTACCGTGCCGCACTTGAACGCCGGGGCGGATGCATCCGTCCAAAAGGCGGTTGAAGCAGCGTTGGAAGTGTACAAACAGCAGGGAGCGGAGATCGTCGAGATTGAAATGCCGTATTTCGATTATGCGGTTAGTGCGTATTATGTGATTGCAACTGCAGAAGCCTCCAGTAATCTTGCCCGGTACGACGGCGTACATTATGGCCACCGCAGTCGGGATGCGAAGGATTATGTCGAGGTCTATTCGAAGTCCCGTGACGAAGCATTTGGAACTGAAGTGAAGCGGCGGATTATGCTGGGCACCTATGCCCTGTCCAGCGGTTATTATGATGCGTACTATCTGAAAGCATTGAAAGTGCGCAACCTGATTCGGCAGGATTTTACCAAGGCGTTTGAACAGGCCGATTGTTTGATGCTGCCGGTCAGCCCGACGACGGCGTTCAAGATTGGCGAAAAAACGGACGACCCGCTGCAGATGTACCTGGCGGATGTCTACACAATCGCGGTGAACCTGGCCGGCGTGCCGGGCATCAGCATCCCCTGCGGGTTTGATGAAAACAACCTGCCGATTGGTTTGCAGATTATCTCAGAACCGTTCAGCGAAGATCAATTACTTCGAATTGCTCGCATGTATGAGAAACATACGGATTGGCACTTGCGAAAGCCGGAACTATAAAAAGTCCACAGATTACACAGATTTTTATGATTAAAACTAAAATAATAATCTGTGTTAATCAGTGAAATCTGTGGACTGTAATAAGGAATAAAAGATGGCGTCACAATACAAGATAGTTGTTGGATTAGAGATTCATGTTCATCTTGCTACCCGAACGAAAATTTTCTGCGGGTGTGAGCTGGTCTATGGTGATACGGCCAATACGCATGTGTGTCCGGTGTGTCTGGGGATGCCGGGGTCGCTGCCGGTGATGAACAAGAAGGCGCTGGAATTTTCGATTTTGACGGGGTTGGCGCTGAATTGTGCGATCGCTCCGTTTACCAAGTGGGATCGCAAGAGCTACTATTACCCCGACCTGCCGAAGAATTATCAGATCAGCCAGTATGACCTGCCGTTCAGCGAACACGGCTATATCGAGATTCCCGCCGGTGACGGGAGCAACAAAAAAATCGGTATTATTCGCGCACACCTCGAAGAAGACGCCGGCAAGAACACCCACACGCTGGGAAATTTCTCCGCCGTGGATCTGAATCGTGCGGGAACGCCGCTTCTTGAGATCGTGACCGAGCCGGATATGAATACGCCGGAAGAAGTCGGTGCGCTTGCAAGAGAACTCCAAAGAATTGTACGTTTCCTGGGTGTTTCCGAGGCGGACATGCAGAAAGGGCACATGCGGTTTGAGCCGAATGTGAATCTGCATATTGAACGTGACGGACAGGTATTCAAGACGCCGATCAGCGAAGTCAAAAACCTTAACAGTTTCCGCGCCATCGAGCGCAGCGTCGCCTACGAGGCTCAGCGGCAATATGCTGAATTTCTCGAAACCGGCAAGACCCTGCAAATGGGTAACAAGCGAACCTATGGCTGGGACGATGCCAAGCAAATGACCGTCCTGCAGCGTGAAAAGGAAGAAGCTCACGACTATCGCTATTTTCCTGACCCGGATCTGGTACCGGTCGAAGTCGATGACGCATGGCTCAATGAGATCAAATCACGCTTGTGCGAATTGCCGCTGCAAATGCAGAATCGATTTGTCAGTGAATATGGGCTGAGTGATTATGATGCGGGCGTACTTACCGCGGACCGGGCGACGGCCGAATTCTTTGATACTGCCGTTAAGCTGGGGGCCGATGCCAAACGCGTCTGCAACCTGCTCACACAGACCGGGCTGAAGTTAGCGAATGAAAAGGGCGTGACGGTGAACCAGTTAGGAATCGGTCCCGAGCAGTTGGTCCAACTGGCGAAGATGGCCGATGCCGGCGATATCAGTGCCACTGCGGCGACAACTATCTTCGAAGAAATGGCAGTAACCGGCGGCGATCCAATGCAGATTGCCGAACAAAAGAATCTGATTCAAAAAAGCGACACTGGCGAAATTGAATCGCTGGTCGATCAGGTGCTGGCCGAAAATGCCCAAGCCGTCGAAGACGCCAAAAGTAACCCCAAAAAGGCCAAAAAGGCGATGGGTTTTCTGATGGGACAGGTTATGCAGAAGAGTAAAGGGCAGGCCAATCCAAAGATCGTCTCGCAAATCCTGAACAAAAAGCTGAAATAGCGGAACAGGGGTTTCCGGTCCGGACTCCGTTATTTATTATAGTCGGGTCCTGAAAAAACCGATGAATTTGTATCGGAAATTTGTTTGGGCTCGATAAAATCTCAATTTAGCGGTTATTATGCGGCTTTGACTGAATGAATGCGAAGATATTAGTTGTCGATGACCAAAAGGATCTGCTGGAGTTGCTGGATATGGCATTAGAGCAGGAGGGGTACAGTGTCCGAACTGCCGCCAGCGGGACCGAGGCATTGTCCATGGTCTCGGCTGAAAAGCCCGATTTGATTCTGCTGGATATTATTCTTGGGGACATATCCGGCATTAAAATCACCACCAAGCTCAAGCAGGAAGTTGAAACATCACACATTCCGATTATTTTACTAACCGCCAAAGACAGCGAAACCGACATCATCGTCGGACTGAGTGTCGGCGCCGATGACTACATCACCAAGCCGTTCAGCACAAAGGTTCTTCTGGCACGAATCGATGCGGTGCTCCGCCGAACCTATCCGGATTCGTCGGTCGTCAGGGAAATCCTGCAGGCAGGTTCCATCCGCATTTTCCCTTCACGACAACAGGTTTTCGCCGAAGGCATTCCGGTTGAATTAACACCTGCGGAATTCAATCTTTTGCTGTCTCTGGTCAAAGCCGGCGGCACTGTCCTTTCTCGCGGTCAGCTTCTGACGGGACTGGGATCGTCGGAAGACGATCTCAGCGAGCGCATCGTAGATGTTCATATTGCAGCGATACGTAAGAAACTCGGAAAATCACGAACGCTCGTTAAGACGGTGCATGGAAAAGGATACCAGATCGTGAGTTAAGATTGTTTCTGCCATGGAAGACCTCTATATCAATCCCCGGATAACGATCCCTTCCGATTGCTTCACTGTTTCCTATTCACGCAGTTCCGGTCCCGGCGGACAGCATGTTAACAAACTGAATACACGGGTCAGCGTTTTTCTGGATATCCGGCATTGTCCCTGTTTTAGTGAACGACAGAAACAGACGCTGGCTGTCGCATTAAAGGGGCGTATTGATAAGCAGGGGGTGCTTCAGGTTTCGAGCCAGCAGTCCCGATCACAGGCGGCCAACCGAAATGCGGCCCTTCAACGGATGGCGGAGTTGATCGGTCAGGCGCTGAAGCCAAAACGAACCCGAAAGAAAACGCATGTCCCTAAACGGGCTGTTGAGAAGCGGTTAAGTGACAAAAAAAGCCGCTCAAACATTAAACGACTCCGATCTGAAAAGCCGCAGGAAGAGTAAATCCGGAAAAAATAAAAAAATTGAGGATATTTGTACAAAAAACATCGGAAAATGAGAAAAATATGAAAATTTATTTGCCTTTTGGGCAAGATGGGTTTTAATTTATGGTCAGGTAATAAGGGGTTGCTTTTTCCCCTCGGGCAAGCTCTGGTCGAATTGTGAGGGGAATTATGATTTGTTGGACGGTTGGTCCAAGGAGTAGTTTTATGGCAGTTGGTACGGTAAAGTGGTTTGATGAGAGAAAAGGGTTCGGTTTCATTATTCCGGAAGAAGGCGGCGATGATTTGTTTGTGCATCACTCCAGCATCGTGGCAGAGGGTTTTCGGACATTGAAAGACGGCCAGAAGGTCGAATTTGAAGCCGCACAGGGCAAAAAAGGATTGGAAGCAACGGAGGTTAAACCCTGCTAAGTTGTTTGTTCTGTGATCCAAAGGCCTGGTGAACGGACCGGGCCTTTTTGTAAAATACAGGCAAGAATCCAGGAAGAATGCAACAAATCATTGATTTTCATACGCATGCATTTCCGGATGCGCTGGCCGAGCGAGCGATGGCGCAGTTACTTTCGGAAACGGATGGCACGTGCAGGTGCTATTGGGTCGATGCTGATCATCTTCATTGTAACAGCATTTTGGTTGTTGTTTTTTAACTACTATAAAGTTGTTTTCTGCTGAGATGAAACGACAGCAGTTTTGTAATAATGTAAATAGTGGTTGTTTAGTGCAAGGGAGTAAAAAAATGAAAAAAGCGTTTCTGTTGGCGGTGATGGTGTTATCTGTTTCCGGGATGACAATAGCCGAAGATGTTGCAAAAGAGCCGAAACTGGGTGTAACACTGGATCTGACATATACCAGCAAGTGGCTCAGTAAGGGCGTTGAAGCTTATCGTTCTCACGGCGGCTTTTTTGAAACCCTGGATCTGGATTTTTATGGAACGGGTTTAGGTGTTAAGGTGACCCACCGGAGCGCCACGGGCAGCGGTTTTGTCGATAGCCAGCGTTTTGATTATCGACCGTATTATAAGGGTTCATTGTTTGAGGATGAATCATACAAGACAAATTACGACTTAAGCGTCGGTTACGAACACTACTACGGTCTTTCAAGAACCAAAGCCAACACGACTTATGAAACGATATTGGCATGTTCATGGCCGCAGTTGTTAGGTGGCGGTTTGGTTCCGAAGTATGTTGCTCATTATGAAACTCCGGCCACGAGTGGAGTTGCCCCCCACAACGCGAAAGCGGGCTGGGTGCATCGCTTCATTCTGGATTATAATATTGATGTTGCAGAACTGCCGAAACCGCTGAAGCTATCTTCGGAAATCGGCTACTACGACGGTCTTGGAGGCAAGAGCAAGGACTCCGACTGGATGTATACGACATTCGGTCTCTCGACCGGCTTTGAACTCAGCAAGGGGCTGTCTTTGGCTCCGGGCCTGTACTATCAGCATTCAATGGATGACGATCTGAATCCCGGTCGCAAGCATGATATCCTTTACACCATGGTGAGCATGAAATACGCATTTTAGGTTTTTCTTCCTACGGATTTATTTTCAAAGGCCCGGTTCTATGCCGGGCCTTTATTGTTTTAAAGTTTGCTTTTGGGATGTTTTTTATATATAATCTGCGTATGCAGATACGCGATCCCCGAATACAGGATGTGCCGAAAATTCACGAGCTGATCAACAGCTTTGCGGAGATGGACCGGATGCTGTTTGCCTCGATGGCCAGTATTTATGAAAACCTTCAGATTTTCAAGGTGGCCGAGCTGGACGGCGTTGTCGTGGGCTGTTGTGCCCTGAAAGTCCTGTGGAAGGATCTGGCCGAAATCAAGTCGCTGGCGGTGGACAAGTCGCATTCCGGCAAGGGCATCGGCAGGGCGCTGGTGATCGCCTGTATGGACAAGGCCCGGGCACTGGGCCTGGAAAAAGTCTTCACCTTAACCATGGAGCCGGTATTTTTTGAAAAAGCGGGATTTAAGCGGGTGGAAAAGGCAGCGCTGCCCATGAAGGTCTGGAGCGACTGCACCGAATGCCCCAAGCAGGACCACTGTGATGAAATCGCGCTCGAATGCATCCTCTAATCTGATCCGGTAACCTCTTGAAGCCATTGTTTAGCGATCCATGCATGCGCCCAAGGGGCCGGATGCACCGTATCGTCGGCCCATTGATCGGCGGGGCGTTTGTTTCTTAGGTTTGTGTAGTTTGTGTGCAGGGGTACCAGCAAGGCCCCGAATTCATCCGCTGTTTTATGGACGATGTCGATATAAGCAGGCAGGTCGGCCAGCATGGGGTTTGCAGCGTCGTCGCAGAACATAAACGGTTCCATCAAAATCAGTTGCGAGCTGCAGGTGTCCTGTAATTGTGCCAGCATGTTGCGTAAATTGGCTTCGTATTCGTCTGGCCCAACATGCCTTTTTTGTGATTCCTGGGTTTCGCCGTATTTTCGCCACAAGTCATTGATGCCGATCATCATGCTGACGATGTCAGGTTTTAGATCAATACAGTCGGTTTTCCAGCGGCTTTTCAGGTCGCGGGTGTTGTCGCCGCCGATGCCGCGGTTTTGTATGTTAAGGTTTAAATGAGGCAGCGTTGCCTGCAGAAAATTGGCGGCGAAGTAAACATAGCCGCACCCAAGCGGGGCGTAGGGCAGTTCCCGTCGTCCGCAGTCGGTAATGCTGTCGCCGATGAATAAAAGGGTCTGATTTTGCTCGAATTCGATTCGTTTATGCATTTTAACTCCGTTTGCCGATGTTGTTATAGCAGGCGTATTAGAGCATGTCAAGAAATGATGCAACTGCTTATGCCTGTTGCGGCTTCCTCTGGCGGCGTTGAAAATACTCGCCAATATAGCATTGGCTGCGTTTTTCGCCTTGCCAGAGGCGCCCTCACGACGGCCTAAGCAGTCACGTAATTACTTGAAATGCTCTAAACAACAGGTTCAGGATGAAAGCAATCAAATATACATACAAAATCCTTGTCTTGCTGGCCGTTCTCGGGGCGGGGGGCTTTTTCTGGCATCATTTTACGACGAATAGGACGATTGAGGATCTTCTGCACGAGAATGAGCAACTCAAGACTGCCATCAATAACCTGAGCAAGGAAGATCAGATCGGTTATGCCAAAGTGCTCTCGCAGGAGACCCGCGATGGACAGCTTTATACCAAGCTGCTGTTTGTGGAGACAGACCCGGCGGATTATACGAAGCAGATCCTGCGGAAAGAGTACGAGGTGGCCGGGGACGTTGTCTTCTTTGACGCATTGATTGTGACGTTTGGCGATCAACTTGTGATGGACGGCAAGGAGCGGGCAATGTACATGTGGCGGCGGGTCTATGGTGAAAAGCAGCCGCCGGAACAGGGATTTCCGATTGAGGCCGAAGGAAAACCCTCCCCGCGGTATTCACAACTCTGTGAGAAGCTGTCCATTGAGGACGGACAGTTATTTTGGGATGAAATTTGGGCTCTGTCCAACAATCCCAAGCGGCTGGAGCATCTCGGCATCAAGGCGGTGTTCGGCAATATCGTATACCGCAAGCTCAAACCGGGGCTGATCTATGTGTTCAAAGTGTCCGGTACCGGGGCCGTCAATTCGGAATTCATACCCGATCTTTAACCGTTCGGCCACGTTCCGGAGTAAACTTCCGTCGCCGGTCCGGTCATGTAGACGCAGTTGTCGCGTTCACACCAGTACAGGTCTAAATCGCCTCCGGGCAGATGTGCTGTTACCTGTCGTTGGCAGCGTCCGGTCAGGACACCCGCCACCGCACAGGCGCAGGCACCGGTGCCGCAGGCCAGTGTGATGCCGCTGCCGCGTTCCCAGGTCTGCATAACGAATTCATCCGGACTGACGGTTTTGACAAAATGCACATTGATCCTTTCCGGAAACAATTCATGCTGTTCGATCAGCGCTCCCGTGTGAGCCAGTTCGATATCGTGCAGGTCTTCACAGAAAAATACCGCATGCGGATTGCCCATGGATACGCAGGTCATGGACAGGGTCTGGCCCTCGATGGCCAGTTCCTGGTCGACCACTGTTTCTGAGTCGGCGGCGACGGGAACCTGAGATGCTTCTAGGATGGGCTGGCCCATGTTCACACAAACGCGGCGGACGGTATCGTTGTCGTCGATGTCCAGACCGACAGTTAAGATACCGCGGCCGGTTTCGATGCGCAGTGAGGTCGGGAACGTCCCCAGTCCGGGGATGGAAAATTCGGTTTCGTTGCGGGCGAGGTTGTGGTCATAGACGTACTTGGCGACGCATCGCAGGCCGTTGCCGCACATCTGGGCTTCGGAGCCGTCGGCGTTGAACATCCGCATCTTTGCATCGGCAATCTCCGACGGACAGATCAGGATCAGGCCGTCCGAGCCGATGCCGAAGTGCCGGTTGCTGACCGCAATGGCCAGTTCTTCAGGATTTTCCACTGTTTCGCTGAAGCAATTGACATACACATAATCATTGCCCAACCCATGCATTTTTGTGAATTCCATACACATTTCCTCTACTATTCGAGTTTACAGGTACATACTATACAATATGGCTTGGGAATACAAGGTGATAGTTCAAGATGTACACAATCTTAAATCTGTCTTAATAGCCTATCAGATTTTTGTAAACGGATTCGATGGTGTCGACCATGGTGGCCGGGGCGAATTGTTCGGTCACGGCAGTTTTGCCATTTTGGCCGAGTTGGCAGCGCAGGTCGGGATTTTCGAGCAGTTTTTCGAAGGCGGCGGTGAGTTGGTCGATGTTTTCCGGCTCGATGAGAAAACCGGTGTTTTCATTGACGACTTCTTTGGCGCCATCGATGTCGAAACTGATCACGGGTTTGCCACACAGCATCGCCTGCGGCAGCACACGGGCCAGACCCTCGCGCAGCGAGCAATGCACCAGCACGTCCGAGGCATGGATGCACAGTGGTATCTGCTCCGGCGGGACCAGTCCGGTGAATTTAAATCTATCTTCTAATCCTGCGAATTTGATCTGGCTTTTCAGCGGTTCGGCCAGTAGGCCGTCGCCGACAAATAACCAATAGCAATTGTCGTGGTTTTCCGCCATCCGCCGGGCTGATTCGATGACGTATTCGTGACCTTTCAACTCAAACAGCCGCGCCACCTTGACAAACACAACCGCGTCTTTGGGGATTTGGTACTTGGCACGAAACGCCTCGATCTCCGATTGCGGCGGGGGAGTCAGGTAGGCATCTTCCTCGATGGCCGAATAGGCGGTCGTATAGGGTTTGTCCACCCCAATGCCGGCGGCCCTGGCTTTTTCGGTCATGGTATCGGCGACGGTGATAAAGGCATCGGTCTTTTGGGCGGTTGCTTTTTCGACGGCGATATAGAACTTGCTCAGCAGGGGGTTTTGATATTGATGGAATGCCAAGCCGTGGATGGTATGCACCACCAGCGGCAGATTTGGGTTTGTTTTTGAAATGTTACCCTTTAAGGCCCAGCCCGCATAGCGGCCAAGAATCCCTGCCTTGGCAGAGTGTGTATGGACAATGTCCGGTTGGAGTTCTTTCAGGATTTTTTTGAGCTTGAAATACGCCGGGATGTCAATCATCGGGTTGATTTCCCGCCGCAGTTCATCGACGACAATCGTTTTAAAATCAGCGTGTTTGGTCTGCTCGAACAGGGCGCCTTCCGGGCCGATGGCCGGACCGGTGATGAGCGTCACATCGTGGCCCCGTTCAGCCAGCAGCTTACAGGTGATCAGGGTGTTCTCTTGAGCACCACCCAAAATTAAACGTGTAATAATATGGACGATTTTCATTTCAACATTCAAATGTTACATAAAATCCGAAGCACGAAATCCTAAACTCGAAACAAATCTAAAATCCTAATTCCATAAATCTAAAACATAGCAAGTAATAGTTTTGGGCATTTTATTTTTGTCATTCGAATTTGTTTCGGATTTCGATATTCGAATTTCGAATTTTAATACTCTATTTCCATTAAGCACAGGCCGCAGGCGGGGGCGATGGGGCCGGCGGCATTACGATCGTTGGCGTCTAAAATTTCTTTAATATATTCCGGTTGCCAGCGGCCGCGGCCGATCTCGACGAGCGTGCCGACGATATTACGGACCATATTATACAGAAATCCGTCCGCCGCGACAGAGATTTTAATCACATCGCCGTCTTGCTTAACGGTGCAGAGTGTGATGGTGCGAACGGAGCTATCACGCTGGTCCGCCGCCGAAGCAAAAGACTTGAAATCGTGCGTTCCAACGAGCAACCCCGCAGCTACCGCCATCGCTTCAACATCCAACACGCCCGGGCGGTGCCACTGATTCCGCACCAGAACAGGACGAATCGAGCCGGTATGAATTAAATAATCGTACTGTTTTTTGACGGTATCGCTGATCGCATCAAAATCTTGGGATACTTCCTGCACATCAGCGATGACAATATCATCGGGAAGCAGATTATTCAGAGCATTTTTGAAATTCTCGGTTGGCACGGGTGAGTCAATATGAAAGTTGGCAACTTGTCCTAGAGCGTGAACACCAGAATCCGTTCGTGATGATCCATTGATTTTGATCATATGACCGATTAGTTTTTCAATCGTTTTTTCAATATTACCCTGAACAGTTGGAAAGTCAGGTTGGCTTGCCCATCCATGATAGTTTGTACCATCGTAATGGATAACAAGTTTTATGTTTCGAGTCGTCAGGAGTCAGAATCCAGAATTCAGGGGAATTATTTTGAACGAACTTTCTGATAGTAGCTTTCTAAAAGTTTGCTGACTTCTTCAAGTTGATCTAGAGCATTTTCTGTTTGACAGAATTTCAAGTCATTGGCAAGAATGAGATAATATCTTGTTTCTTCCAATGATGCCTGAGCAATGTTAAGATAGCGCGCCTTGTCCGCGGTTGTTCTTTTTTTGAACCCTTCTGCAATATTCGCAGGGATGGATACAGCCGATCTTTGCAATTGTGAAGTAATACCGAAAAGCTCAGATTTTGGAAATTTCTTTGTAATGCTATAAATCAGCAGTACAAGCGCATGGGCTTTCTGCCAGACAATAAGGTTCTGAAACGTTTTTGCCGGCGGGATCATTCTGGCTCCTGACTTCTGGCTTCTGGATACTGTTTACAGCAATTTTTCAGCAATTTGGATGGCGTTCAGTGCAGCGCCTTTGCGGATTTGATCACCGGCAACCCAGATATTGATACCCCGATGGTCCGGGATGGACTCATCGGTGCGGATGCGGCCGACATAAACGTCGTCCTTGCCGCTGGCGTCGGTCGGCATCGGGAAGCGGTTGTTTTCACGGTCATCCAGAATGCTCACTCCCGGTGCCGTGCTGAGCAGGTCAGTGACCTGTTCCGGGGTGATCGGGTCGGTGAACTCCAGATTGATGCTTTCACAATGGGTTCGCATGACAGGCACCCGCACGCAGGTACAGGTAATCGCAATCGAAGGGCAATCGAAGATTTTGTGGGTTTCCTTGACCATCTTCATTTCTTCTTCGTTGTAGCCGTTGGGGCCGATCTTGGAATCGTGGCAGTACAGGTTGAACGCCAACTGGTATTTCAGCGTCTTGCACGTTACCGGCTTGCCCTCAAGAACCTCTTTGGCCTGCTGGATCATCTCCAGCATCGCCGACTGGCCCGCACCGCTGGCGGCCTGATACGTGCTGACGACCATGCGTTTGATCGGGTTGGCCTTGTGCAGCGGATAGACCGGCACATTGGCGATAATCGTCGAGCAGTTCGGGTTGGCGATGATGCCTTTGTGCTGCTTGATCGCGTCGGCGTTGACTTCCGGCACCACCAGCGGAACCTCGGGATCCATCCGGAAGGCCGAGGAGTTGTCGATGACGACCGCTCCGGCCTTGACCGCGGCGGGGGCGAATTCCTTACTGCGGCCGCCGCCGGCGGAAAACAGGGCGATATCAACCCCTTTGAAGCTGTCTTTTGTTAATTCTTCAACAATGTAGATCTTGCCCTTGAATTCGATTTTTTTGCCTGCCGAGCGCGAACTGGCCAGCATCTTCAGCGAAACAAACGGAAATTTACGCTGCTCGATAATTTTCAAAAACTCCTGACCGACAGCACCGGTCACACCTGCAATGGCAATATTTTTGCCCATATTCAATACTCCTGATTCTTTTGTTATTGAGGTCTCTGAATAACTCGGTTTATTACGAAAACACCAAGCGTTATGGCGTCATAAAGCCCGTTTTTCTCCGAGGTGTGGCAGTTATTCAGAGATCCCTATTGTTTATACAGAACCAGCTAATATATAGAAAATGTCTGGAAAATTCAATATCGAAATCTCATTTAAACTGAAAAACACCGATTTCAGGTTAAAAAAGCGGGTTTTAGAAGGAGATAGTCAAAAAAAGCAGCAGCATGCTGATGATAATGGCTGAAAACAGGATTCTGCACCAGAAATCGTATCGTTTTATGGCCGGATGCTGATCCTCAAACTCCCAGTGGTTCTGTTCCCAAGATTGGCCGTCTTTGGGACGCAGGGCGAGTTTAACGAATAAATACGCGGCGCTGCTGAGACAAAAGCAGGTTCCCGCACACAAAATCATGATAATTTTCCAATGCATCGCGGGCATTATAAAACAAATCCGCTTCATGAACCAGCAAAAATCAGTTGCCAATTCTGCGGGATTTACGTACACTGCGTTCATCGATTTATTGAAACTACGTTCAGAATTAGGCGAGATGGCTGAAAATAGGCAAAACGAAGAGGACCTCAAGAAAATGAGTCTGGGCGATCATTTGGAAGAACTGCGCGCCCGGTTGATACTCATGCTTTTGGGTGTCGTGGTTGGGTTAGTTGTTGGGTTGGCTGTCGGAAAATATCTGATCAATTTGCTTGAAGCTCCGTATTATCGTGCCATGCGAAATACTCAACAAAAGCTCCTGGAGTCTGAAATTGAGCCGGAGCAGCGAGCATTGCAGACGAATCTGGTTCGTATTCAAATTCCTGAGCAATCTGAGGAAGTATTGCAATCGCTTAAGCCGGGCGATAGTTTTTTGGCCTATATCGATTATTATCGAGACGATCCGAACAATCCGGCTTTTGCGGTGTTGAAAGAACCGTCGAACAAAACCGGGGTAAAAGTACACTCTGCTGCTGGTTCGGTCAAAGGGTTGCAGACGATTACCCCGGCCGAGGGTTTTTTGATTTACATGAAGGTTAGTCTTGTGTTCGGAATTGTCCTGACCAGTCCATGGTTATTCTGGCAGATTTGGGCCTTTGTTTCCGCCGGACTTTATCGGCATGAAAGAAAGTTTGTAAATGTGGTCGCGCCCATTAGTGGGTTTCTTTTTATGATAGGTTCGATATTCTTTCTTTTGGTGATTGCGCCGTTTGTGATGAATTTTTTCATGGTTTTCAATTCAGCCCTAAATGTTGAGTCCAACTGGACACTTCAAAACTACATGAGTATGGTCCTTAACCTGACGCTTGTTTTCGGGCTGATGTTCCAAAGTCCTATCGGGATCGTATTTGCCGAACGAATGGGATTGGTTTCTGTGAAGGCATTGACATCATCCCGAAAATACGTGTTTTTGGGGTGTTTCATGCTCTCAGCGATAATCACGCCGCCCGACCCTGTCTCGCAAATCTCCTTGGCATTGCCCCTTTATGTTCTATACGAGGGCAGCATTATTGTCTGCCGAATATGGAAGCGGAAACGAGAAGGGTAAGAATTCAAGACAACACTATTCTTCTGACGACTTTTCGTCCCCGCCGTCATTTTTGGCTTGTCTTTCAGCGATCTCATCCGATTCGTCAAGTGCCTTGTGAATATCGCTTTCGGTGTCTTTAATCCCTTTTTTGAATTCGGTGATGCTTTTTCCCAGTCCTCGAGCAATTTCGGGCAACCTGCGTCCAAAGATAAGTACAGCAATGACCAAAATAATGATCCATTCTGTATTTCCTGGAAGACCAAATGCTAAAATATTATCAAGCATTGTGCTAAATCCTTTCATTTTTCTAAATGACAAGAATCATTTTACTTCGTCGATTCGGTTTCGTCAACAATGAATTTTTTCAAAAAAAATTTATAACATTCTTAATTTTAGGATGTTATAAAAGACGAGCTTTCATAGAGAAATTATGTTCGAAAGGAATCAGGCAGATGCTTCCGGTAAAAACGTTCTCTGAAATGCCGATTTCTTCAAGCCCAAAGATTGTTTGAAATTCTATCCGCAATCCGGTAAACTGCCATCGCATTGCTGGATGTGCGCTCGTAGCTCAGTAGGATAGAGCGTCGGTTTCCTAAACCGAAGGTCGCAGGTTCGAATCCTGCCGGGCGTATTCGATTTTGACCCGTTGTCAATCGATGACAGCGGGTTATTTTTTTGCTCTATCTGTCCACTTTCTAAAGACTTATCGACATGCCTCTCCCCACTTGTGATTGACTGATTGATACTATCAGCAGTGCCAATCAAAGACGACTGATTCAATCCAGAGTCAGATTTTTTTGTAAGTTTTTTGT
>JAOUFG010000160.1 GCA_029858345.1 Phycisphaerae bacterium
CTGGCCAGGCAGAAATTCAACGTCGAGGCCCTCGAGCAACTGGAAGAGGGAATGGCCCTTGAAACGATGGTTGGCGAAGAGAGAATGTACTCCGAAGAGGTTGTCGGCAAGTATCGCATGTTCATCATCATCTTAGGGGCCCTGTCAGCCATGCTGGCCCTGGCTGTTGTGCTGCTGTTAATCCTGAAATAAGCAGGCATTGAGCGCGATGGCCGGTCTTGTCCGGAGCAATAGATTGGGTGAGAATGTCTATGCAAAAAACAGACACCAAACAGCGCATTATGGAAACCGCCACCACGCTTTTCAGTTGTCACGGATTTTCCGCCACCTCCATCGACGACATTCTCAAGGGCGTCGGCATCACCAAGGGGGCGTTTTATCATTATTTCAAGGGCAAGGACCATCTCTGCGAGACGATCCTGGACCGCGCCGTCGCCGAATATCATCAACTGGCCGACGCCCTGGGCGAGAGCGAAGACGGGCCCAATCCGCTGCATCAGTGGTGCCAGATGCTGATCGAAAAACAGACCTCCGGCCAGTGGCTGTATTATCGACTGCTGACGCGGCTGTCGATGGAGTCGGCCCAGCTTAATGCGTCCATGCAGCATAAACTCAGAACGTTTTGGCTCTGGTGCCGGGCCTTTTACGAAACCCTGATCCGGAAAACAGCGTCTGTCAACGTCAATTCGCTTGGGATCACGCCGCAGGAGCTGGCGTGTGTTTATATGGCCACACAATTCGGGGCGACCTGGCTGGCGCGATGCGCCCCGGACTCACAGAACCTGATAGACGTCTGCGAAACAATGCTCAAACTCAGCACACGATAAGGTAGCTCAGGCATCCCCTCGACAAGCTCGGGACAAGCTCTGCCTGAGTCGCATGTGTGTTCGCATCCAAATAGAACCACCAATAAACACCAATTTTCACAAATTATTACGTTTTTTAGGGATTTTTGCCTGAGGACTAAAGACTGCGGACTGCCTGCCGGGTTGTAGCTTTATGCGAAGGCCGGAGGGCTGAAAAGTTTTTTTGTTGGAAACGGACAGACAATGGGTATAATTGGGGCAAGGATACGAATATAAGAATACAGGAATACAGGAATGCAGGAATGCAGGAATGCAGGAATGCAGGAATGCAGGAATACAAGGATACAAGAATACAAGAATTCAGGGATATTGGCCGGCCCATTAGCCCTGCTTGCCATGCCGAAGTTGGTTTCTGCGCAACTTTACGCGGAGCAGAATAACGAAGGTTGGAGCGTAATCGAATGGGATTAACGGGATAGATAACCCAGAAAAGGTGCCTGACCCCTTTTATTTTCCCTTTTATTTTCCTTAAAATAAAGACCTTAAATAGCAAAAGGCAGGTAAATGACCTGCCTTTTGAATAGTCATAATTGAGGAGATACCAAAAAAGGAATACTCCGCATCTTCCCAAAGGAAGATTATTATAACTTGATCTCGCAAGAGATTTTATCCTAAGAAATTCAAGGAATCAAGGGAAATTTCGAAAGAGAGGTTAAAATGGGTTACGAAAGGACCGTTTTAGGGCTTGATATTGGGGTTGGTTCCGTTGGTTGGGGATTAGTTCGGCTGACAGAAGAGCAATATCAAGATGAACTATCGGGCGACGAGAGGTTCCGGATTTGTGGGGGCGAGATTATTGCTTCCGGCGTTAGAACTTTTCAACTTCCTCAGGATCGGGACGGAAAGAGTTTGGCGGTTAAACGTGGGACAGCACGAAGAAACCGTTTACGAACCCGCAGAAAAAAACAACGACTGAAAAAACTTGTTCGGTTGGGTCAGGAGTTTGGCTTAATTGATGGTTCCTTCAATCAAGAAAGCATTCTTAAACCCCAACCGGGAGACAAAGAGGAACAGTGGGATATTTGGTGGGTACGCAAAGAAGCGCTGAACCGGAAGTTAACGGATATAGAGCTTTTCAGAATACTTTATCACATCGCAAAACATCGGGGTTTCTATTTTCATACAATGGCCGAGCAGTTCCAGGAGGAAGAGACCGGCTCAGAGGCAGGTAAGGCAAAAGCAGGTTTGGCCCGGATTCGTGAAAAACTGGAAAAGGGCAATTGGGATACGGTGGGCCAGATGTTTTGGGAGGAATTCAACCAGCAAAATGAAAAGAACAGACGAAAACGAAACAAAAAGGACGATTATCAAAATGCAATTCATCGATTGCTGCTGAAAGAGGAAATCCAAACAATTTTTGACCGGCAACAGAAGAAATTTAATAATACCAAGGTCGGGCCGGAATTGATGGAACGGTATATTGATGAAATCCTGATGTATGAAGAGGGTATTGATGACGAAAAACTCCAGCGAATGATGAGTCGTTGCGAATTTACGGCGGAAAAATGCGCACCGAAAGAAGGGTATGTTTCTGAACGGTTCAGTTTATTTAACCGGCTGAATTCTTTGGAGTTGATTGACACGGCCAACAAAGATAAACACATTTCGCTCAAGTCCGAGCAGCGGGATAAGATTGTCGCGTTGGCGTACAAAAACAGCAAAGTAACGTTTTCACAGATTCGAACGGAACTGGAACTCAAAGATCAATTAAGTCTGCGATTTAATTTGTGTTCCTACCGTGAGAAAGATCCGGAGTATTCAAAAAAGCTGGAGTGTAAGGTTCAAGGCGGAAAACTGGTTTTTGAGGACAAGCATTGTGTTCCGATTGTTAATATTTATACGGGCGAGGTTACAATACTTGACGGGGAGATCAAAAAAGTTTTTCAAAGCAAAGAGCTATGGCCGGATGCGAAGAAGCTATCGATTTATTATTCAGATATTCGCAAACAACTGCAATTGTCCGATGAGTTTCGATTTAAGAATCTTTCCGGCTATACAAAATCTGTTGACGAGTTTGGCAGTGAAGAAAAATATATCAAGCAGTTTGAAAGCAATGACACTTTTGTTGAATTAAAAGGATTTCATAAAATAAGAAAAGCCGTTTCCGAGCACTGCGGCGATGCTGTATGGAAGGAACTTAGGCAAGATGACAAAAAGCTTGAGACGATTGCTGAAGCGTTGACTTATTGCAAAAGTGATGAAACCCGAACGGCTCATTTACATAAACACGGCCTTGAAAATAATGCAATTATTGAAGCGGTTTTGACGCTGAATATGAGCAAGGTAGCCAGTTTTTCATCAACAGCAATGAAGCGGTTGTTGGAATATATGGAGCATGGGGATTTATTTAAAGACGCCAAAGAAAAAAGCGGCTACGGTAAGTTGCAGTATGACAAACAGGCGATTCTTCAACCCTACAGCGGTTTTTTTGAGAAAAATCCGGTTGTTGCACGAGTCTTCTCTCAAACACGCAAGGTGGTAAACGCCATTATTCGGAAGTATGGAAAATCACATCCGATTGATCAGATACACATTGAAATTGCTACGGAATTAGCTAAGGGTGAAAAAGAACGGAACAGAATTAAAGCCGGTCAGAATCGTTACAGGGAGGCTAAGAAGGCGGCAGAGAAGCGATGCATCGAGGCAGGATTGGACCCGGACGAAGGGCAGACACTGCTGATGTTCCGGTTGGCGGAGGAACAAGGCCGCCGATGTCCTTATACGAACAAATTTATCTCGACGGATTCCAAAGTGACTACAGACAGTGCTGTGTATATTCTGGATTGCGAGATTGATCATGTGATTCCGATGAGTCGGTCATTTAATGATAGTTTGAAGAATAAGATACTGTGTACTCAAAAGGCCAATCAGGATAAGCGAGACCGTATTCCTTTTGAATGGTTTGAAGATGAATATGGACAAGACAGCCAGCAGTGGGCGGATTTGGAGCATCGTATTAAGAAAATGTATGACATGCCGTATGCAAAAAAACGCAATTTGCTACGGAAAAGCTGGACAGATAAGGATAAAGAAAATTTCATCTCTCGCAATCTGAATGACACTCGATATGCGGCACGGGAAGTTGCAAATTATTTACGTAAATACTTTGATTTTTCCGGTTCCGGCCGAGATGACATAAAAGACGCAAAACGTATTCAGCTTCGCAGCGGCGGAGTGACGGCGTTTTTGCGGCACATTTGGGGACTGAATAAAGATCGGAAAGCAAACGACCTGCACCATGCTCTTGATGCGCTGGTGGTGGCGTGCTCAACTGATGGACATGTGTATCTTGTGTCTAACCTGTCGCGGGACATGGAGCGAAAAGGTAAGGGCTGGTTTCGGCATTTCGACTTCCTCAGAGAAAAGTTTAAGCCGTGGGGGACGGTTCGGGAAGATATTCAAAACACCATCAGCGATATTTTTGTGTCGCGAATGCCGCGGCATACGGTGACAGGAGCAGGGCATGAGGATACAGTGAGGCCCTTGGTAGAATCGCCTAAAAACCGTGTGACCCGCATAAATCAGGGGTTTGCTAATATGGGGCCGATGGTGCGGGCAGATATTTATATGGATAAGAATGGAAAGAATTATGTTGTGCCGCTGTATGCGGTAGATTTTGCGGCGAATAAACCATTACCGGATAAGTATGTTCACAAAAGTGATGCGCCTTATGACGAGTGGCCAAGTGTAAAGGGTGATGGTTTGGGATTTAAATTTTCCGTAACCGTTCACAGTTTTTAACAGATTAACAACGGATATTTTTTACCGCTCCAATGAGCAATAACAGATTCATGAATAAAGTCAAAGACATTTTGGTTCTGCTTTTTACACGTTGCGATTGTCGTC
>JAOUFG010000056.1 GCA_029858345.1 Phycisphaerae bacterium
CGGGATAATCCACGAATATCAGACTGATTCATCGTCGAAGCCGCCTGCACCTGGAAGTGTTTTCAAGAAAATGTAAAAATAACAAAATGATAACTTGACAAAGGTCGTTCCATATCAGCCGCGGATCACGGTGAGCGTATTGCCCGATACATCCGTCACGAGCATCAGCTCTTTCGAGGCGGTGATCTGAATCTGGTCGCCCGCACGGAAGCGGTCGCCGTTGGCCGCATCGAACGCGGTTTCGGTTTCGCCGTCGATGATCGAGCCGTCATTGATCGTGTCCTTGTTCGGCAGGAGCGTGTCCTCCAGCCACTCGTGATGGGTGCTGGTCGCCGCCCGCAGCGAATCGCCCAGCACATCCAGCAGCGGCGTCTCAAACGGCGAGACGATCCCGATGACATCCGACACATCCTCGGCCAGCTCCGGCAAGGCTGCTCCCGCACTGTATGTTGCTTTTCCTGTAAAACTCATGTGTACTCCTTTCCTGATAATATTTCCAATTTCAAATTTCCGATTTCCTATTGTTGCCTAAATTGGAAATAGGCAATTGGCAATAGGAAATTAAACATAGTTTCGTCGAAGCCGCATGTACTCGTGCACATCGCTGCGGCTGTTGGACCGTGCGGCCTTCTTCGCCGCACCGTGCAGGATTTGCGAAACATCGCCCCGCGGCGGACGAACGCCCCTTGTTTTTTCTGAGGCGTGAGGCGTGGGGTTTGAGGCCTGAGGATTCTCTTCCTGAGGACCGGGGCCTGAAGACTGAGAGTTGTTCTCGTTCGATTCCGCGTGGACGGTGTCCACCATGCCCTTTTCTTCCTGAGGGCTGATCGTTTCTTCGCTCATGTGGTACTCCTTTCTGAAATAAAAGTTGCGGATTGATTCGACCCCTTCAGGGTCGTACGATCTGTGTGACACGAACCCCGGGTTTCGGTCGCTTTGCTCCCTGCACCCGGGGCTATCATTGTTCAAGCCCTGTGGGCTTGTAAAACCCCCTCTCCGCTTCGCGGTACTGCCCCTTGGCAGGGGGAGAGCTTTTTGGTCTTTTTCGCTTTTGTTTTCTGTTTGAGTATTGTTAAAGAATTTTCCCCCTTACGCCCGATAATAAAAAAAATGGATTAACGGATATATTTTAAGGAGTAACTCATGGAGAAGAAAGATCGAGCTGACCTGATTGTAATGGCTGTGATGTTCCTGTCCGCCCTGCTGGTGATCACCAGCGGTGTTGATGCATTCGGCAAGGACGCAAGCAGTATTTTCACGGGGGCCTCGATTATGTTCGCGGCGGCGCTGATCACCCGTGCAATGCAGTGGGCCGGCAAGGAATAAACACAACAAGCTAAAGCTTGAACTCTTACATATATGCTTCGATGCCGATCAGAGAGAGGTCGTCGCGGAGGTTGACGTGGCAGGCCCAGCTTTCGAGGGATTTCATCACTTTATCCAGGCATTCTTCAATGGGTTTGTCCGCTGTTTTTGAAAGTGCTTTCAAGAAGCGTCCTTCGCCAAAAGTGATATCGCGCGAACTGAGCGCCTCGACCACACCATCGGTGTACAGGATGAGTTTGTCGCCGGGAGCCAGTTTCAGGGTTTGGTCCTGGTAGTCGGGTTTCGGTGAAACCCCGACCGGATAGGCACTGGCGGCAATCATTTCGGGTTGGCCGTTACAGCGGATCAGTACCGGCCCCGGATGCCCCGCGGCGGCAAACGTAAAATCACCGCTTAAAACGTCCAGCACACCATACAAGATTGTAAAGTACATTCCCGTATCCATATTCATCGGATACTTCATGTTGAGCCGCTCCAGCAATTGGCTTGGCGCGCCAAGATCGGGCCCGCCGTCCCGCGGGCGCAAGTCCTGTGAGAGTGAAAACGACTGCAGCGCCGCCTGCACACCATGACCGCTGACATCCAGCACATACATCGCAATGCGGTGGTCGTCCAGCGCACTGATATTCAGCGTGTCGCCGGCCAGTTCCTGGCACGGCTTAAAGCGCCAGGCAAATCGATACGTGTCCGTCTCGGGCAATTGTTTCGGCAGTTGTGACTGCTGGACCTGTGCGGCGACCTGCAGATCCCGCTTGAGTTGAGCATTGGCGCTGCGCAGCGCATCCTCCGCTTCGCGGCGGCGGGTGATATCGGTTTGGATGCCGATGAAGTGGGTGGTTCGACCCTGATCATCACGGACCGGTGTAATCGACAGGCGGTTCCAGAATTGTGTGCCGTCCTTGCGATAATTGAGAATCTCAACCTTACAGGGCTGTTGTGCTTTGATGGCTTTGCGAATGTCCTGCGCGGCGGCGGGGTCGCTATCGAGACCCTGCAGAATGCGGCAGTTTTTGCCGACGACTTCGTCCCAGCTGTACCCGGTCATCGCGGTAAACGCATTATTGACGTAAATAATCGGCATGTCGGGTTGGTTACAGTCGGAAATGACGACGCCCTCGGCAGTCGAATCCAGCGCACGCTCTTTCAAAAGCCGCCATATTTCGACATTGTCCATCTTTGTCGCCTCTCGATAATGGTCAATGGCCGTTTTCATCATAACCCGTCCGGATGCAGAGATAAACCACATTATTAATTGTATGCGGTTTATACGATGGAGGCTGAGAGGGGGTCAGGGGATAATAAACAAAAATGCGGAATCCTTCTGCCGCGGTAATGATATCTGCGTCTTCACTCCGCTATTTTGTCATAAGCGGCGATTTGGCCTGATTCTTGACCGGTTCGGGATTGAAACGGCGTAGTTTGTTTTCGGCCATGGTCGTCTCGACCCAGATGAGGGTGTCTTTGCCCCACTCAACCGCGTCCAGATCGGGCAGGTTGTCCGGGTCCAGCGGGCCGCACGCGCCGAGAATCTCACCGAAACAACTACACTTAATCGCGTAGATCCGGCCGTTCTCAATATGTTTCCAAAAGTCTTTTGTCGTGTTCATAAAACACCCCGAAATATACGTGCCCTCCTATAAAATATAAGGAATAAAAATGCACCGGTCAATTGCCGGCGAGGCGGCTTTTGGAATCCCACAGACGATATTATCAGACGAGAAAAATGGGAATAATCAAAAATAACTTGCTAACACCTGCCCATAAGCTATAATTTTCGTATGGTTCCCGAAACAAATACAACTTCACAAACAAATAGGCATCTCATCAACTTTGCGATTTTTTCACTTTGTATGGTACCTGCGAACTTCTACCTTCTCTTTTTCTTTTCAGAAATAATTTGTGATTCATGGTTTTCCGGAACACATCTCTGGATTTATCATATAGTTTGTACTGGGGTTGTTTTTAGTCTCTCGGTTATTGCAACTATTCGTATCTTGAAGTCTAAAAGATATATACTGCTGTTTTTTACAATTCCGGCCATTATCGGTAATACTTTCTTTGTCTATTTATTGCCCGTTATTTATGGATTCCTTCCGAGACTGGCAGGCTCAGGTCCATAGTGATTCTAAGACTCAGGCAGGATGCCTGAGCTACCTTTAATATCATCTCTATTTACTTGTCAAAGAACAGGCCTGCGGCTTGAGGCGTTAGGCCTGAGGGTTTCAAACCCACTCCCCCCTTCGGGGTACTCCCCCTTTGCAGGGGTTATCGTGTCACTGCCGTTCCACGCTTTTGTTATTCAATTGTTTCCTCAATCGGATTGGGGAAGATCACTTCGATATCGCGTTCGTTGAGGTCGGTTTTGAAGATGTTGGCTTTGTCCAGCAGTTCCAATGTCATTTTGCAGATATCTTTGATGCCCTGTCCATAGGTCAATTGTTTTCGATAGGTTTTGCTCAGCATTCCCATGAACGTCATTTTCAATGCGACGGCGCTGGAGAGGTTGCCGAGTTTGTTTTTCAGGACGCCCGCAACAACAGGGGTTACGCCGGAGACCTTGTCCAGTGCTTCGCGAATCTCGGCGATGTGCAGGTCCTCGCTGGGACTGGCGGCGTCACCGCCGAAGGCCTCGATGGTTGCGTCGAGATTATCCGTGCACCACATCCGCCCCGGAGAGACGGGCTTGTCGGGCATGCCGTCGATGCCTTTGGCCAGATACATCTTGAACGACTGCATCGTGATGCGGCTGGCACGGTCGGACAGGCGGGTGTTCAGTTCGTCCTGCAGGGGCATGAGCTGGGCGACATCGCCGAGGCCCTCATAAAAGCCCGGCTGGGGCAGGTTCTGGATATGGATCACAGGGACCCGCCCCAGCGGGTTGGCTCCTTCGGCCGCCAGTATGCCGTCTTCATAGCGCTGCCATGCATTCGCAGACAGGATTTCAGTGACGGCTACGGTTTTTCGTCGTGTGCCGCCGGCGGACCCGCCAAAGAGCCGGGTTATGAATGAACCGTCATCGGCGACCTCGTTGCGCACCTGATGGAAGTGCTGCACGTAGGCGCGAATGCGTTTATAATCGGTTTCTTCCAGGACCGGCAGTGCCCGGGGCGCGTCGATCAATTCCAGCGTGATCTCACTGGCCGAGCGCAGAACAGAATCTAAAGAGAGAGCAGGTGTGATGGTGGATGTGCCGAGAGAGGTGCCGTTGACAAGACGCTCAATCAATGACCCGCCGGGTCGTACAATGCAATCGACGAAGCCGTACACACTGCCGAGCACCGCCAGATCCTGGAAGAAGACTGCACCGCCGTTGGCATCGAACACAGCTTGAAGAATCGCCTGTATGTTTCTGCGACGATTGGCATCGGCGGCGGTGCTTTGTATCGTGATGGGTTTTCCGAAAAGAAAATCGACCATGGCATTAATGCGCCAAGCGATGTCGTTTTCGATAACGACTTCCTTGCGCTGAATATCGGCGACGGATTTACCGGCGGCGGGGTCGGCTCCGTTGGCAAAGACTTTGCCGGTAATGCGGACGGGCAGACCGATTTCCTGTGCCTGAACGTAGCCGCGGCTGGAGTCAGCCACGCCGTCGGGACTGGTCAGCAGGGTCTCGGTCGCCGGGTTGGCATAGTAATCCCAGAGGCGGTTAAAGTGCCGGCTGGTGACCGGCCACTGCTGTTCAATGAGCCACTGAATAAATCCCGCGTTCAGCGAGGCGTCCTCGAAAATGCTCAACTCGTATGCCATGGTTCGTCCTTTCCGTTTTCTGCTTGCGGGCCCCGGATCAAGTCCGGGGTAAACTCAGCCCGCGTTCCCAGTTTTTCAAGGCCTTTTGCCCCCGCAAGAGGCCCTCCGTACATTGGGACGAACCTGCGCTTTTTGTACCAAATGGCGAAATGGCGAACGCCCGGCCCAGACCTGAGTCTTGGGACCGGAGCGAAGGAAATTTTTTTTGATTTTTGCGAAAGCTTCCGCGGATTTTCTTGACAATTGGACCGGGTTTATTGTAATATGATGTTGTAGATATTGGAGAGGAGTGGGAAGATAACCTCACCTTATCTATAATTACAGCCGCAAGGCCCTCCTCCCCTTGCGGCTTTTTTTATGAACTGACTGCCATGGTCCTGAAAAAAACGGCCGGCAAGGGTACCGGCGTAACGGACCGTGGTTTTTTTGTGAACCGGCCGCGGCAACTGGACGATAACACAGAAAGAAACCGAGTTTTATTGTCCGGAGATGCCGATGCAGTCGCTCTATGAACTGAAAAACGTGGACAATCGTCCCATCCAAAACCTGAAAAAATGCCCTTTTTGTGCGGAATTGATCCAACCGGAGGCCATTAAGTGCCGTTACTGCAATGAATTCCTCGACGGCCGGGGGCCGGTTTCGGCGGGTGGGTCTGCGGCACCGAAAAAGAAGTGGCATCAATCCAACGGTGCTTTGGTGCTGGCGTTTTTGACGGTCGGGCCGTTCGCAGTCCCGCTGGTATGGACCAATCGGCGGTACAGTTTGGCAGTCAAAATCATCCTGACGGCTATCATGCTGGCCATCACTGTTGGGTTGTGCATGGGGATTTATCACGTTCTGACCAGCACCCTGAGACAGCTCAAAGAACTGGGGCTTTAGAGCCCATCCTGATAAGGAGTGTTTTTATCGTTCCGGATGCGGCGGTGCCCGCTCCATTACTGTTGCGGCTCTGATTACCAACGGGCCCTGTCCTGATTTTTCTTTCTTGCAATATGTTTCCTATCGGGTACAATACCTCCTGTTCAAATGAATTAATTTTGAAAGGGGACCGCGGCATGATGGAATTTCATACATTTGAAGACGTGCTGGATTTTGCGATCCTGCAGGAAAAAGCCGCCCAGCAGTTTTACACCAAGCTGTCAGACGAGGTCAAAGATTCCAAGGTACTTCTTTTTTACAAAACGCTCATCCAGGAAGAAGCTCTGCACGAAAAGAAGCTGCGCGAACTGAAACGCTTTGAATATGAGCTGATCGAGCCGGATGTCGATACCCTTCGAAACAGCGGCTATCTGAACGCAATGCCGATTTCGCCGGAGGTCACGTTTGAGGAGGCGGTTCGGTACGCCATCAAAAAAGAGAACTCCGCACGGATGCTGTACCGCACGCTGGGACAGATGTGTGAGCGCAAAGAGCTGGCGGATTTGTTTGAGGAACTGGCCGCAGAGGAAAAGTCACATGCCGATCGCTTTCAGTCCGAATATAAAGACATGCTCGCGGCGTCCGGCGGTTGATTGTAAGTTCGGGGTTGATTTGTGTTTTCTGTGAGGGCATGATAGAGAGTCATTCGGGGCTGTCGTATAATGGGAGTACACCGCGTTCGCAATGCGGTGATGCGGGTTCGATTCCCGCCAGCTCCATCCTGCTTCGCTAAAGCTACGCAGGATCTCTGCATGGACAAATTTCTGAATTTGTTTATAATTCCCTATCATGAGCAAAAATAATATCACCAAACTGACGGATCAGCCGTGGCTGAATCTGTACGATGTCGCTTACATGGCAAAGGACGGTTCGGCGCATCACTGGCTGATGTGTTCACGCAAGGAGCGGCCCATTGAACAGGCCGGTGAACCGGACGCGGTGTACATCGCGGCGATCGTGGCCACGCCGGAGGGCAACCGGCTGGTAATGACAAAGGAGTTCCGGATTACAATTGATGACGCCGAATACGGCTTTCCGGCGGGACTGATCGATGACGGCGAAACCATCGAATCGACCGTTCGGCGGGAGTTAAAGGAAGAGACGGGGCTGGAGGTTGAAACCATTCATCATATCTCGCCGCCGATATATTCGTCGGCGGGCATGAGCGATGAGTCGTGCTGTATGGTACTGGTGACCGCAAGCGGAACACCCTCAACGGCCTTGAATGAAACACATGAGCAGATCGAAGTGCTGTTGTACGATGTTGCGGATATCCGCGCCCTGCTGGGCTCCCGCAGGAAGATCGCCGGCAAGGCATGGGGGCTGTTGTATCACTTCGCCGCAACAGGCAAAATTGAATTTGGGTTTAAGGGTTGATGGGAAACGATACACAACCAATCAAAGTTCGGCATTATGGCGACAGCGGACCGTTTGTGATAGTGCTGCATGGCGGGCCGGGGGCGCCGGGGTATATGAAACCGGTGGCGATGGAGTTGGCCGGGCAGTTTCGTGTACTGGAACCGTTTCAGCGCGGCAGCAGCGCTGAGCCTCTGACGGTGGCGCGGCATGTGCAGGATCTGCAGGACGTGACCGAAACATACTGCGGCGACGACAAACCGATCCTCGTCGGGCATTCGTGGGGTGCGATGCTGGCGCTGGCGTGGGCCGCGGAGCATCCCGGCGCGGCAAAAGCCATTGTTCTTGTCGGTTGCGGCACATTCGACGCTGCCTCGCGCAAGCAGATAGAGATCATCCGGCAACGGCGGATGAATGAGCCCTTTCGCAAACGATTGGAACAGCTGCCCCGGAAATATCCGAATCCGAATACGCGATTAGCCGTTTTGGGCGGACTGTACCAGCAGTTGGATTCCGTGGATTTAATCGATGTTAAAAATCATCTGCACGGATGCGACGCCAGGGCCCACGAACAGACCTGGGCCGATATTGTACGGCTGCAAAGCGAAGGCGTGTACCCGGCCGCGTTGGCGGCGATCCGCTGTCCGGTGCTGATGCTGCACGGCGACGACGACTCCCATCCGGGGACGATGATACACGACAGTTTAAAGCCGTTTCTGCCTCAATTGGAATACGTTTCGTGGCCGCACTGTGGTCATTACCCCTGGCTGGAAAAAACCGCTCAGAGCCCGTTTTACACGACGCTGACCCGCTGGCTGAAAGCGATTCCCTAAACTTTTCCTGCCGGCGTTTTCACTACACTGCAAAGGGATCGTAGAAGAACGGGTCGAACGGCATGGACTCAATTTCGTCCAGAGCCGCAGGGTAGCTGAACCTAAAAATATCCGGACAGGTGAGCTTTTTATATTCTTCCGTGCTGATCCAAACAGCTCGGTCATGGCTGCCGGCCTGAAAGACGATCTCGGTGTCTTTGGCAAGCGATTTATCCATCAGGGTCGGCAGGTCATACAGATTGCCAAAGGGCGGTTCGGCCCCGATTTCGCTGTCGCCGAAGAGGTATTCCATCTCGTGTTCGCTTGCCAGGCGGACATTTTTGGCCTTCAGATGCTTCTGGATCGCGTAAATGTCGATTCGCCGGTCCGCCGGCAATACGCAGATATAATAGCGTCCATCGGCCCGAACAATGACCGGTTTGGCGACGTTGCGGGGTGAAATATGCTCCGCTGTGGCTAATTGCTCAGCAGTATACACCGGCTTGTGTTCAGTGACCCTGTAATTACAGTGTTCCGCTCTGAGGTACTCTAAGACTGTCATGGTCGTTGCCCTCCAAATTGTCAGGGTTATATGATTTTACCTGTCTCTTTCCGGATCAATTCACATACCGCGCTATGGCATAGGCCCATAGGGATAAACCGGAAAATAATGCGGTCTCGTAGTCCCGCCGCCAGGAGTTCCAAAAATCACCCCCAGCGCCATCAGCCCAAGCAAAACGGCCAAAGCAATCCCGACCCAAAAACGCGGATCATGAATCAGGTGGTCAAATCGGACGCCCAACTTGTACCAATCAGGTTTGTGCATGTGTATATTCATAATTTTTCCTCCTGAAATAAAGCTTGTCGCACTTAATTTATACGCTGAAGTTCGAATTCGGTTTAGGAAGGATTAAAAATAAAAGCGGTGATTCTCTTAATAAAGACACATTAGAGGGCATTGACGACAGCGAGTATATAGATAACGCCTGTCATGAATGCCGTGATGAAGCTTTTTTGTGTTATTGCGCGGGCCTGGCATTTTGCTGGAGATACCGCAGAATTTCCTGCCGCTGCTGCTCAGTGGCCTGCTTGCCGTACTTAACAACATACTCCTGCCAGACGTCAGCCGTATAATCCTGCGCCGGCAGCAGTCGATGGCATGAGGCACATTTGGCGCTGTACAATGCTTGTCCGGGATCGAGCGGAGGCCGTTCGGCCGGGGCACTGCAGCCGCTTAGAAGCACATACAGCAGCCACACCCCGACCGAACTCATCATCAGGCATAAAAAGGATATACCGTTTTTTGTTGAGGATGTACGCATTAAAAAGGAATTCCTACGATGAACCGAAACCGAAGATCATCACTTTGGTCATTCAGACCTCGGAGGATGCCGAGGTTAACCCAGTATTTCTCGGACGCCCATGAAACGGTCGGTCCCAGATAGTATTTATCCTCGGTGTAGTTGCCCGCCGATTCAATGCCAAGTTTCCAGACCGGTGAAAATTCATAGCTGAGGCCGGTTGCGTAACCGTGTTCGGTTTCATCACCGTTCTTCGTTTCCTTTTCATAAATCTGGTTGTAGGCAAGGTTCCACTTACCGAAATCCTTAGCCAGGATTAATTTCCCTTCGAATTTATCAGAGTCTTTGTTTCCGTCCCCCAGGATGTACTCGGCATACAGCAGGATATCGATTGGGAGCTGGTTTTTTTCGCCAATGCGATAGCGGGTGCGAAGCTTGGAACCGGTGTAATCGCAGGTATCGCGGCTTTCTGTATTTGTCTGGTTCCAGGTTTGATAAACCGCCACATCCCAATGGTCCGTCAAGCCGTATTCGAGTTCAACGTAGTGATCCCACGTGTTCTTGTCGTCATACTTGTGCCAGTCACTGATTTTGTGCGTGAGATAATATTCAACTTCGGCGGCACCTTGGGGCATGGTTTGGTACTCGTAAGTCCAGACATAGCTGCGGCGGTCCGCCAGGGAAACTGCGCTCATCGCCGAAAGAATGAATGCGCCGATCAACCCATACTTTGCTGCTTTGGAATTCATGTGGTTTTTTTCCTTTCTCATTTTGCTTTACTATTTGATAATGATAACCGTTATCATTATTGTCCTGTGCTCACGTTTTCTTATGGTATTACGGCAAAGTCATTTCGCTAAGGGTTTGTTTTCAGTTCGGCAAAGGTTTTTTTGACAGTCGATACAGGTTCCAAATATCTGAAGTTTGTGCGTGGTCTCAATGAACCCATGCTGCCGAACAAGTTTGGCCTGTATTTTTTCGAGTTCGGGACTGAATATTTCGATAAATTTTCCGCACACGCTGCAGATTAAATGGTCGTGGTGCTCATGTCCCCAGACGACCTCGTAACGCATTGAACCGTCAGAAATATCGACCTGATCACAAAAACCGGCATCGACGAGAAAGTGTAGCGTCCGTGCAACGGTCGCGTAGCCAATCGATGGATCCTGCTTTTGCACTTTTCTGAACAACTCGTCTGTCGTTAAATGCTGCCGGGTTCTGAGCAGTTGCTCAACGATTGTCTGCCTCTGTCCGGTCCATCGCAGGTTTTTGCGGCGGATGTATTCTTTCAATTTTTCTGTTACGTCTTTCATATATACCCTTCAGGGTAGTAAATTTCCGCTGGCAAAGTCGTAACTCACGGTCGCAGCCCTACATAGCCGCGATCCAACGGGAATTTTCAATCGCGATCACTATACTTCCAAAATGATAACCATTCTCGTTAAGAGCGTGGTACTATAACAGGACCCGAAACGGGATTCAAGGGAAATAATAACAATTTGCTGTTATAAAGTATTTTTGCAAGTTTTAGTGTTTCCGGGTCCATACCGCCTGAAATTAGCCCGCTGGCTTAAGTAAAACTACTGAAAAAAAATATTTTTAAATACCCACCAAAAAACATGTATCTTTTTTTGGATAAAAGACTTGACTCAATTACCCAAATAGGGTAATATGCTGATTAATGGCTAAAATGAGCCCCTTGGCTGATCGGTCTTGAAATAAAAATGAACTGTCCGATAAAAAGTGCGTATTTTTTATTGGACAAAAGATCAAAGTTTTGTTAAAGAGACTCAATCGGCTTAGCCGAATAAAATTATGCAAGAGTTTTCTCCCCTCCGGAAAACATCAGGGAGCCCAAAGTTTCCTGATGTTTTCTTTTTTTATGCGCCGTCTTTTTGGTATACTCCTTGAACGTGCTTTTCTTTTAAGGATTTTACGATGACCTTGTATGTGAACGGTGAACAGGTTGAACGTGCTCTGATTGACGATGAAATCCGGCGTCTTCGTCCCAGCTATGAACAAGCTTTTGGGGACATTGACGAGGATGCCCGTGAACGTCAACTGGTCGAGTGGTCGCGTGAAAACGTGATCGAGGCGGTGCTCTTTCGACAGGAGGCCCAAAAACAGTTCGCCGACATTGACGATGCGGTGATCGGGCAAGCCCTTGACCATCTGCTGGCCCAGGAAAACGAAACCGGTCCCGTCCATCAGCGGATGTCAGCAGGCGCCGAGGAACAGGCGAAGCTGCGTGCCGAGATTGCCGATCAGTATCGGAAGGAACAACTCATACAGAAAATCACCGGCGACATTTCCGAGTCGACCGACAAGGCGATCCGCAAGTACTACGACCAGAACATCGACCGCTTTACCGTCCCGGAGATGGTCCACGCGGCACATATTGTCAAGCACCCGTCCCGGGAGACGTCGCCGGAGGATCTGCAGAAGGACATGGAACAGATCCTCGGGCAACTCAACAGCGGGGCGGCCTTCGAAGAGTTGGCCTCGCAGAACTCCGACTGTCCCGACAATGCCGGCGATCTGGGCTTTTTTGCCCGCGGCCAGATGGTGCCGGCGTTTGAAGCGGTGGTGTTTAATCTCGAACCGGGCCAATGCAGCGGTACCTTCCAAAGTGAATTCGGCCTGCATATCGCCAAGGTCTATGAAAAACGTCCGTCGATCCCGTGTCCGCTCGAACAGGTCCGGGAGGTCATCGTCCGCGACCTGAAACAGCAGGCCCGCGAAAAAGCGATTGAGAACTTTCTCGACACCCAAAAGGCCAAATCGGCGATCGAAGAACGCTGAAAATCCGGATATGACAGATACAGGCACACAACCGGATATTCGAGCGGTCATCTTTGACTTGGGGGGGGGGGTGCTTGTTAACATGGACAGCGCTCCATTGAAGGAAAAACTGTATGTCAATCTCAACCCTGATGAGATCGGGGAGCCGGAGCGTCATTTTCTCCGCAATCCGATCATGGTGTCGTTTAATCGCGGCCAGACAACACCGGAAGAATTTTTTCGCCGGACTTGTGAGAGGTATCGCCTCGATCTGGATTTTGAAACATTCAAAGACCTCTGGTGCGATATGTTTTGGACCATGGACGGCATGGAGGAGCTGGTGGGAAGAGTCTCCAAAAAAGCGACCATCGGGCTTCTGTCTGACACGGACCCGCTGCACTGGAATTACATTCGAACCACCTGGCCCTGGATCAACCGAATTAAAAAACCGACACTTAGCTTCGAAGTGGGTGTGATGAAACCGGATGCAGCGATTTATCTCGCCGCGTCAGAAAATGTCCGGACACCCCCGCCGCAATGTCTCTTTATCGATGACCTGCAGGCCAACGTCGACGGGGCCCGTGCGGCTGGGATGCGTGCGATACGATTTGAGAACAGGGACTCATTGGCCCGCGACCTTGCGATTTCCGGTCTGCTTGAATTGGCAGGTCACCAGGGCGCATAAAAAAGCCAGATTGGCTTCGGACCAACCTGGCTTCGGAGGAGGGTGATGAGAAGATTTATATTTCATAGCATATTCCGGCCACCTCAACAGACGAACAGCCAAGCCAGAATATTGCGAAATTTCAGAGACGCTCCAAGCCTCTTTGAATATAACCCTTTACGAGATAAACGGCAAGATGTTTTTTAAAAAAATACTTTTTTTGTTCTGCCCGGTAAAATCACGGATTTTGATATTTTTTCACATAAAATTGTGTGTGTCGCCCTGCTTTAATACAGGTTAAAATGTGTCCGTATTACATCAAAAGTACTGCGCAGGGTAAAAAACGTCGCCAAGTAACGTGGACCAGTCGCTGATCCCATAGCCGCGCAGGTACAGCAGATAATGCAGGATCATAAATCCCCAAGCGGCTATCGCGCTGCCCAGATAGACGCCATTAACAAAAGGTTTTTCCATCCTCCGGCGGAACAGTACCATTACAAACACCGTGAGCGGCCCCAATCCTGCGAAAGCAATGATGAATGTAACGACCAGATATCCAACCAGAAATGTAATCGGATGCGACAGCATAAACATCTCCTTTCAATGCTCTATGAAATCCTGCATGGTAATATTCCCAGCTATACAAATAAAAGCAGGCTGATTGCCATGACAGCCATGCCGGAGATCAGGCCGTAGATGCACAGGTGGTGCTGGCCATATTTTTCGGCACTGGGCAGCAGTTCGTCCAGCGAGATATACACCATGATGCCCGCCACCGACGCAAACAGCAACCCAAACGTAATGTTGTTCATAAACTGCCATAGCACAAAGAAGCCGATCAAGGCCCCTACCGGTTCGGAGAGGCCCGAAAGAAATGAATAGAAAAACGCCTTCTTTCGGCTGCCAGTGGCGTAATAGATCGGCACTGAAACGGCAATACCCTCAGGGATGTTATGGATCGCAATGGCGACAGCGATGGCTACGCCCAAGCCAGGGTCTTTCAGGGCGGCCGCAAATGTTGCCAATCCTTCGGGAAAGTTGTGGATGGCAATCGCCAGTGCAGTGAACAAACCCATGCGGTGCAGTTTTTTGAACTCATCGGCCTTGCTGGTATCTTCCATCTCGCCGGATTCATGAATTTCGTGTGGATTCTCAAACGATGGTACCAGTTTATCGATCAGGGCGATGACGGCAATACCGGCAAAGAATGCGGCAGTCGTGGCCCAGTATCCACCTTTCTCGCCCCATTCAGTGCACAAAGCATCTTTGGCTTTCCAGAAGATCTCGATCATTGAGACGTAGATCATCACGCCGGCCGAGAAACCCAATGCCACTGACAGGAACGAAGTATTGGTTCGTTTGGTAAAAAACGCCAGCGCACTGCCGATACCCGTGGCCAACCCGGCAAACAGTGTCAAACCGAACGCGATCGCTACACTTTTAGGGTCAAACTCTATCATAACAATAACCCATTTATCCTCATTGACAACATATTGCAACAGGAAATCCAAAATCAGACAAAAAACATCTTCGGCGATTGGCACCCGACCTGATACAATGGTCAACTCGCGGAGCGGAAACACCTTGCATGAAATAATCAAACAAGAAAGTGTATCGATTTATGGGCAATACGGTATTGTTAGGAATTGGACTTGGATTAGGAGCGGCTTTTTTTCAGTCGCTGTCGTACATCTGCATCCGGCGGTTTAACAACCGGCACGACGACAACATCATCGCCCTGCTGGCGCTTTCGCATATCCTGATGGGATTGATCTCGATCCCGCTGGCGGGATGGTTGTGGCCGGAATCGATGCCGCCGCTATCGTCCTATGGATTAAGTTTGCTGGGCACGTCGGGATTTTATCTGCTCGGGCAGTTTTTTTTGTTCGCCGCAATCATCCATTCCGAGCCGTCCCGTGTGTCCCCCCTGCTGGGCCTGAAAGTCTTTATCCTTGCGATGATCAGCGTGGTCTTTTTGAACCAACACCTTAATACGTCGAAATGGGTCGCGGTTATCCTGACAACTGCAGCGGTGCTGCTGTTGTCGCATTCCGGCAAGCGATTGGAGGGCCGGTTTATCCTGCCGGGCCTGCTGGCGTGCCTGAGTTATTGCCTGTCGGATTTGTGTATTAAAGTCTTGGTGGACCATTTCGCTTTCTTGGGGATTCTGCGGGGAGCGGTTCTCGCGACCGCGCTTTCATATATCGTTTGCGGCATTTTCGGTGCTGTTGTGGTGGCCCTCAATCCCAAACATTCCACGCGAGACACTTGGCTGTATGCGGTACCGTTTGCAATCAGTTGGTTTTTGGCAATGATCTGCCTGTTCTCCTGCTTTGGGCTGGTCGGCGTGGTCTTCGGTAATATCCTTCAGTCGACCCGCGGTATGCTTTCGATCGTACTGGGTTTTGTAATCGCCCACATCGGCTTTGAAGCACTGGAACCGAAACCGTCCATGCGCATCATTGTCCAGCGTTTGGTCGCCGCCGTCCTGATGACCGGCGCGGTGGTACTGTTCTTGAAATAAATCGCCATCTACAAAAGCAAAAAATCACATCTATTATGGATCTGTCTTTTGCTCGAAATCCTTTCGTCAGAAAGTTAAAGATAATCCGCCGCTGTGACGAGATATAGATAGAAGAATGGTGTGTTAACAGCGAGCAGGAAGTGTACGATGAAAAATGGATTTTCTCCCTTAGTAATTCTTGGGGCGGTTTTAATTATTTCAGTGTCAACTCCGGGCGGACAGGTGGTTCTCAAGAATGGAGACCGTCTGACCGGTACCATCACAAAGATGACGGACGGCACAATCACGGTCAATACGGCCATGGCCGGCACGGTCGAAATTTCGATGGTCAATGTTAAGACGATCAGCAGCGAAAAACCGCTCCAGCTGCATCTGAAGGACGGAACCGTTGTCACGCAACCGGTGGAACAGGACGCCGAGGGGACAATCAAGATCGCCGGCAGCGATGTGATCGATTCAAAGGTGCTGAGATTGGGGAATGTAACGGCGATTAACCCGCCAAAACCGGAAGCGCCCCGATGGAAAGGGGACCTGTCGGCGGCAATGACCTACACCAACGGGAACACGAACAGCGAAGCGTATGCTTTCAGCGGCAATTTGTCAAAGCGGACAGCGCAGGACCTGATCACCTTGAGCGGCAATATTGCCAAACGGAAGGAAAAAAGCGGGGATCAGGACATTACCACGGAAGATTGGTGGATAGTTCTGGGCAAATATGACTATTTCTTTGGCGAGAAGAAATATCTCTTCGGCGAGGGGAGATATGAGTCAGATGATATCGCCAACCTAGACCGCCGCATCATCATCGGCGCCGGAGGCGGCTACCGATTGATCAAAAAGCCAACGCAGAACTTCTCGGCAGAGTTTGGCGTTGCAGAAGTGTATGAAAAATACGCGACCTCAGACAGCAGCGATTCCAAATTATCGCTGCGGCTTGGATACATCTACGACCAGCAGTTCAACAAGGTCTTTTCATTGGTGCATAATCTGACCTATTATCCCGACATTGAGGACTTTGGCGATTACTTCCTGACTTCGACCTCAACCGAACTGCGGGCCAGGATCAACGATCACCTGTTCACCAATTTGAAGATCCTGTTCGATTATGACGCGACCCCTGCTGAGGGTAAAGGCAATACCGACGTGAAATACATGTTCGGATTGGGTGTTAACTTCTAAGCCGGCTTTGGCGGAAAGCAGACACAACAGGCTCGGAAGGACAAACCGCCGGGCCAGTTTTTTATTCGATGGGGATGACCACTTCATTGCGGCGGAGGAACCAGAGCTGGAACGGGGGGTCATACCGTGCCCAGATCGGCTCGCCGGCAGCCGTTAATCCATTTTCTTTCATGTAATCTTCCAGCAGGGCTTTTTTCGCTTCATACCGTTTCTGACTCCACGTTCCTGAATAGCGGATGACGGCGGCTTTGTAGCCCGGAATCTCTTTGATTGCCACCGCCTCATCGGTCGGTGCGGGCAGCGTGTCCAGCGTGTACTTGGCGGGCATGACAAAACTGACCGCGTATTTATCTCCGGATGCCTGCTGGGTCACGGGTGCGGTCATGGCGATTTTTTCGGATGCGGCCTGCTGTTCGACGGGCGCCGTCATGGCGATAGACTCTTTGGTTTGATTGGCCCCGGAGATATAGTTGAACAGCCGGCGGAACGCGACATCACCGGCGTCTTTGAAGTCCGAATCGACACGCGTCTCAGCAACGAGGTACGGCTTGTATTCCCGAACCTCGATGGCACGGTCTTTTTCAAGAACAGCGTATTGAACTTTCTCGATTCCCACAGTGGCACAGGAATATAACAATACCGGCAAACCCAACAGGACAAAAATAAAAGGTACCGAAAACAGTATAACTTTTCGCTTTTTCATAGCAATCTCCCTTTCCCTGAAATTCCATTGTGAATACGGCCAACAAGCTGTTATACGGCCTGAATCCGGATTTGTGCACCGTTTTTGATATTCCAGAGCGGCTCGAGATTGCTGAGAATCCTTCCAAAAACGTTCACGTTTGACGCGGCACGGCATTCGTCGCCCTGCGAGGCAGGGGTGGCCCCGAAGAAGATATAGAATGCATTACCTGTGGGCCAGTAGCCCAGTTCTCCCGGTTCGAGGATATCCCGGCTGTCGGCTTCGAGCCCGACGGATACGGGAATGCTGAAATAGACCTCCCCGCCCCAGCGATTGACGGTGCCATCGATCGGCAATGCCGCCGCGATCGCGGCCCCGGTCGGGGTCTCGTCCAGTTCGGCCCTCATTGTAATATCGTTACTTTTTATCTGAATTTCCATAATACCGCATCATAACCGCTTTTATCCGCGTTGCAACGACAAAAGGACTTTACCGCGGCGGCATATTTTGGTATAGTGCCGGCTTTGGGAACATGAACGAATCAATTGATGTGTGGAGAGTTTCTGAAAATGCACGATATTATGCCGATTTCACAGACGGGACGAGAAAAACTGGAAGCCGAATTGGTCAAGCTGGAAAAAGAAGCTGTCGACCTGCGAAAACGCGTTGAAGAAGCGCGGGCACAAGGTGATTTAAGTGAAAATGCCGAGTATATTTACGGCCGGCAGAACCTGGGCTTTGTCGAGGGCCGGATGGGGGAGATCCGCGGCAAGCTGAACTATTCGAAGCCGATCGACTGTACCGAGGTGGTGCCCGATAAAGCACAGTTTGGCACGGTGGTGACATTGCGGAACCTCGAAAACGATGCGAAGATGGGTTTTCAACTGCTGGGGCCGTATGACGCGGATCTGACCGATGACAGCATCTCGATTCATTCACCCGTCGGTGAAGCCATGCTCGACCGTGTCGTGGGCGACACCTTCACCGCCACCGTCCCCCGCGGCGACCTGGAATTCGAAATCCTCGAAATCAATAAGTCGGAGATTAAGTAGCATTTTTAGGGCCAAAGGCCCGAAAGGTTATTAGCCGGAGACGTGAGCCTCCGGTATATGTTACTCACACTTTGGAAAGCCCCGACGGGGCGACAGATCAAAACCAAGTTTCTTTCGCCCTTTTCGGGCTAAACGCATCAAACAACCTACTACCGGGGGCTCACGCCCCCGGCTAACTCACTTTCGCCCTAACGGGCTTATTTCAATCTACGTTTGTTCCTATGTTGTTTGGATTAACAATTCTGCTTTTAATTTTGCACTCTCATCTTTGCTGAGAAATAGATATGCATACCCGCCTGCACACCAAGGATAACCATCGAAAGTCCACCAGTCGAATTGACCAAGAAAAGATTGCTTATCTCCTTTTTCATTTGTAGGCCACTCAGGATATTGAACCCAAGATGGCCAACCACCTACCTTTGATTTATGAACGTGTTTCAAACCAGGATAGACATTTTCATCAAAATCATCCTTGCCCTGTGGATAATCATCGGGCAAATCTGAAAATTGAATATTGGCATCATCTTCGTGATTGGGAACCTCCTCAACATCTCGCAAGGAAATGTTATAAGAATTCATATGTGAATTTACAACCATTCCTAAGTTATCTGATCGCTTTTGATTGATATCATAAAAGATCCTAAGATCATAACCATCTCTCCTGTCGTCTGCATAGCCCCATGGCATATTACCACATTCAGCACATTCTTCACAATAATGGAAAGAAAGTAACGCATCTTTTGGCATATCCGGTAAAGGTACATCAGAGAGAAGGATTTGAGCGATAAAATGCATTAAATGACCATCTTTGCATTTAGGTCGCTCCACTCCTTCCGGCCACCAAGGCTCCCCCGCTATTTTAGTAGTGGGTAAAGCCTCACCTGTACCGTCCTGCAAAACCAGCTCTCGCGTTGGTTTAATAAATTGCAGCATTTGTTGACGAAATTTTTCAGGATCGCCCATCCTTGGATTTACCTTAAATAAAGAAGAATTCTTTAGAACAGAAGCTTGTGGAAGGCCTTTAGAACGAAACCATAGATACAATTTTATCTTTTTGAAAACCAACCGACAATATTCTAAAAAATAACTTTTCATATAAATGTTTCCTGTTAATCCTGTCTAATTTTACTGTCCAATTTCATTTTCGTTCTTTAACCCTTAGTGGAGCCAATAGCTTATGTCGCTTGTAATGATAAAACCGAGCAAGCTCTCTGCG
>JAOUFG010000057.1 GCA_029858345.1 Phycisphaerae bacterium
AATTCAAAACCCCCTTTTTGGTGCCGTAAAAGCCGATTTTGTACTTTTCAAAAGTGCGAAAGCTAACTAAAATGTAAAAGAACAAAAAAACAAATTACCACTTGACGGATGGCCTCATAACAGGGACTTGTTCGTTTATGAGGGTTTGGGTTGGACTACGATTTAAACAAATTGACCACGCCCTGTTACTTGATCGATCTGGGGCTGCTGAAAAAGAATCTTGAGATTCTTAAAAGCGTTCAGGATCGAACAAAATGCAAAATCCTTCTGGCCCAGAAGGGCTATGCCGCCTGGAGTACGTATGACCTGTGCAGTCAGTACCTGGTCGGAAGCGCAGCCAGCTCCCTACATGAGGCCAAACTCGGCGCCGAGAACTTTCCCGGTGAAGTACATCTTTGTGCCCCTGCCTACCGCGACGATGACATGGATGAATACATCCAAATCGTCGACCACATCGTCTTTAATTCATTCACACAGTGGCAGCGATTCAAAGCAAAAACCCAAAACGCACCGCGCAAAATCGAGTGCGGCCTGCGTATCAACCCCATGCACTCGGAGGTCAAAACCAAAATCTACGACCCCTGCGCCCCCGGTTCACGACTGGGCATCCCCATCGACCAGTTCGACGCGGATGCACTGGACGGCATCACTGGTCTGCATTTTCACACGCTCTGCGAACTCAACGCTGATTCGCTGCAGCGAACCCTGCCCGTGGTCGAAAAACAATTCGGCGAATTTATCAAACAGATGGACTGGATCAACTTTGGCGGTGGCCACCACATTACTCGACCCGATTACGATGTTGACCTGCTCTGTGATTTAATTACCGGGTTTGCCAAACGTTATCCCAACCTCAATACGATTTACCTCGAACCCGGCGAGGCCATCGCCCTCAACACAGGCGTTCTCGTCACCAGCGTACTGGACATCGTCCACAACGCCATGGACATCGCGATTCTGGATACCTCCTGTTCGGCCCATATGCCGGACGTGCTGGAAATGCCGTATCGCCCTGTGATCATTTCCGGAGCAGGATGCTCCGGCCACATTACCGGCGGCGGCCAACCCAATGAAAAGCAACACACCTATCGGCTCGCCGGACCGACGTGCTTAGCCGGGGATGTCATCGGCGATTACTCTTTCGACAAACCGCTGAACATCGGCGACAAACTCCTCTTCGGCGACATGGCCCACTACACCATGGTCAAAAACACCATGTTCAACGGCATCAACCTGCCGGATATTGTCCTCTACGACCCGGACAAAGATGAATACAAACTCCAGCGGCAGTTTACCTACGAAGATTTCAAAAACCGCCTGTCTTGAGCTCGTCGAAAGGCCTGTCTTGAGCAATCCCTTTAAAGCCCGTAGGGCTTTCAATAAGAATAGAAACGGGAATTTTCAATCGTGATCAGTGTGCTTGTCTTCTGCTTTGTTCCGGGTCTTATGGATTCTTCTGTCCAGTGGGTTCAAAACCGTCAGAACAAGCAACGAGAGAAGTGTCACCGCCACAGCGATATCATAAAGCATCATCCCGCAGGCAATGCCGATACTTGTTACGACCCAGATCGTCGCCGCGGTCGTAATGCCGTAAACATTAGCATGCTCACGAAGAACCGCACCGCCGCCGATAAAACCAATCCCGGCCACGATTCCCGCTGACATGCGGGCAATGGTATCCGGTCCGGCAGACATCCTGTTGGCAATCAATATTAACGTTGCCGAACCCATGCAAATCAGGATATTCGTCCGCAAGCCGGCCGGCTTTTGATGAATTTCCCGCTCCAGCCCGATCAGCCCGCCCAGAACCACCGCCGTGACCAAGGGGAAAAACGCATGAAAATCAATCTGCTCAAATAAAATTTCCATACCACCATTATCGTCATTTCAGGCCCAAAACTATAAACAGCCCTGAACAATAAATATTATAGCGGGGGTGTCATTTTTGTCATGGCGGCCTGGAGGCAGGTCATGCCGGCGGGGGTGATATTGTGTTTGTGGCGGTATTTGGCGACGGCTCCCGCAGCCAGCGGCCCGGCCGCAACCGGGCAGATCAACTCTAAACCCTCCCCTGCCAGCCAGCTCCCGCGGATCAGGGTGAACGACAGCATCATTAATGACATCTTCGCCGCGTCGCCGGGATCGAGATAGTCTATGTCAAACGGCAGCACGTCGTGCATGGAATCAAACGCCCGCGGCCCGTACAGGCCCAGCATGGCGGTTTTGTGGGTAATGTCAGACGCTTCAATCCTCCCGCCGGAAATGGAATTAACTGTGTCGCAGACGGCCTGCGATTCTGATGGCTGAGTGAGCAAGAGAAAATCGCCGTTTGTACGCACGATTCTGCATACGGCATCCTGTTGGTTAAGTGTCCTTGTTCTTGCCCAGACCCAACTATCAGTATTGATATTGCCGCTTTTTTCCGTGAACACCTTGTTCAGGGCATCCTTGACAAAAGAGCCGTGGACCAGGATTCGTCCGAAACTGCAGAGATCCACGGCGACGCAATGGCTTTCCAGTGCGGCGGCTTCAGCGGCGGCGTCCCCGAAATCGGCCGGAAGCGACCAGCCGTCATAAGTATCAAAACGGGCGCCTAACTGGCGATGAACCTGTTCAAACGGACTTGAATGCAGCATCGTAACCTCATATAAAGAATGACATCATATCAAAACCGTGCGAGAGTTTAGCAGAATCGACACCATATGCCAACAGATGAATACAATTTTATCGAGAATTGACACAATGCGTCTGTTTCTTACAATCCCTGGCCGCAACGAACCCCCCTGCCGAACGCTATGACATTTCTTCGGCGGCCAGACCCATTCGCTCTGTCAGCCGATCAAATTCATCAATGGAGTAATAATCAATGATAATGCGCCCACGGTGGCCGCGTTTATTGGGCATAATATTGACCTTTGTTCCGAGAAGTGATTGTAATCGCTTCTCCAAGTCGACAATATGGGCCTCTTTTTGTTTCTTTAGGGTATCGGCTTCCGGCCGTTTTTCAAGATGCTTTCGCACCAGTCGTTCGACTTCTCGCACACTGAGCCGCCCTGCCAGTGCACGGTTGGCCAACTTCTTTCGCAGGTCATCCGAAGGCAGTGCCAGAATCGCCCTGGCGTGCCCCATGCCGAGTTGCCCGTCCGATAACATAGACTTGATTTCTTCAGGTAAGTCCAGTAACCTAATATGGTTAGCAATAACCGTGCGGTCTTCCCCAAGGCGTTTTGCCGCATCCGTTTGAGTCAGATTAAAGCTGCTGATGAATCTCTGGTACGCCTTTGCCCTTTCGATCGGATTCAAATCGGAACGATGGATATTTTCCACCAGCGCCAACTCCAGCATCTCGTCGTCCGTCGCCTCTCGTTCCAGCACCGGGACAGATTCCAGACCCGCCATGCATGCCGCTCTGAATCGCCGCTCCCCTGCGATGATTTCATACCCGTCGGTGTCTTTTCGGACAATAATCGGCTGAATAATCCCGTTTTCCCTGATCGACTCGCTGAGGATGCGAAGCTGTTCGGAATCCCATTCCGTTCTCGGCTGATAGGGATTGGGCCGAATACGGCCTACCGGAAGCTCGTTCCGGGACGATTCAAATGCTTCGTCCTTCGGAAACCGCGTTTCGTCATTGATTTCTTCAGAATGGGAGATTGGGTTTGACATGGATCCAAGAAGCGCTTCCAAGCCGCGTCCGAGGTGAGGTTTCTTTGCTTTTTTTGTTTCTGACATTTTTGCCTCCGTACAAGTAATAAGATAGCTTCCTTTATATCATCGTATTGTTTATACAAACAGGATGATAAAAAATAAAGAAAAACTATAAAACCCCAAAAAAATGTTTCACGTGAAACACCTCAGGCGGGGGGAGATAAAAAAAGGGATTGTTTCACGTGAAACAGTCCCTGAAAGTTGTCGCTGAATGCCAGTTATACCAGTTCTACTAAAAAACTGCGTTCCCTGCGCGGCTATGTCTCTATTTCAAACGCCTTTAGAGCTGTCCTCGCGGAATTTTACTACCCTAAAGGGTATTAGTTGTTGATGTTCGCCATCTGTTGAATACCGTAAAGCTGAGAAACCTGCCTGTTTGCCGTATTCAGTTGCTGCCTGGGGATGATTACATCCGGGTTATCCATCTCGAAGCTGATTTCAATATTCTTGGAATCATCCTGCGCTTTTATGATATTACCAACATCTACGAGCGTCGATATTTTAGTACCGTTAATTGAATCGACGACGAGGCCGGATAATTGATGATAGCCCAGGTTCATTTCGATCGGCAGGACATAGCTCAAAATCACAATGTCCTTTCTTTTGTCGGATGGCATAAACGACATTTCGCTGTAATAACGGTAAAGGTGGGGGGGGGCCATACGACTCCAATCGCTGCCGCGCATCGCCAGATAATCACGCGTCAGCTTTTGCAGGACAAACCCGCCAGCGACAATAAATTCCGGCTGTTTCCCATATCCATAGTACGGAACGAGCATATTATCGGACTCAATGACTTTAGCAATAACATCGATTTTTATTTTCTTCCCGTCACGAAAGATTTCGAATGGTATCTTGTCTCCGGCGGGCGTTTTTGACAGGATGTGCTCAAACGAAATAAATTTGTAGTCCGGGTGTTCATATCGACCATAGGAATTGAGCTGCCAGCCGTTGATCGACAGGATCACATCGCCCTGCCTCAATTCCTCGCTGCCGGTGCCAATGGAATAAACCGTGCTGACATAAACGCCGTTCTTAATTTCGGCTGGCATCTTAAGATATGCTCTCATTGTCGGGTTTAGCAGTGAATACGTCTTAAAGCCGGGTGCGGCGAAACCACTGTAAGTCTTCTTCTTGCAATGGCTTAAAAAGTTATTGATGGTTTCGGAAGGAATGATGCCCGAATCCGAATCGGTCCCCCAGCAGGCCATTCCAATAACATCGCTTTCGTCACAACACACTTCGCCGTCACCGAAAGGACGCGAGACGTTGGTCGCAAAATACGTCAGATTTTTCACAAATGAAATGTCCGAGTTCTGCATTTCCGCGCGGTCCAGCGTGGACCGTGCCGTCGTCAAGTGGTTGTCGGAGGAAAGCCAGTAGGTTGTAAGCTGTTTGCTTTTGGGGTAAGAAACGCTGAACGACAGGGGGGTTAAGGGGGCATCCATGGCATTTTTATCTAATTCCACTAAGCAGAGATTAAGCTCATAGTCAACGGTTTTGACGGTTGCGGGAATGTATGCGTTGCTGCCATAAGTCCTTGCCTGCAAGAAGCTTATGTCCCTCACGTTTTCGGCGGTTGTCAGAACTTCGTAAGGGCCGACGGCGCATCCGAAGCCGCTGTCTTTCGAAACAGGCGTTTGTTTCCATGGCTGGGACTGATCGTAGGTGGTCGTGGAAATATCCAGATACACCAATGATTCCTTCATGGGTTCGGTGAGATCGGCTGTTTCCGCGAAACAGTTCAAAGCCACTGAAAGGATGAACACATAGAATATACGTTTAAAACAAATATTGTTTTTCATTTTCCTGGGTCTCCGTGGGAACTTGGTATTTTTGTAAAATGAGGCCTTGATTCATTCGTGCTTTTGAAGCATCGATGACCATCGGCGTGTCATTTTCGATGAACTTGACCACCCAAAAGCCGTTTTCGTCTTCTTGAAAGGCCCGGTCAAGATCTTCTAACTTATTGATAGTCATGCCGTTAAAGCTATCTATGGGTTGATTCTTGAATCCTCTCAGGTAGGCGTTCACCTCGTCGGGGAGAATCTCGGACAGAACGACATATTCTTTTCTGTCGGGATTTTTGTTGAGCTGATTGGATTCAATAAAGAGGTATCGCAGGGAAAACGGAATATCCGCGATCCAACTGTTTCCCCATGTCTCAAGGAAGTTTCTGTTTAATTGAACAAACGTCAGCCCCGCAAAAACACGATAGTCGGGTTTGGTGTCGTATTGCCTGTTCCAGGGCAGAACCGGGTTGTTGGCCGCGATAGGTAAATCTTGTTGTTGTTTTTCGCCGTCTCGATAGAAAGTAAGCGCCGCTGACTGGCCGATCTGTTTGCGGTCCATGATCTCCGACAGCTCGAGCGACAGCCCATCAATCAGTATCCGGCCATCGTTGTCTATATTAAAATCATCGATTTTCGTTAAAACATCGCCTGTCCGAAGCTTTCCATACGAGGTACTGTTCAGAAGGACATCGATGATAACGACACCGTCTTCTTCGTCCGGAATTTTTAAGTGTTTCTTATAGTAGGGGTTGTGCAATCCGGGGTAAAGCGAGATTCCGAATTTACCGAATCCATCGTAGCGGCCGTCTTCGATGTCTTTTAGGAAGTGAGCGATCACTGTTGTGGGAATCATATAGCCGATATTGTCGCCGGATGTCAGGCCCTGAAAGGCGACGCCGACGACTTTGCCGTCCTGAAAAACGGGGCCGCCGGAGTTGCCGGGGTTGATGGCGGCATCGGTTTGCACAACCAGGTGCTGAGAGGCCTGGCTGTGACTGTAAACGCTTGTCTCTAAACGGGATACGACGCCTTCAGTGATGGATATCTGCCGGCCGCCCATCGGAAATCCGCAGGTATGCACGGTCGAATTTATCTGCGGCAGGGGGCCGAATGAGAGCGGTTCAGTATCCTTGTAAAACTCCGGGTCAATGACAGTTAACAATGCCAGATCGCAGTCATGGCCGACAAACTGCACCTGTGCGGGGTACCGTTTGGCCAGATTTTGTTTTTTGACCTCAATATATCGCTGATTGGCCACATTATGGGCGTTAGTCAGAATCCGGTTGCCGTCGATGATAAAACCGGACCCCGAACCGCGGCCCATGGGCCCTTTTTTCCAAGGGGTTGAAAAATCATATTCCTGGGTGACCGCGATTATCATAATGACGGATTTTTCGTAGGTTTGGGAACTTTGAGCGTAAGACAGGCCCGCCAGCAGGGGGGCCGCAAGCAAAATTAACAATATGCCAACACAGCTATGCTTGCCTGTGATATCTTGTAAGTGTTTTACAAATAACATCTTATCTCCTTGTTGTTGACTTCTCAAAACAGTTTTCGCCACCTGTGAAATGTTTTAGTTCATTCAAAATCATAGTGCTTTTTGACGGGCTGGGTTACTTTCCAGACGCATTTGAGCCCGTTTGGAAACTGGACATAGTCGCCGGGGCCGAAGGATACGGATTGGCCGGAATCGGGATTGTCGCAGACAGTGACGCAACCCTCAAGTATGAGGCATTTTTCTGTCTGGGTGTACTCCCATTCAAATTCGCTGGTACCGCAGGTCCAAACGGGCCATGTTCGGCAGGTTTGGTCTTCCTTTTCAGAGGGTTTTCGGACAATGACCTCTTTTATTGTAGGCATCGTTACTCCTTTCTTATTGACGTTGACTTCGAAAAAAAGATACGTTCTTTATACCGCGGGCAAGGTGATTTTGCCCGATATTTTTCAAGAAAAATATTGTTTAAGAATGCTTTCTGGACACTTTCTGATGCTGTGGTATGATAAGCCCGTTTAAATTGCACCTGATAGGAACATGATGAAAAAAGAACAGCTTTCGACATTTAAGACGTGGTTCACTGAATATGCCGCGACCTTTTACACGGCCGGCGACGATTTTCTGAACCGGAACATCCTGTTAAAGGAATGTCATACGCATCGGGTCTGCAATGAGATGCGCCAATTGGCAGGGGCGTTAGAGATGAAGGGTTCGGATGTCCTGCTGGCCGAAGTGATTGCGCTGTTTCACGATGTGGGGCGGTTTCCGCAATTTAAGCAGTATCGTACCTATAAAGATACGATCAGCGAGAACCACTGTCTGCTGGCGTTAAGGGTACTGGCTGAACATGATGTATTGGCCGAGTTGCCGGACGATGAGCGCGTTGTTATCGAAAATGCCATCGAGTTTCACGGAGCCAGAGAATTGCCGCTGTTGGATGAGCGGACGATGCACTTTGCAAAGATGATTCGGGACGCCGATAAAATCGACATTTTTGACCTGCTGGCAGCCAATTACCGCATTCTTGCCGAGGAACCGGAAAAGTTTCTGTGGGAGTTGGAGTTTCCCGACACGCCGGAATGCAGCCCGGAGATCATCGATGCGCTGCTCAATCGGCGGCTGATTGATTACCATAAGATAAGGACTGTCAATGACGCCAAACTGCTGCAAATCGGCTGGGTGTACGATGTCTATTTTGACTGGTCGATCAAACAGATCCACGACCGCGGTTACTTGGAAACGATTATTGATTTGCTGCCGAAGACAGAACAGATTAATCAGGTATCGTGTCATATTATGGACTATGTTCAAACACGAATTCGGTCTGATTAAAGGAGTTGTTGATGAAAATTGATTTTACGAATAAAACGGCCATTGTCACCGGCGGGGGGGTATTGGTTTGTGCATCGCACAGCGGTTTTTACATGCCGGGGCGAATGTGGTGATTGCTGATCATGTAGTGTGGCGTTTTGCGACCACGACTAAAAATTGGGGCGTTTCTACAACCCCGCATTATAATCGATACCGGAGGCTCCGGTTACATAGCTTATCCGTGGTTTATTATTTTGCAGATGCGGCGGGTTTTTGTCCGGCTTCTCTGGGGGCCGGGGCATTTTTACCGCGGAAAACAATATTGCCGGTGGGGCATTTGTCCATGGCCGTTTGGGCCGCTTCGGACGGTTCGTATCTGGCAAAGTCCAGCCGGGCCAGGTTATTTTCTGTCGTGAACAAATCACACTGCTTGCTGCACAAGCCGCAGCCGATGCATCCGACCTTGCAGAAGGTCCGCGTATTCTTGCCGCCTTCTTTGCTGTTGCAGGCCACGGTCATCATAATATCCTGTGTAAACGGAACCATCTCGATCAGTTCCCGCGGACACCCCCTGGCACATGCCCCGCAGCCGGTACATTTTTCATAATCGATAACCGCCAGCCCATCGATAATATGCAGCGCATCAAACCTGCATCTGCGGACACACCCGCCATAGCCCAGACAGCCAAACGCACACGCCTGCACATTCGGCTGGGCGTTGGCGCTGGTGCAGCCGATGATGCCGTCATAGTCGGCGAAATAGGTTTTGTCCTGTTCGCACGCCCGGCAATGAATGACAGGACGCATCGGGGCGCCGCTGCCGGACATTTGCAGATTTAAAATTCCCGCGATGGCGTTAGAGGTATCGCTGCCGCCGGGGGCACATTTACCCAGCAGTTCCGGATTGGTCACAACAGCTTTGGCATAGGACGCACATCCGGCAAACCCGCACGCACCGCAGTCAATGTTCGGCAGGGCCTTATGCACTGCATCGATCTTCGGGTCCACAACAACCCGCAGCTTAATGCTGGCAATCAACAAAATCAGTGCAAACAGGGAACCCAGCCCCAGCGCCAACAGCGCCGCCGGCCAGGCGTTATTAACAAGTTCCATTACAGAAGCCAATACCATTTCAATATCCTTATATACTTACATACCTGTATACTTGTATTCTTAACGTATCATGCCGGCGAAGCCCATGAATGCCAGGGTCAGTACACCGGCCGTAATCAGCGTAATCGGTGCGCCCTGCAAACACTCCGGCACATCCGCCAGTTCCAGATTCTCGCGAATCCCGGCCATAATGCAAATGGCCAATGTAAAGCCGATTCCCGCGCCCACACTCAGCACCACCGCTTCCAGCAGGTTATCGATGCCCCACAGGTTCACGAACAAACACAACCCTAAAATCGCGCAGTTGGTCGTGATCAGCGGCAGGAAAATCCCGAAACTTTCATACAACGCCGGGAAAAATTTCCGTAAATACATCTCCACCAGCTGCACCGCCCCGGCGATGACCAGAATAAAGCACAAATACCGCATCACCTCCAGCGAGGTCCCGATCAGGAACACGTGGTCGATGATCCACGTCAGCGTTCCGGCCAGCGTCACCACAAACGTCACCGCCAGTCCCATCCCAAACGCCATATCAAGTCGGCCGGAGACACCCAGAAACGGGCAAATGCCCAGAAACTTCGTCAGCACAAGGTTATTAACGAGCACGATCCCGATAAAACCCAACAGCAATGTTTGAAGTGTATCCATTTCCAATCTTTCTAATTCAAATTTATTTAAGAACCACGAATTAACACCTGCCGCGACGGGCGTCGGCACGGCGGGCGAACATCCTCGAATAATATATCAACGTTTTCGTTAAAACTGATTAGTGTTTATTCGTGTCCATTAGTGGTTCAAAACCGTTATGCCGTTTTTTTTGAAATAATGTTTACCGCACCCAGGATCAGGCCCAGTGTAATAAACGCACCGACCGGCATTCCCATGGCCGCCCACGGCGTGAACGAACCTGGCATGACCGTAATTTCAAAGATATTACCCGTCGCCAGCACTTCGCGAATCGCCGCCAGCACACACAGAGTAATCGTAAATCCGGCTCCCATCCCCAAAGCGTCTATAATGCTGACGATCAGCCCGTTCTTACTCGCACAGGCCTCGGCTCGGCCGATGATGATGCAGTTAACGATAATCAGCGGAATATACGGCCCTAAACTGGCACTCATCTCCGGCATAAACGCCTTCAGATACAAATCCGCAATTGTCACCGCCGTGGCGATGGTCAGTGTAAACATCAGGATCCGCAGATGCGGCTTGAGTTGATGCCGCAATAAGCTGACAACGATATTCGAGAACAGCAGCACAAAGACCACGCTCAGCCCCATCGTCAGCGCCGGCTTGACCGCGGCCGTCACCGCCAGTGTCGGACACATTCCCAACAACAGCCGCAACACGGGGTTGCTGTCCCAAATCCCGGCGAAAAACGTTTTTCCTAAAGAAACATCCTTGGACATCTTGTTTAGTCCCTTACTTATATTCAGTTTATCATTCTCGTGAAAACTTAAAACGTAAAATCCAGAACCCAAAACCATAATTCAAAGTGCAAAATTGCTGCGTTACCAATAACTTTGAATTTCGACCTATAATTTTACATTTTTGATTTTCAATTTTAACTTACAGCAGCCCCTGCTCGGCCATCGCTTCCTTGATCGGCAGCAGGAACGTATTAAACGTTTTCACGACGGCCTCGCTGGTCACGGTCGCGCCGCTGATAGCGACAATCCGGCTGTCAATCGTTTCGGCATCGCCGACCTTGGTCAGTTCCAGCTCCGTTACGGGAGCGCCTTTGAACTGGCTCTGGTAGAATCCGTCCTTAATGGTAATTTTGTCTCCGAATCCCGGTGTTTCGTTGCTGCTCAAGACGCCGAAGCCGGCCAGCTTTTCGAAGGCGGCATCCGTTGCAACCACCAGCTTGATCTTGTCGGCAAAACCGCTGCCCTCGCACACAAACGCCCAACCAACGAGATTGCCCGCAGCATCGGTTCCTTTTTTGACCCTAACACTGTAGGTTTTGCCTTTTCCGATATCGACCGAAATCGATTCGCCGGCGTTCTGAAATCCTTTTGCCTCGCTGAGCAATCCGCCGGCCAGTGCATTGAATTTATCAATTTCATTCTGAATGATCTTCGGCTGCCAGGCGGCGCTGAGACACGCCAGCAGGCATCCAAAGAGAATTGCCGAAACCAACAGCAGCCAGCTTTCCTGCATAAAAAACAGAATGGGATTTTTTGTTTCATTATTGGACATGGGGCTTCCCTCCCGCAGGCACCAGTTTGCATGCCCGGTCAATTAAAGGAGTCACAGCATTCATAATCAAAATCGCATACATTACACCTTCGGGATACTCACCCGCCAGACGGATCAGCATGATCAACGCACCCGCACCGGCGCCGAAGATCCACATCCCTTTGATGCTCAGCGGGGCGGTTACCGGGTCAGTGGCGATAAAGAACGCACAGATGAGCATCCCTCCGCCGAACAGATGAAGCAGCGGGTCGCTGTATTTGTCCGGGTTGACGAAATAAAAGACGGCCGCGAACACACCCGCGGCAATCAGAACCGCCGCCGGAATATGAAACGTAATGGTGCGCCGTATCAGCAGGTACACCCCGCCGATCAGCAGAGCCAACGAACTGGTTTCACCCAAACATCCGCCGACATTGCCCCAGAAAGTATTTTTGAGCAGGCCGTTGGCTTCCGTCACTTCGGCTTTGCCTTTGATGGCGGATTTGGCCCACGCCAGCGGCGTTGCCTGTGTCACGGTTGCGGTGTTTGTGGCGCTGATGTGGGGCATTGCGGAATCGACGGTTGCCGGAACCGTCCATGTCGTCATCAGCATTCCGAAAGACGCCGTCAAAAACGCCCGGGCCGCCATCGCCGGGTTAAATATGTTGGCCCCAAGTCCGCCGAACAGCATCTTGCAAATGACAATCGCAAATGCACTACCGATGACGGCCGCCCACAGCGGAATCGCCGGCGGCAGCGAAAAAGCCAGGATCAAACCGGCAACAACAGCGCTTAAATCCCACAGAGAGTTTTCTTTTTTACGGATGACACCGCAAATCCATTCGCTCGCCATACAAGCGGTGACGCAGGTCAGGATGACCAGGGCCGCCTGCAGCCGGAAAAACCAGATCGCCGCCGCCATCGCGGGCAGAAGTCCGATGATGACATCGCCCATCACGCGCTGTGTCGAAAGCTTCTGACTGATGTGCGGCGCCGGTGAAACTGTTATTTTACTTAACATCGAATAATATTCCTTAGCAATTCACTGTTAACGGGTTACTGATAACTGTTGACGGATCATCCCAATCGTCGCTTCGCTCGTGCCTGCAAAAGCTTGCCCGTCTTAATATATCCGGTAATCTCGATATTCGCCGGGCAGACATAACTGCAGCAGCCGCACTCAATACACGCCGACAGATAATAATCCTGTGCGATGTCCATTCTGAAATACTTCACGGCGTGAGCAATCCGGGTGGGGTTCAGATGCTCCGGACAAACCGTTAAACATCGCCCGCACCGAATGCAGGGTGTTTGCTGTTTTTCATGTTTCGCTCGCGTCACAGCGGCCTTGGTCAGGAACGTTAACGCTCCGCTTGTTTTCGTCAGAGGTGTGGAAAGATCCGCAATCGCAAAGCCCATCATCGGCCCGCCCATAACAACTTTGGCTGCCGTTTCGGTCAGGCCGCCGCAATAGGCAATCAAATCTTCCACTCGCATTCCAATCGGAACGTAGTAGTTTCCGGGTTTGGCAATCGCACACCCCGCAACCGTAACGACTCGATGCGTCAACGAATTGCCGGTCGCCACCGCCTCGGCAATCGCCGCACAGGTCCCCACATTCAGCACACATACACCAATCGTCGGAGGAATACTGCCGGTCGGAACTGTTTTGCCGAGAACGGACTGAATGAGTTGTCGCTCGCCGCCCTGCGGATATTTGGTCTTGACCGGAACAACCCGAATATCTTCCTTGCCGCCAAGCTCTTTGACGGCATTTGTGAGGACCTCGATTGCCTCTGGTTTATTGTCCTCGATGCCAATGCGGATTTTTTCACATCCCGCCGCCCGTGCCGCCAGTCGAACGCCGGCCAGAAACTGCCATGTCCACTCCAGCATCACACGATAATCGCAGGTAATAAACGGCTCGCACTCGCAGGCATTAATCAGCAGAATCTCTTTCGGCATCGCAGGATTCGGCTCGATCTTGACCCGCGTGGGGAAACCGGCCCCACCCATGCCCACAATGCCGCCTTCCTTCACCGCCCTGCAGATTTGCTCAACCGTATAGTTTTCCGGGTTGAAGGTCTTGTCGAATTGCCCGTTCACCGGCTGTTTGATTTCGTTGTTTTCCGCATCCACATCGATTACAATGCCCATTGTCCGTCCGATCACCGGATGGGGCAGCAACGTAATATCCTTAACTGTCCCGTTCACCGGCGAATGGATCGCAGCCGAAACAAAAGCGTCGGATTTGCCAATCATCTGACCGGCCAGAACGGCCTCTTTTTTGGCAACCGTTGGAACGCAAACGGCTCCAAGATGCTGACTCAGAAGAACCGCTACCTGCTTGGGCACCGACACCGGCTCGATAGATCTGTTTTCACTAAAATGTTTATTTTCGGGCGGGTGCGTACCACCCGGAAATGTAAATTTACCGCGAATTTCCGCCATGAAACTTACCTTTTATCACAGTGTTCTTTCTTGATCGGACCGCGAAGTGCCCGAATCACAAATACAACTAACAATGTTATACACAAGGCCTGTATGAAACTGACCAGAATTAACATGTTTTCTTTAAATCTGTCCCGCAGGAATTGCTGAGAGCCGGCAAGAACGCCGATGAAACCCCCTACCGGAACCAAAAACGCAACAACCGCCTTCCAGGCGACATTCGGCCCTTCGGCCCTGCCCATTTTCTCGTAGGCCTGCCGACAGGTGTCTTTTTGGCCGCAACCAGAACAAGAATCATCCGTTTTCATAATCCGCCAAAACAATAAAAGGGTTCTTTATAGTAAAGCTGACCCATGTTTTCAAAGGTTTTTTACAAGATGAATAATTATCGACTAAAGCAGCTCGGTAATATTGATTTCCGCCAGTTTCAGGATACGGGACGGATCCTCGGCCATGCCCGTACGGGCCGACAAATACGCCGCCTCGATCACCGCAAACGTATTTAAATCGAATCCGTAATAGGGATACAGCGAGCACGCCGCAGGATCGATAAAACTCTTCGCAAGATTCTCCAGCATACGTTTTTGGCTCGGCAGATCATCGTCCTGATAGGCCTTCTGCTCCAACAGGTTGCCATGGTTGTCATACAGCACCACTTCCTGCTCCGTTGCCGTCAGGTGCTGCTGTTTTCCGTGAACCCGAAGATGCCGCCTCGCCGGGCCCAGCGTCCGGCTGGTGCAGATATACGCAATCAGCGCATCGGTAAACTGCATGGTGACAATGGCGGTGTCCTCGGTCAAACTCATCCGCTGCTGACGGTCCGGGGCCTGGTTGATCGCCAAGGCATAGACTTTTTGCGGCAGGCCAAAACACAACAGTAGTTCATCGATCAGGTCGTAGCAGTCCTGCAAAAGCACCCCGCCGCCGGCCATGTTGGGGTCGCTCAGCCAGCGCATCTCCGGTTCCAATTCGCCCATCGGAACATGGCACACCGCCGAAATCAGGTGCCACGACTGTTCCTTCTGGCGATTCGACTCGGCAAGATAGTTATGAACATGTTCGAAGGGCAGTCCGAACCGTCCCTTTTGCATTGTCAAAAACAGAACCTTTTCTTTTTTGGCAAGCCGGTACAATTCCGCCAACTGAGAAAAATTCAATGCCGGCGGACACGGCTTAAGGACGTGAAATTTTTCCTGCATTCCCAACCGAATAAACTCGATGCACTGATGAACCGGGGTGCCAAACAGTAAAAAGTCCGCGTCGGTCTGAATGATCAATTGCCGGTAATCCGTAAACGCCGGACATTCGTATTTGCGTGCCAGACTGTCCGCACGGTTCTGCCGTTCGTCCCCGACCGCGGCAATCGCATAATGCCCGCTTTCGACCGCGGTCTCCATCAGTCCCAAGGACTGCTCCGTTAACCCGATTACCGCGATTTTCAGTTTCTGTTCCGTCATCATAGCGTGATATTATACGATTCCCCCTGTGTTTGTCCAGTCAAACTCTACTGCCATGCCGGCCATAAAAAAAGGCCCTGCCGAAGCAGGGCCTTTCGATTCTAAGCGTGTTGTATAACTTAGGCAGGAACCACATTGTTTGCACAAGGGCCTTTTTTGCCTTCGCCGACTTCAAAGTTGACTTTCTGGTTTTCATTCAGGGTGGCATAGCCCTCTGTTTTGATCTCCGAATGGTGAACGAACAGATCGTCGCCGCCATCTTCCGGAGTGATGAAACCAAAACCTTTACTTGCATTGAACCATTTGACTGTACCTGTGCTCATACTGTACTACTCCTTGGCCTTTTTTGGGCCGTTTAACTGTATCTCTCGGTCTGATTAAAGTTGGGAAGAATATTTCTGAGAGATGAAAAATAGACTTCTTAAACTATGACCATTATCGACCATAAGCATACCGAGTACACGAAAAAAATAAAATAAAGTTTTGCATTCATTCAAAACGAGCCCAATATCGCCTCAAAGCACGCTTTGATACCTGAAAAGGCCGTTTTATATTCTACCCAAAAACTCCTGAAAAAGACAAAAAAACCGTTATCGTCCTGCCCTCCGCGGAATGTTTGGACGGTTTGGCCAAATCCGTGGTATACTGTCGATTGAAAACTCTGGCTCCGGCGGTTCGGAATTGTCCGTCCGTCTGAGACCGGTGCGGGAAGTTCCCGCGAAAGGAATGCCCATGACAAAAGAACTGAAAACATCCGCCGCAGGCAGACGATGCGATTTCCCCGACTGCGATCGCCTGCTGAGTATCTACAATCACCAAACGTACTGCCGCGTCCATCAGGAACAAGCGTCCTCCAAAGAAAAAAACAAGCCGTACAGACACGTCTGCAAATAGCGATTTCCGCGGTGAAATGAATCATGTCGCCATTGATGGCGGACACAAGAGAACAAAGTGAAAATCTTACTGATCAACCCGAAAGTCCCGGATACGTTCTGGAGCTTGAAATATGCCTTGAATTTTGTCTCCAAAAAAGCCCTGCTGCCGCCGTTGGGACTCCTGACGGTTGCGGCGATGCTGCCGGAATCGTTTGAGAAAAAGCTGATCGACCTGAACACGACCCGCCTGCGGGACCGGCACCTGAAATGGGCAGACATGGTCTTTCTGACGGGCATGGTCATCCAGAAAAAGTCCGTCGATCAAATTATCGAGCGGTGCAAGAAACTGAACGTAAAGATCGTCGCCGGAGGCCCGCTGTTCACCGCGTTCCCCGAGGCCTATTCGAACATTGACCACCTCGTTCTGAAAGAAGCGGAAATCACGCTGCACGCCTTTTTGAAAGACCTGAAATCAGGACACCCCGAACCCTTTTATACGACGCGAGAAACACCCGACCTGAAAGAGACGCCCATCCCGCAGTGGGATTTGATCAACATGAAAAAATACGCCCTGATGGGGATTCAGTATTCCCGGGGATGTCCGTTTAATTGTGATTTCTGTGATGTCACACGGCTCTTCGGACATGCCCTGCGCACCAAAACAACCGAGCAGATACTTGCAGAACTGGACCGGCTTTACACTGCCGGATGGAGGGGAGAATTATTTTTTGTCGATGACAATTTCATCGGGAAAAAGTCCGTTCTGAAAAAAGAACTCCTCCCGGCGATGATCCAGTGGATGGACCGGAACAATCATCCTTTCTGTTTTAATACGCAGGCCTCGATCAATCTGACCGATGACGAGGAACTGATGTCATTGATGGTTCGAGCGGGCTTTGATTGTGTTTTTGTCGGGATTGAATCACCGGATGAGACTAGTCTGACCGAATGCAACAAAACGCAAAACACCGGGCGTGACATTGTTGCGGCCGTCAAAAAGATACAGCAGTTTGGACTGCAGGTCCAGGCCGGCTTTATCGTTGGGTTTGACAGCGACAAGCCGGGCGTGTTTGACAGTATGATAAAGCTGATCCAGGACAGTGGGATCGTGACCGCCATGGTGGGACTGCTCAATGCTCCGCGAGGGACCGTTCTCTACAAGAAACTCATGCAGGAGAACCGCTTGACACAACTGCCCACCGGGAACAACATGGACTGCAGCATGAATTTCATTCCCAAGATGGATATGCACAAGCTTCTGGATGGATATCAGAAAGTACTCAATACCATTTATTCCCAAAAATATTACTGCAAACGCATTAAGACCTTTCTTGAAAACTACAATTTCAGCGAGGCAGTATTGCCCAAAGTGCGTTATTCGGGCATCAAAGCTTTTGTCAGATCAACGTGGCGCATCGGTTTGGCTGAGAAGGGAAAATTTCACTATTGGATGCTGCTGCTCTGGTCGCTTAAGAAGCCGCGTCGACTGCCGCTGGCCATCCGCTTTTCAATCTACGGATTTCATTTTCGCAAGATATTAAAAAGCATTCATCCTCAAATAAGCACCCCGGCCGCCGTCTCTGCGAATGAAGACAGCACAGTCGAATAATACCGCCTTGTTCCATGGCATGAAAAAGGCGGGCTATCTAAAAACCCGCCTGTGGTACCATCGAAATATTGTTACGGCTGCGGCGGCTGGATGAAACTCTCCGGCAGCGGGAACTGAGCACAGAGTTCTTCGACTTCGGTGCCCACCTTGGCGATGACATCCTCATTATCAACATTTTCGGAAATCGTATTGATCCAGCCGGCGATCAGGTCCATCTGGTCCTCTTTCATCCCGCGTGTCGTGATCGCGGGCGTTCCCATCCGCAGCCCGCTCGGATTGAACGGCCCGGCGGTATCGCCCGGCACCGAATTGTAGTTCATCACGATATGTGCCGCATCCAGCGCCTTGGCCACCGGCTTGCCGGTCAGGTTCTTGTTGCGCAGGTCGATCAGGATCAGGTGATTGTCCGTCCCGCCGGAAACCAGATCAAACCCATACCCCATCAGCTTATCCGCCAGCCGCTTGGCATTGGCAACGATCTGCGCCGCGTAGTCCGCAAACTCCGGCGCCGCCGCCTCGCCCAGTGCGATCGCCAATGCCGAGATCGTATGCATGTGCGGGCCGCCCTGAAAGCCGGGGAACACCGCCTTATTGATCGCTTTCAGATGCTCTTCCTTGCACAGGATCATCCCGCCGCGCGGCCCGCGAAGCGTCTTATGCGTGGTCGTCGTAACAACATCCGAATAGGGAATCGGGCTCATGTGCTGCTTGCCCGCTACCAGTCCGGCGATATGTGCCATGTCAGAAACATGGTACGCCCCCACGCTTTCAGCGATTTCGGCAAACCTGGTAAAATCAATCGCCCGCGGATAGGCGCTGGAGCCGGAGATCAGTATCTTCGGTTTGTGCTCTTTGGCTAATTTGGCAATCGCATCGTAATCCATCCGCCCCGTTTCCGGATTCAGCTCATACTGCACGGAGTTGAAAAATTTTCCGGTATAGCTGACCTTCCAGCCGTGGGTCAGGTGCCCGCCGTGCGGCAGCGCGAGCCCCATGATCGTCGAACCCGGTTCCGCCAGGGCGCAATAGGTTGCTAAATTCGCCGGCGACCCCGAATGCGGCTGGACATTGGCCGCCTCGGCGCCGAACAGTGCCCTGGCCCGATCCCGCGCGAGATTCTCAATCTGATCGGTCATCTGCTGGCCCTCATAGTACCGCTTGCCGGGGTAGCCCTCGGCATATTTATTCGTCAGGCAGCTTCCCGTGGCCTGCATGACCGCCTTGGACACATAGTTCTCCGAAGGGATCATCCGGATCGAAATACTCTGCCGCGCCTGTTCCTGCCGAATCAGATCAAAAACCACCGTATCATTCTGCTCAATCGCCGATAACATTAGCACTGTCTCCTTAATAAAGTCCGATTTTTCTAAAACGAGCTTATATCACAGATCCCGCCCCGCCACAAGCATTTTATGAAAAACCCCGCACAGCGCACAGGTGAGCGAGTTTATTTGGTGGCATGCTATGCAGCCTTTCGCTCTGTTTTCCAGTATTTTTCCCACTGGCCGGTATAGTAGACAGTTGCAATCGCCATTATGGATTCGGCATTGTCACCATC
>JAOUFG010000058.1 GCA_029858345.1 Phycisphaerae bacterium
TCTCCTTAGCTAATTCCTAAACCGTCAAGCCAAGGAGAAGTATTATAACCCCCTATCACGTAATCCGAGGGTCAAACCTTAACAAGTCCACTGGTAAAACCAGTGGTTTACCTATCGTTGAATTACCAATAATGCTGGTTCCACTTCGCAGTAACTGATCACCAATTCGTTTAGACACATTATCATTCGGCAATCTATCCAGAAATTCAATTATCCGTAATGTAAGGCCGTAAAGTCGCTTTTTAAATTGTTGTGTCAGTTTTTTGGAATCCGTTGTCATATTTGATCTTTTATATGTGTATTTTCTATTCTATTTTTGCTATTGAATATTATTTCTTACACTTCATCATCGACCAACATGAATTTAAGCTGGGCTTCGGCAACGATATCATTGCCAACCATCGCCTTGCAATTACATTTCGCCGCCCGGCTGCGAATTTTATCTGCCTCAGCGATCAGAATCAACTGATCGCCGGGGATGACGGATTTACGAATCTTGACCCCATCCATCGTCAGCAGCACCGCCAACTTGCCCGTATGCTCCAGCTTTTGCGCAAACAGCAGTCCCGACACCTGGGCCAGGGCCTCCACAATCAGAACGCCCGGCATGACCGGCGTGCCGGGAAAGTGCCCCTGGAAAAATTGTTCATTGAAGGTGACATTTTTGATCCCTTTGATCCGCCGGTCCTTTTCAATCTCAACAACCTTATCCACCAACAGAAATGGATAACGATGGGGAAGAATTCGCTGGATGCGTTTGATATCCAAAATCGGTTTTCCCGACAACAAATCTCTCTGGCCTGCTTTTCGCTGGGACTCCACAATGCGGGCCACCAGTTTTTGATTCAGCACATGCCCGGATCTATACGCGACAACCCGCCCGACAATAGGACGTCCCGCTAAACGCAGGTCCCCGATCAGGTCCACGACTTTGTGACGAACGCACTCATCGGCAAAACGAAAGCTGTTTTTGATCGGACCGTCTGAGTTGATCACAAGAATATCTTTTGGTCCCAAATGGGAGCCGATCCCCATCGCCTGCATCTGAAGGGCTTCGGCCTCCAATACAAAGGTTCGGGCGCGCACTAGATTTTGAGCATAATCGGCCTCATTCAAATCACACGAATAGATTTGTCGACCGATGCCCGTATGCTGGGTATAATCCAGATCATAGGTAATATTAAGCCCGTTGCCGTTTGACGGAAGCGCATAGATCGACTTGTCCCCCTCGGTAATACAAATCGACTCAGTCACAATAATCGGATGCTGCTCAGCATCCTGAAGCTGAAGTCCGGACTTTCTCAGCGTATTGAAATACTCCTCGCTGCTGCCGTCAAAGCCCGGCAGTTCCTCGGCGTCCAATTCTACAAAAATATTGTCAATATCCAGGGCCGCAATGGCCGCCAGACAATGTTCCGAGGTCTCAACATAAACCTGACCGTTGCCGAGCGCCGTTCGGCGGTTGCGCTCTACGATATTTTCCGGCTTCACCCGGATTTGTACCGGGGGGTCCACATCTTTGCGCACAAAAACAATCCCCGCATCCGGCGGAGCGGGCTTAAACAGGACCTTCACGTCCTTGCCGCTGAACAGTCCTCGACCGGACAGACGTACTTCAGTTTTTATTGTCTTTTGCTGCTTCAAGTTTTTCAACTTTCTTGCTAAGCTCTTTAAATTGCTTTGCCATCTCAGGAAGCCGCTGGTAAACAGCAACACATTTCAACTCACGTTTAATATTTTGAGGCGGCATTCCCAAGACGGTTTCTCCCGGCGGAACATCCTCGGTCGCGATACTACCTAAAGCAAGAATTGCGCCGTCACCCACCGACTTATTATCAACAACGCCGGCACGACCCGCGAAAACAACTCCATTGCCAACCACCGCACTTCCGCCAATACCCGCCTGGCCGGCCATCAGGCAAAGCTTTCCGATCTTTACATTGTGGGCCACCTGCACCAGATTATCAATCTTGGTTCCGGCACCTATGATGGTATCGCCGAATTTGGCCCTGTCAACACAGGAATTGGCGCCAATCTCAACGCCGTCTTCCAGAATAACTCCGCCGTTGTGTGGTATCAGCCGATGCTGACCGTCAATAAATGAATAACCGAAACCCGTTGCGCCAATCGTGGAATTGGATTGAATAATACAGGAATTTCCAATCCGGCAGTCATGATAGATGACAACGTTACTGTCCAACCGGCAACATGAGCCGATTGTCGTATTTTCTCCGACGGAGCATCCGGGCCCAATAACCGTGTCAGCGCCGACTTTGACCGCATGGCCAACATAGGCGCCCGGTCCGACAGAAACAGTCCGATCCAGTTCGGCGGTCGGTTCCACAACGGCTGTGGAATGAACCCCTCGCTGTAATGTCAACTTGGGGGCAAAAAACTCCAATAGTGTAATCAGGGCCGCGTTCACATTGGCAACCACCAATTGCGCCGCCGCACAGTCTGCAATTGGTTTATCCGTTAGAACCGCCGCCGCCGAACTTTCGAGCAGCTTTTTGGCATGTTTTTCCGATGCCAGAAAGCATACCTCACTGGCCGATGCATCCTGAATCGTATTCACACCGGTAATGTCCTTTTGGCCATCACCAATCAGGTTTGCCTGTAATTTAGTTGCGACGTCAGCTAACAGCATGGATTCATTTTTTACCGTTTACAATAATATTATTCAAACTAATAGGAAATACCATCTTCAGTTCGCTTTATCCAGCGCGGCGAGAACTTCATCTGTCAAATCATAATTCGTATTATGATAGAGCAGTTTTTTGGTTTTGATGGTCAGCATAAAATCCCGCAACGTCGGTGCGGGCAGATCCAGCAATTCATCAGCAATGACCATATCCAATCCTTTTTCCTTGGCCATATCGCCGACAACTTTCAGCATTTCCTGGTAAAGCCCCTCTGTCCACCGCTGCATTTCCGCAGTGACTTTATCCTGATAAAACTTATTCTTGGCATCCGCCAGGGCTGATTTTTCCGTTAACTCCTTAAGGAGATTCAGATAATCCTCGCTGCCGGGCGTACGCAATTTCAGGTTGGCCTCAAGAGCCCTTAATTCATCATCCATTTTACCAAACTGGGCTTTCATTTCAGACTGCTCTTTCTGCATTTTTTCCTGCCACTGCTTGTGCTTTTTGCAATTCTCAAGCACGTTGGTCACATTGACAACACCGATTTTTGCCGGAGCAATCGCCGAAACAGCGTTTAATTTACCGTGCTGATAGGCACCCAGCACGACCAAAGCAATAATGATAACGATCCATACCTGTTTCGAATTTCGCATATCCACCCTTTCTTTCAACTAAAGATGTTGTTGCAATTCTAAAAACTAAAAACTACGAACTAAGAACTAAAACAAGGCACCCACAGAGAAACTGAACGCCTGTGTATCATCTTCCTCATCTTTCATGAAGGGAGCCGCCAGTTCAAACCGCATGGGGACGGGACCAAAGAACTGCGGGATCATGATCTGGATCCCGGTTCCTACGGAAGCACGCACGCCGCCGTCATCAATCAGGCCTGCATCCGTAAAGAACAGCCATGAAAATGTTTCGCTTCCCAATGGAACAGCGATCTCCGCATTTCCGACAACGGCCCAGTCGCTGCCGATCGGCTCATCACTCGGTCCGCCGCGAGGGCTGACACCACGATACTCAAAACCGCGCAGCGCCCAGCTTCCGATGCCGCCCAGATAATAACGCTCAAACGTCGGAGCGTCGCCAATTGTTGTTCCGGCATGAATCTTGGTTTCAAGTGTCGTTTTAAGCTCGTCAAGGTCTTCTTTCAGTGTAAAGTACTTTCGATAGGCCCCTTCTAAGAGTCCAAAAGTATGGTCCCCCAGAACCTGCTCGTAACCCAAATCAAAATTGTATCCCCGGCTTGGAAGGAAACGGCTGTCCGTGGTGTCTTTGCGAATATAAAAACGAGTTCCGAACAGCATATTGCTTCCCTTGACATCTACGACATCCTGGGGGGCGTCCCAATCCAGATCTGAGATTTTCACATCTTCGGCACGAAAAGCGATGCCTCTGCGCCATTTGTCGCTGTAGCGTTTTTCCAAGCCCACTCGGCCGGACAACCGCCCTTCGTCGTAGGTTTCACGGTATCGATCATATAAAGAGCCAGACACGCTCAGCGAAATCGGCCGGTCGTATAAATACGGTTCGGTAAAACCGATCAAATAATTACTGTATTCCGTACCGGGACTGGCGACGATGCGGAATTCCTGTCCGGCCCCGCGAAAGCCCCGCCCATTAAAGATATCACTGAACTTTTCCGGCACATCCGTAATGTCAAAATTCCGCTGGGTCAGAGAAACCTGCCCGATCAAGCCGTCGTCACTGCCGATCCCGGCGCCTACCATAATCGACCCTGTCTGCCCTTCGGTAACCGTCACCAGGGCATCCCGTGTATCAGGCGCATCCCCTGTCGGCTGAATCGTCGCGGACTCGGCAACCACCGACTGCTTGATGATCTTTTCAAGTTCGCCTTCACCGTTGCCGCGGGCAATATCCGCATTGTACCACTGCCCGGGCGTGAACTCCTGTTCATCCATGACACGGCGGATGGTTCGGTCCTGGTAGGTGGTATTGCCGGTAACCAGCACCTCGCCAATACGAAAGCGGTCTCCCTCCGTAATATCAAACTTGATGCTCACACGGGCATCCGGAAGGAACTGACGCTTGACATTAACTGTGGTCTCAATAAACCCCTGCTCGCCATACTTGCTTTTAATCTTTTTGGCGTCAAAGTCGGCCCAGGCCTCGCTGTAAAAATAGTCCGGACGCAGCTTCAACTCCGCCTGCAACTGCTCGGCCGTAAAAAACTGATTGCCGGCGAAATTGATCGAATCGACAAAATAGGCCGGTCCCTCTTCGATGATAAACGTAACCATCGCTTTGCTTTTGTCCGCATTGAAGTCGGTTTGGTTCGTAACGTGTGCATCCAGAAAGGACTTTCGTTGGTACACTTCAAGCAGTTTCTCGGTATCCGTTTCAAGCTGATCCGGATCGTAATAAACGGAAAAGAACAAAAGCTTTCGTTTCTTGGTTTTTATGGTTTTTTGTAATTGACGGTCTGAAAATGTGCTATTACCGACGAACGACACCTTGGCTATCTTGGGGTGGGGGCCTTCCTCCACGAGATACACAACCTGACCGAACATCACGGCGCCTTCATCCAAATGAACGGCTGCCCATGGATACCCCTTCTTTTTGTATTTTTCCCTGACCGCGTCGGCGCCGGCACGAGCGGCAAACACATCGAGGTAATCTCCTTTTTTGAAGCTCAGCTCCTTGGTTAAAATAAGATCTTTGAGTTTCTCATTGCCCTTAAAAGAAATCGAGCGAACCAGATTATGCTCAACGACGACATAGGTCAGCACAACCTTGCCGTTTTCAATCGCTGCATTGTAATACGCCGATTCCGCGGCATCCAGCTTTGCAATTCGGCGGACATCTTCATCAACCGTTGCCGTACTGAAGATCTGTCCCGGGCGGATGCGCACAACGGAAAGAACCTCCGCACGGGTCAGCGTGATGTTGCCCGCGACATCAATTGTCTCAATGGGCAGTCCTTCCGGGGAGCCATCCTCGGCGACCCCAATACCCGCCAGTCCTATCACTGCCAAAAGAACAACCCCGCAGATCATTCGAATCCGATTTTGCCGCATACTACCTCCTAATGAGATTTTATTCTTACATTTCAATAAGGTGCAGGTTCATGGGATTTCGGCTTAAAACGCGTCAGACGGCCGTCAAAAATCAATTCGACCGTATCCGTCGGCCCATTACGCTGCTTGGCAACAATCACCTCAGCGGTGTTGATTTTATCCGGATTCTCATCTTCCCATTCCGATTCACCGCGATGGTAATAAGCTTCTCGGTGCAGAAGGATAACCACATCGGCGTCCTGTTCAATGGATCCGCTTTCACGAAGATCGCTCATGAAAGGCCGATGCCCTTGCCGGCCTTCCGCGGCACGATTCAACTGACTCAGGACTACCACCGGTACGTCCAGTTCACGCGCCAGTGCCTTCAAGTAGCGAGAGATCGTACTGATCTCCTGCTGTCGCGATTCAACCCGCCCGCCCAAACTCATCAACTGCATATAATCGATAAAAACCGCCTGAATATCATGCTGGCTTTTCAGACGCCGGCACTTGGCACGAATCATCAACGGGGTCAACCCCGGCGTATCATCAATAAAAATGGGTTTCTCAAAAAGCTCGCCGCCGGTTTCCGTCAGGCGCGTCATTTCTTCGGTACTAAGTATGCCTTTGCGCACCGCTTGAGAATCAATCTTGCTTCGGCTGCATAAAAAACGCTCCACAAGCTGCTGCTTGCTCATTTCTAATGAAAAGATCACCACCGGAAGGTTCTCATTGGCGCCGATATTTTCTGCAACATTTAACGCAAAACTGGTCTTGCCCATGCTGGGGCGTCCGGCGACAATAATCATTTCACTCTTCTGCAGGCCACACAGCACCTGGTCCAATTCCATAAATCCGGTCGGCAGTCCTGTTACGCCGTCCCCGCCCTTACGGGACTCAATATTTTCAAACGCCTGCGTAATCAGATCCTTGATGGGAAGTGCGGTGCCCTGGATTTTCTTCTCGGTAACCTCGAAAACACGCTTTTCAGCGGTATCCAGCTTTTCTCCCACATCCCCGGCTTCTTCGCATGCTTCGTGCAGAATTTCGCCGCACGCATGGACCAACTCGCGCAGCATCGACTTTTCTTTGACGATGTTCGCGTAATAGGCCACATTCGCGGCCGACGGCACCGACTCGGCAACACGCACCAGATAATCGACCCCGCCGACGGCCTCAAGCGATTTTCGCTTCTTGAGTTCATCACGCAGCAGCACAAGGTCGATCCCGCCGTCCTTGTGTTTTTCGTATAAAGACAAAATCGCATCGAAAAGAATACGGTGTTCCGTCTGCGAAAACGAATCCGCACCAACGGCCTCCACCACATCACCAATGCAGTCCCGATCCAGCAGCATCGAACCCAATACCGCCGCCTCAGCTTCCGGCGAAGCCGGAACTTTCCGGTCCTGCAGCAACTGCTGCAGGTCCGCATCGGTCCATGCTTTACTCTTCTGTGCTTGTCTGTTCTTCGACTGCGTCAATGGTCTCATCCTGAGATACGACGATCACACGAACCACGACGTTCAGATCAGGGGCGATCTTCAACGTCACATCATGTGCGCCGATTTCCTTAATATGACCGCCGGGCATCTTCACCATCGCATCCTGAACCGCAAAGCCCTGCTGTCGCAGGTTTTCCGCGATATCACGCTCAGCCACGGAGCCAAATAAATGCCCTAACTCGTTGGCCTTGGCCGCAAGGACAACTTCAACATCCTCCATGCTGGAGGCCAGTTGCTGCTTCTGCTCACGCTCAAGTTGACGCGATTCCGCACGCCGGGCCCTTTCCCCAGCGAGGGACCGCATATTCGCTTCCGTCGGAACCGTCGCCAGTCCCTGCGGCAGGAGATAATTACGGGCATAGCCATCTTTGACCTCGACCACATCGCCAAGCCAACCCAGCATTTCAACATCTTCAAGTAACAGTAACTTCATTATAGTCTGTCTCCATGTTTTTTCTACATAATTCGCTGTTCTGCTCTAACTGCTTTATAGAAAGCCGGTTAGTTCGTGTACGGCAGCAGTGCCATAAAACGGGCACGCTTAATGGCGGTCTTGACTTTACGCTGACAGCCCGCACAGTTACCGCTGCGTTTGCGGGAAAAGATCTTCCCGCGGTTGGTCAGCAGCTTTTGCAGAGTATCCAGATCCTTGTAATCAATATAAGATTTGCCGTCCCTGCAGAATCGGCACTGTGTCTGTTCCCGAATCGTTAGATTTTGTCTTTTCTTTCGAGGGCTATTTTGCTTTTGTTTTTGTTGAAATCTTGCCATATTCATTCCTGCTTATTAGGTTATCCTTATCTCATCATTTCCACATTATCGTATCCGGCCCAACCGGGCCGTTTGAGCTAAAAGGGAATATCATCATCCATACCGCCGCCATAAGGAACGTCGTCATCTGTCGGCGCCGGAGGAGTATCGGAGGCCTGAGGATTCGATCGCTGCCCGCCGCCGCTCTTGCCGAGAAATTCAAAATTTTCAACAAAAACACGCAGCTTGCTTCGCTTGGCGCCATCTTGTGCCTGCCATGAATCAAACTTCAGGCGACCCTCCACAAAAATCGGGTCACCCTTCTTAAAATACTGATTGACCACTTCGGCACGCTTACCGAACATCTGGCAATCCACAAAACACGTATCTTCGCCCTGGGAACCGTCCTGCTTCTTGTACTTCCGCGTCGTTGCGAGTCCAAACTCCACAACCGGCGTCTGACTGGGCAGATACGACAATTGCGGATCACGCGTCATGTTCCCGATCAACATTACTTTATTCAGATTTGCCATCTCGCTATCCTTTCGATAGATCAGCCACCTTGTCGGGCCGCCGCGACTATCCGGCGGCAGGTTTCTTACTTATCCTCAGTCGGTTCAGCGGAATCCTCTGAAACCGTCTCCGATGCCGTTTCGGTCTCAGGCGATGCTTCCTCGGATACTGTTTCAACAACGGGCACCACTTCTGCCTCGCCAACCGGTTCGTCACTCTGTTTTGGCGCAGGCGCTGCTTCTTCGGATACCGTTTCAGCAGCAGATGCCGGTTTTGTCTCTTCAACCGGCTCGTCACTCTGCTCCGGTTCCGGAACCGCTTCAAGCGGTGTCGGTCTCTCGATATCTTCTTTGCTCATCCTGTCGGTCCGCAGCACCAGCACGCGCGTAATCAGCTCGGAAAGCTGCACATCACGCTCAATCCCCTTAACTTTGTCCGTATCGCAGTTGAAATAGGCCAAAATATAGGTGCCGCGGCTTTTTCCCTGAACATCATAGCAAAGCCGCCGTTCGTCCCACTTCTTCAGTGAAACGACTTCGGCCTTGGCGCGATCCAGAATACGCTGCACTTCGTCAAGGATTTTCTGCCAATCCTGTGCCGCCAGAGCGGAATCCACCAGGAACATCCCTTCATACAATCGTTTTAAAGCTGTTTCCAAGTTTATACCTCCAATTAGGTTTTAAGTTTTTGCCGTTCATTATTTAATTGTTCCGCCAAGAGAAGACACCTCTCGGTCCTGTTCACATTATACTCGTCAGGATGCTCGCTCAAATCCGCTCAATTTCCATCCGCATCATTTTTCGTGTTGTAGCGTGTCATCGCCATGTCAATCCCGTCACGAAGCCAGCAAAGGATCGCCTCAACTGCGGTCTGGACCGCTTTGTCAATCGCCGCCCGCTCGTCCGCGGAAAACCGCGACAGCACATAATCGGCCGAATCCATCCGTCCGCTGTCGCCGATGCCCACACGCAGTCGCGGAAAATTATCCGAAGCCAGCCGGGTCATAATGTCTTTGAGACCCTTGTGGCCGCCGGACGACCCTTTGGCTCGAAGCCGGATGCGTCCCACATCCAGTGCCATATCATCCGTAACAATCAGCATCTCCGTCGAGGCAAGTTTGTAATACCCTGCCGCCGTCGCAATCGCATGCCCGCTGCGGTTCATATACTGCTGCGGCTTGACAAGCAGCAGCTTGGTGCCATCCGCATAAACCTCTTCAACAAGGGCATTAAATTTCTTTTGACGGATTTTCGTGCCGAAGCGCTCCGCCAATGCATCCAAAACCATAAATCCGACATTATGCCGCGTATCCTCGTATTCCTTTCCCGGATTTCCGAGACCGGCAATCAGCTTCATCGAAGCATCCTCTTTCGTTTCCAAAGAGCCGGCGTCCATCAGACGCCCGAGCAAATCTGTCCAATCCTGCACCATGGCTTAAGCTTCCATGACACTGCCAAAGAACCTTACTCAGAAGATTCCGTTTCTTTCTTTTCAGTGATAACTTCCGGTTCCGCCGCTTCTTCAGCGCCTTCGACCTCAACCTCGGCCTCTTCCACAACGACAGGCGCTTTGGTTTCGTGGCAACTGACAACAACCGCATCGGGGTCCGTCACAAGAACAAAACCTTCCGGCAGTTCAATCTGGCCGGCGTGCATCACTTCATTCAACCCCAGATCTTTAATGTTCAGTTGGATATTTTCCGGAATGTCTCGTACGGCACATTCCACTTCAATCGAATTCATTATTTCTTCGACGATGCCGCCCTCGTGTGTACCGGCCGCGGTCCCTCGAAGTTCGATCATCACTTCGACCGTCACACGCTCGCTCAGATTCACACGCATCAGGTCCACATGAATCACGGACTTGCCGAGGTAATCATATTGAAGATCTTTTACCAGCATCGTATCTTTTGTGCCGTCGATATCAACGTCAAAGAGACGGTGTCCGTGATGCAGGTTTTCAATAAAATCATGTGCATTCAGACTGATAGACAGGGCCTCTTTCTGATGCCCATAAACGACAGCGGGAATTTGACCCTGTTCACGCAATCGCACAGAATTTCGCGTTCCGGCCTGCTCACGAACGCTTGCTTTTAAAGCAACTGTTTCTGACATACCTAAACCTCTTTCTTTATTTTTAAGTTTTTAAAGTTACAATTGTCCGAATTTCTGAAACATCGTACTGATAGATTCATTGCTGTGAATTCGCCGCATCGCCTCAGCGATCAAAGAGGCCACACTGAGTACTTTGAGATTTTTCAGACCGCCGACCGCCTCTTTCATGGAAATCGTGTCGGTCACAAACACCTCATCAATAGGAGCGTTGGCCAGACGTTCAATCGCCGGTCCGGCAAAGACGCCATGGGTCGCCCCGACTACGATCTTTTTGGCTCCCCGCTCCTTCACCATTTTGGCCGCACCGGTAATCGTTCCCGCCGTAGAGATCATGTCATCGACCATCACCACATTGCGGCCTTCGACCGAACCGATAATCTCCTCACAAAGGACCTCTTGGCCCGACAACCGGCGTTTGTGAATGATGGCCAACTCCGCATTCAGTTCTATTGCGTAACGCGAAGCCGTTTTCATATTGCCTACATCAGGCGAAACCACAGTCAGATCAGGGATTCTTTTTTGTTTGAGATATTTTACGAGAACCGGCTCCGCCGTCAGATGATCAACCGGGATATCAAAGAATCCCTGCAACTGTTTGGCATGAAGATCCAATGACAGCACCCGATCCGCTCCGGCCGAGGTGATAATATTGGCCATCAGTTTGGCGGTAATCGGTACGCGCCCCGCATCCTTACGGTCCTGCCGGGCATACCCGAAATACGGGATCACCGCGGTGATACGTGCCGCACTGGCACGCCGCACACAATCCAAAAAGATCAGCAGTTCAACCAGATTCTCATCAACCGGTGCGCAGGTCGATTGAATCACATACACATCTCGACCCCGCACGTCGGATTCGAGACGGATCAGTTTTTCGCCGTCCGGAAAACAGGAGATTTCCGCTTTGCCAAGTTCGAGATTCAGATAACTGCAAATCGCCTCAGCCAGTTCCGGATTGCTGCTGCCGCTAAATACAATGGTCGGATGATTCAGCATTTTTTAATCCTTATCCTTCCGCATGTTTCAGTTCCTGAAAAACGCCGACAACAGAGTCCGGCTCCAAATCCGCACCTTCATGCAGATACGCAAACGGCCCGATGCGGCAGTTATCGCCAATCCTGACCGCCCCGCTGATACAGGTAAACGGCTCGATGACAACGTCCTGACCGATCGTGGCACGGGCATCGATCCACGTGTTCGGCGGGTCCACAATCGTCACACCTCCCGCCATCAGCCGCTGTTGGATTCGCTGCTGCATAATCTTGCCGACCAAAGCAAGCTGTTGGCGATTATTGACACCCATTGCGTCCTCGGCGGCAACCGCTGTAACCGCAGTCGCCTTGTGCCCGTCATGCAGTAAAATGTGCAGTGCATCCGTGAGATAATACTCATTCTTGACATTGTTGGGCTTGATTTTGTCCAGCGCCTCCAGTAAATAAGGCGTCTGAAAACAGAAATACCCCGGATTCACCTCGGTAATCGCTAACTGCTTTTCATCACAGTCGTTATGTTCCACAATGCCCTGGATATTGCCGTAGCCGTCCCGCACGATGCGACCGTACCCGCCGGGTTCAGGCATAACCGCCGTAGCCAGCGTAACAGCCGATTTGTCCAATTCGTGCTTTTCAATCAGTACCTTCAGCGTTTCCGTGCGAATCAGCGGGGCATCGCCACACAGAATCAGTGTTTGCCCCCCAAACCCTTCCAGCAGATGCCGGCAGCACATCACCGCATGGCCCGTGCCCTTTTGTTCCGGCTGCTCGACAAATTCAACATCCGTTGTGTCTTGATAGCGTTCGACAATCTTGTTTTTGCCGTAACCAACCACCACGATATGCCGCTGCACACCCGCGCTCCGGCAGGCCTCAATAACCCATTCCAGCATCGGCCGACCGCACACCTCGTGCAGCACCTTCGGCAGCTTCGTGTTCATGCGGGTGCTTTGACCCGCCGCTAAAATTATCGCAACTCTTTCACTCATAATCACTTAAATAAATATACAATGTACAATAATCATTTGAAAAAGCTACCCGGCCAGGACTCGAACCTGGAATACGAGTACCAAAAACTCGGGTGTTGCCAATTACACCACCGGGTAACGGTACAATTCAAAGATTAAAATCCAAAAGTTACAATAGTTGGACGGCCCTTCGGGCCGGATTACCTTAAAAGCTCGCCGAAGGCGAATCTGCAATTTTGCCTTTTTGATTTTTACTTTTAACCTAACTGCTGGTCGCAGAATCGGCTTTGAGAAGCCAATTGACCGGGCCCTGTCGGAGGCATGAGCTGACCATGCTGCGATACCTGTCAGCCCCCTTTTCAATACTGAAAACAGCTTTTTGCGAATCTCAAGCTGTTCTTCTCGTCGCAACCCCGTGCGACAGGGCAACTTATTAAAACGGCATTCTATGCCAAAAAGCCAAAATTGCAAGCATTATATTAGAAAAAAGTCCTTAAGGAGTAAAAATCGGACGAACTTAACATTTCCCTCTTCCGTTGGCCTGTGGTATAATTTCACCATGCAGAATGAGAGCAACCCAACACCGAAAGTTCTTGTCATTGAGGATGACCCCGCTTATCAACGTATCCTCCAACTCTATCTCCAACGTGCCGGTGCGGTCTGCGAGTGTTGTTTCGACGGCAAATCAGGCCTGAAAAAAGCCATCGAAAATCACTATGCCCTGATTATCATCGATATTAACATCCCGGAAATGGACGGCTTCGCTGTCGCCACTCGGCTTAAAGACGAAAACGACACAACCCCCCTGATCGCCATCACGGCGATTACCATCGAGGGGCTCCGAAAAAACGCTTTCAAAGTCGGATTCACCGAGTTCCTTCAAAAACCACTCACCGAAGATGATATCACAAGGATCATACAACAGTACACCTGAGTGAACTCCTCTAATCTTCCCCGGAGTTTTCTTTATCCGATTCTTTCGTTGGAAACGGTTTTACGCAATGATTTTCCGATAACTTTCCGTCATCCTCCGTTTCAGTGGCAATCTGTCTGGCCCATTCCCATTGATTGGGTAGTAACAACGGAGGCACAAAGGAATGCCCTAAGGTGTCATATATCCATCGCCGGGCACATTGCAAACTCTCCCAGACGCAGTAATAATCCTGGATTCGCTGCACCAGATTGGGCATCCGGGCTTTATTCTGCTGGATCAGACTGCACGACTCGATATGTGGGCATTTGCAATTATCGCCGCCTTGCTTTTCCACTGTCATTGTAGTAACTCCTGTTCTTGATAACAACTCATCAGATGCAATTCCGTATGCAATAATAAAGATATCCTGTGCCTCAAATCCCTGCCCAACCAAGGAAAAAACAGAGGGCCGCTATAATATAGAGCGAATGGGAGCATAGCAATCTCGATGGAAAAATTTGAATTTTTAAAGTTTTTTTTCATCGACATCTCCGGATTTCAATTGAGCAGCTTGACCGCGGTATTGGTAACCAGCAACTGACTCAACACTAAACCTGTCAATTTACAGCACTTACGCACGCCAACCTTGGTTTTGCAATGTCTGACAACATCCAGGGACTCAACTAAGGGCTTTAAAAGCGTTTCAGAAACTTCCGATTTTCGGGCCAGCCGGAGCAGTGATGGAAACCGCAACACAAAATAATTTAAGTCGTCTTTGAGCGAAGAAGGGCTTCGGCATTCTTCCGCCGCCACCAGAAAAGAGTGCGCAGATGCTAAATGAAACCCGAATTCCACCATCCACTGCACGGCAGGACTGAAATTGTCGCCAAGCTCGAGCGAGATTCTCCTGATAATCATCTCTTTGAAATCGGCATAAGACCGCTTTGCCGAAATATTCAGTTTCCTGACGGCCCCATCGGCAATGTGAAGATCCGCCAAAAGTCCCTGAAGTTGCCGAAGAGAATCTTTCCTGAGCAAGGGGGCATTTTCGACCGTCGCCCGGATATAGTGAAACCCAAAAAAGCCCACCGCAAAGGCCTGATGCCGGATCCGTCCGTAAGAATCCGGATGCCGAATAGGTAAAAATACGCTCGAATGTCTCGTCTGCATGCTCGTGGGGGCACAGGGCGGCCAAATGAACCCGCCGCTATTCAAAAACGACTTGTTTAACATGGTATCAAATCCTCTCCAAACCTGCTTCTGTTGAAAAAATAGGTCGTATATATATAAGAGCGAATGAGAACGAAGATTTTTGATGGAAAAATTCGTTTTTTTGAAGAAAATTTTAAAATTATTACCGCCAACTTCTCTAAAATACCGAATCATAACTTGAATCACTTATGACTTTTGTGTAAAATATGTCTATATTAACTCTTTATAAGACAGTGCGATGGCAGCATGAGGTTAAGATTGTGACAGACAGCTATATCAATCCCGGAAAAGCGAAATCAAATGTCGAAGCCGTTGCTGAGATGTTTGCGATTCACGGCGATTTCCTGTTGAGTGTTTTCAAAAAAGAAGTAAGCGACCATGATGCCCGCGATCTGTGGCAAAATCTTTTTTTGACCCTGACCACAAGATCGACGCCCGTAAACAGAAAGAACGTCAGACGGTTCCTATACCAGGCCGCGGTCCATGACATCATCGATTTCAAACGCCGCACCCGATTGCATGAAAAGAAAAACAATGAGTACGCAGACATCGCCCGGCGGACCCAATCATCCAGAAGTCCCTTACAGCAGTTAGTCAGCATAGAATCGGTTGCGGAAGCATTTAAAAAGATCGAAGAGAATCTGCCGCCGACCATCGGACAGGTGATCCTTCATAAATTCCGCAAACAGTTAAGCCATCGTCAGATTGCGAAAAAAATGAATATCAAAAAACAAACGGTGGATACGTATTTATCGGTGGGAACAAAAATGCTGGTACAACTGGAAGGAGTCAAGAAATGACCGGGCCTGGAATAAAATCGATATGCCAGAAATCGATGATCTATTACTACGATTATCTCAGCAAAAAAAAGGGACTGGTCCCCGATGACATCTCGAGCCATATCGCCGAATGCGCCTACTGCCAGCAGGAACTGCATGCGATTCAGCAAATTGACCTGGAATCAGATACGGCAGCGTTTACGTCGGAACAGACATCGCATTTGGAACTGCATTTTGCGCTGGCCTATCAACCGATCAAATGCTCAACCGTCAAGGCCTTTTTGCCCGTCATGGCGATTCCGGAACAGCAGGTGACAATCCCCACCCCCGTCACAACACACATCAACTATTGCACTCCGTGCAGAGAAGAACTGAAACGGCTGATCGAGATGGATCTGTCCGTCCTGCAGTACGGCTATGTCAGCCAGATGTTTTCCGACCATACGGTCAGCAACGCAGGGAACTTCTCGCCCTCGCAAATAAAAGCCATCACGGAAATGCTCGAAAGACCGGATTCCGGTATTATCACCTGCTTCCGCCTCAAGGACCCTCTGAAAAACGAAGCCGGGGAAACATTTGAAGTCGAAGTCTCAACGGAAAAAGTGCCTCATACCGTAACCCCGCAGCTAAGCCAGATCGCGGCCCCGGAAAAATCACATACTCCCGCCCCCAACCGTCGGTGGCTGCTTCGGCCTATGGCAGCCGCCGCTATATTGATGATCGCCACCCTGCTGCTCTTCCAAAGCCCCTCCCTTCAGGCAACGGATATCGGGCAAATTTACGAAGCCCTCAAAAACGTAACCCATATCGCAATGACTCAATATGATGCGGATACAGCGGCTCCGACTCAGCAAACCTGGGTGTCCCGTTCGTTGGGCGTCAAGCTTGCCAAAACCGCAGACAGCTTCACCCGGTGGAACATAGCGAATAAAACGCAGGAAATCCATGACAGCCGGACCCCGCAGATTCAATCTGTAACCTTAACCCCGGCAGCAATAGAAGCAATCGCAAAAACAATGGAGGCACCCTACGGTCTTTTGCCATTTAAGAATGCCTCGGAATTACCCCCGGGCGCGGTGTGGGAAAAAGTGCAGCCCCCGCAGAACAGACCCGAAAGCGAGACAACCGAAGTCTACAACCTTTTCTGGACCCAAAAATCCACTGTGGGCGACATTATGGGTTATCGGTGGCAATGCTCTGCGGATCCGGTGACCAAACAACCGTTCAAGGTCAAGTTGTGGGAGAAACATCCGGCCGCTCAGGATTATGAATTGACAACGGTGATTGAAATTACCTATCCGACACAAGCTCAGATGCAGGACATTCTGGCACAACCGGGTCTTGATTGACCCTCTAAAAAGGAGTCCAGAGAGAAGGCAGACGCACACCAGCAGGGTCCGTGCAGTCAATCCCAACCCCAAGAAATTCCGCATGCCGGCAGTCCGTGTGCCCGTCAACAAAACCGAGATTCAGCATGCCGTGTGGATGACGGCCCATAATCGCGTCCGAATTGCTTATTAACTCCCCGCGAGTTTGGTTCAGGGCCAGTCCCGGAATATAGGAGGAGCTGACCCGTGCGAGATTCTCAAAAGGAGCGCCGCCTGTATCTACCGCCGCCATCCAGCTTAGTAAACTGTAACCGCTGTCGCTGATTAACAGGGTCGCCGAAGGCCTCTTGACCTGTCCGGCAGGCAAAGGATCGCTGCTGAACACACAACTGGTCATCCCTTGAGCATCCTTGCAAACGGATCGGTTGACACCATAGTTTCCGCATAGAAGATTTCGTGCATCCCCGGGATCACCAATGTTTCGGGAAGGACACCAGATAACTGACCCTTTATCCAGACTGATATCGGATATATTCCGAAGATAGTTAAACCACCACCACCCCGTTTTGTCGATTCCTCTGCCCGCCCATCCTCCGGGCGGCTCTTGCATTGTTGTTCCAAGGCCCTTGTCGCTGAAACCATAAGGGAACACTCCGGTCTCCTGCTGATAGAGTGTAAAACAAAGTAAAAGCTGGCGCTGATTAGAATTGCACAGGACCATGCGGGCACGATGGCGAACAGCGGAAAAAACGGGCATGGAAATCGCCGCCAACAGGGCAATCACTGTAATAATGATCAATAGTTCTATAATTGTGAATCCGCATCTTCTCATCACTCCAGTATAAATGATAACAGAAAAGATGCAATCGTTATTACAATTTTGCCTTTGAATCCTGCTGCGTCAATAAGGACACCCTCATCGGCAGAGATATTCTATTACGGCTCACACGCCCGCATGTAGCGAACCCGCCACTCGCCGAGAACGTTGCATGTGCCGGGGTAATACCAGTCCTCGATACAGGGTGAATACACGTGCCCGACAAAATCGCTTCCGGCACAGAAACCGCCATCTGGATCGAGTTTACATCCGAAACGGTCGTAATACATATAGTAGCGGCCTCCGCATGTCCCTAAGACCATCTCCGGGCACAGGATCACATCGTATGCCTGGATCAGCTCACTGCATGAATAATCCGCCGCCCCTTTGATCTTTTTGAGAACATCCTCCGGAACGGGGATGTAATCACGCCCCAAGGCCGGCGCCTGACTCGAAACAATCAAAGCAATCCCCGCCCACTCCTGCTCAAACTCATCCCGTGTCAGGGTGTGGTAGAAGGTCTGCCGGTCCAGATCGATCAGCCAGACACTGTCGCCCTCAATTCGATCCAGCACAAGAAAGTGTTTCTTTTTCGGAAAATGCAGCAGAATCTGACAATCCTTCAGCTCACTCAGCGCCGATATCTTTGTCTTGACGGCGGCACACGACACCCCTTTTTGCTGAACAAGCTGCTGGATCTGATACAAGCTGGTATCGTTAGAAGTGTCATTCACCAATGACGCAAGTTCCTGATCGGTCGCTTCGACCCCGAGTTTTTCAAAGATGTATCCAACCGCCACGGTTCCGCAGTTTTGTTTTCCCAGCCCCTTTTTCAGGCCCGCCTCCACGCGTTTGTCCAACAGCGATTTTGTGTTCACGCGGTTGGAATGCCGATAGAAAGCCGGCTTTTCCAAGGCCGGCGTGTGGTATTCAACCCGCGTCTTTTCCTCAAAGGAGGGGGTAAACACACCGAGTTCAACCGTTTGATTTTTCAGGGTAACGATTTCCCAACTGTCCGAAGAACTCAACCGGCTGTCGTCAAATTGTTCAATCAGGATATTCATCGGGGTCCAGCGTTCGGCTTCAAGGGCGAAATTGCCGTAGGTATGGACCGTTCGTAAAGACTCCGGACGCATCAGCGTATAGGAACACACCGCGTAATTTCTCTCCGGGTCCAGTGTCATTCGCATCTCAGGGCTTTTTTCGATCTGAATCACCATCTCAATCCGCGGTCCCTCATTCGTCAGCATTCGGGTCGCGGAAACCTGCGCCATTATCAGATTTTCCAGGGTGAAAACACCATGCCCCCAGGGAATAATCCCCGCGGTCAGCGGACCGTTTACACGCACAGGCATCTGGGGGCTTTCATACGTAATGGCCTGCCTGCCCGACTTGAAATACAGGGTATAGGATTGGCCGTCCCAGACAAAAAGCCGCTCCCGATTGCCGGCCTCATCCGTTTCTTCCGCTTTCTTTTTCTTGTTTTTCGTAATTGAAACAGTCTGGATGTTCCAAGCAAACCGCTCGCCGTCCGTCGTAACAGATTCATGCGTTTCAGTCGTCTCGCCGGTCATGGCGTCAAAGGACTCATGCACCGCCTCAACGCAGCCGCTCTGAACCCATCCCGTTACAGGAGTTTGACATAACTGCTCAAAGATTGATGTGATTTCCGCGGAACTCAACTCTTCCGAAGACGCCCAACCGCAGGCCGTTAAAACCATTATCAGTGTCAGCACTGTTTTTTGCATTATATAACCACCCTTTCTATTTTTACTGTCCAATTTCATTTTCGTTCTTTAACCCTTAGTGGAGCCAATAGCTTATGTCGCTTGTAATGATAAAACCGAGCAAGCTCTCTGCGTTTGCTTTTTCGTTTGATACAGCGTCTGG
>JAOUFG010000059.1 GCA_029858345.1 Phycisphaerae bacterium
ACATAACGGCAGTCTCCTGTGTAAAAGAGCGTGTTCCAACCCTTTTATCGAAGAGAGTGCCGTTTTTTATTGAAAAAAATCATCATGATTGTTCAAAATCCCATTCTAAAAGTCAGTCAACTTGAGTATATAGGAGATGCAGATTTGAAAGTTGCGTTGATAGGTTTAATGCAGTCTGGTAAAAGTACGATATTGTCCGCCATCAGCGGTAAAGAGCCGGCCATGATGGGCTCGACGGATATTCATGAATACATGGTCCCTGTGCCGGATGACCGGTTGGACTGGCTGACCGGATTGTATCAGCCCAAGAAAACCGTCCATGCGACGGTGGATTGTATGGATATGCCGGGGATTTCGTTTACGGATGATCACGGCAGAAAAGCCGCACGCAAATTTTTTAATGAGGTGCGTACGGTGGATATGTTTGTGGCAGTGGTGCGGGCGTTTGACAACCCGTCTGTTCCGGCTTATCGCAGCAGTGTCAATCCTGCGCGCGATCTGGAAGAACTCAAGACCGAAATGCTGCTGGCGGATCTGGAACTGGTGACGACCCGCATCGAACGGCTGGAAAAAAGTGTGCATAAGCCCACTAAAACACAGGCCCGGGAAAAAGCGGAACTGGAAGTGCAGTTGAAACTGCAGGAAGCCATCGAGTCCGAAAAGCCCATCAGCAGTGTCATCGAAAATGATCTCCAAATGGACCTGATTAAGCCACTGAATTTCCTGACGCTCAAGCCGATGATGGTGGTGCTCAATGTGGGCGAAGACCAGCTTGGCAGCAAAATTGAATTGGGTGCTGCCAGCGAGGGGCTGGAAGTCGTGTCGTTGTGCGGCTCGCTGGAGAGCGAACTGGCACAGTTGGATGCTGACAGCCGGGAAGAGTTTATGGCTGACATGGGGTTAACCGAGCCGGCGTCAAAGACGTTTGTCCAGTCCTGTTACAGCACGCTGGGCCTGATCAGTTTTTTAACCGTCGGCAAAGACGAAGTCCGTGCCTGGCCCATCGAGAAGGGCGCCTCTGCCCTCGATGCGGCGGGAAAAATCCACAGCGATATCAAGCGGGGATTCATTCGTGCTGAAACGATGGCGTATGCCGATTTGCAGGAACAGGGCGACGAAAAGGCCGTCAAGGCCGCGGGCAAGATGCGGCTGGAAGGCAAAACCTACGTCGTTCAGGACGGCGACATCATCAATTTCCGTTTTAATGTATAGCGGTTCATATTTTTACATCAGGACAAAATCTGTCGCATTTCCTCGTGTGTTATAAAGCCCCTCGGCATTGCTCGGGGCAGGGTTAAAAAAGTGCGATTTAATCCGTAATCTGGGGTAAATAATGGTTGCAAACCATTTTACAAGCGGTATAATGCCAAGTCTCGAAAAATGGGAAAAAGTGTAGTAATGGGCAATTGGGCCCATGTCAGGACAGTTTGAAAGGAAAAAAATTAGGTATGTTTACGAAAGAAAAAAAGCAGAAAGTCATTGCTGAGTACAAAAAAAGCGACAGCGACACCGGTTCGCCGGAGGTCCAGATCGCGATCCTCACCAGTCGGATCAATGAGCTGACTGAACACCTCAAAATGCATAAAAAGGACCACTCCTCGCGTCGCGGCTTGCTGAAAATGGTCGGAAACCGCTCGTCTTTGCTGAAATACGTCAAAAACAAAGACATCAACCGGTACCGGCAAATTATCTCGCGGCTGGGCCTGCGTAAGTAGTTCATCAAAAGAAGAAACCTTTGCTGGTATCCCCGGAGAAAATCCGTATTGGCAGGGGCAAACGGAACCTTTAAAAAAGAAACGAAAAATGGATATGTTTAATACACAAAAAGTAGAATTAGAAATTTCCGGCAAGACGCTGAGTTTAGAAACCGGCCGAATTGCTCGACAGGCCCACGGTGCCGTGGTTGCACAGATGGGCGAAACCATGGTACTGGCCGCGGTCGTAACGGCGCCGCCGCGTTCAGAAGATATCGATTATTTCCCGCTGAGTGTGGACTATCGTGAAAAATACAGTGCGGCCGGCAAATTTCCCGGCGGCTTTATGAAACGCGAAGGGCGGCCCACGACGAAAGAGATTCTGACGGCCCGCATGATCGACCGTCCGATTCGTCCGCTGTTTCCGGACGGGTACTTCAATGAGGTGCAGATTATGGTTTCCGTCGTCAGTGCCGATCAGGAAAATGACCCGGATGTGCTGGGGATGATTGCTTCGAGCGCGGCGCTGTCAATCAGCAAGATTCCGTTCCAGGGGCCGCTGGGTGCGGTCCGGCTCAGCCGTGTGGATGGTGAGCTTGTGCTCTTCCCTACTCACAAGCAGCGTGAGGCGAGCGATTTTAACCTGGTGCTGGCCGGTCGCCGGGACGCAATCAACATGATCGAGGTCGACGCTAAGCAGACGCCGGAGAACATCGTGGCCGAAGGGGTTCAGCAGGCGCATGTCGTCATCGGCAAGATTTGCGGTCTGATCGATGGACTCGTTGGCAAGTGCGGGCAGGAAAAAGAAATCCCGCTGTTTGAACTGGATGCAGACCTGCTGAAGCAACTGACAAATGAGTCATCCGATGCTTTTTATCAGGCCTATCAGGTCAGGCAGAAAGCCGAACGTTCGGCGGCGCTGAACGCGATTGTTGATGCGGCGGTGGCGAAATACATTGATGTTGAAGAGCCGAAGTGTACCAAGGTGCAGTTGACCCGGATGTTTGAGAAAATCCAGCGGGATGTTGTCCAGAAGCTGCTGCTGGAAGGCAAACGTCCGGACGGCCGTAAATATGATGAAATCCGTCCGATTGCGTGTGAGGTTGGCGTACTGCCGCGAGCCCATGGTTCGGCGCTGTTTACCCGCGGTGAAACGCAGTCGCTGGTTTCCTGTACGCTGGGTACCGGCCGGGATGAGCAGTTGGTGGAAGGTTTGGTCGATGAGTACGGCCAGGACTTCATGCTGCATTACAATTTTCCGCCGTTTTCGGTTGGCGAGGTACGGGCCATTCGTGGACCGGGACGCCGTGAAATCGGTCACGGGGCGTTGGCGGAAAAGGCCCTGGAGCAGGTGAAACCGGACAAAGAGGATTTCCCGTATACCATCAAACTGGTCTCAGATATTACCGAATCCAACGGATCCAGTTCGATGGCATCGACCTGCGGCGGGATGCTGGCAATGATGGATGCCGGTGTTCCGGTGAAGGAACCTGTCGCCGGTATTTCGATAGGGTTAGTAGCCGAGGGAGACCGCTTTGAGTTGCTGACGGATATTATCGGTGATGAGGATCACTTCGGCGATATGGATTTTAAGGTGACCGGCTCGAAAAACGGTATTACCGCGATCCAGTTGGATATCAAGGCCGAAGGACTGCCGCATCATATTATGGTAGCGGCCCTGGAGCGGGCACGGAAAGCCCGTCTGGAGATTCTGGATACGATGCTGGCGACCCTTGCGGCACCGCGCAAGGAACTTAGCGAATATGCTCCCAAGATTGTGACAATCAAGATTGATCCGGAGTACATCGGCAAGGTGATCGGGCCTTCGGGCAAGATGATTCGCAGCATTCAGGAGAAAACCGGTTCTTCCATCGAGATCGAAGAGGACGGCACCATCAATATCAGTTGTGTCGGCGGCAGCGGGCATCTGGAAGCACGGGATATTATCGAATCGATGACAACGCCGCCGAAGGTGGGGCGCATTTATCCGAATTCGCGCGTGGTTTCCGTGAAGGAGTTTGGTGCGTTTGTTGAGATTACGCCGGGCATTGAGGGACTGTGTCATGTCAGTGAGTTGAGCAGCGACTACATCAAGAATGTTGAGGATGTCTGCAAGGTCGGGGATATGATTCCGGTCAAGCTTCTGTTAATTGATGAACAGGGCCGGTTTAAGCTCAGCCGTAAGGCGGCCATCGCGGAAATGAAAAAAGAAGAAAAATAGTTTTTGAATCCGGCAAGAGAGGTATCGTTGATTGGATTTTTACATACATCGGTGAATGTTCTTTTTAAAACAGGGATTTGAAGCAGCAAGCAGACTTCTTGCTTCGAAAATGGAGATTTTTATGTCAAAGGGTGTCGTTAAGTGGTTTGACCCGAGAAAAGGGTTTGGGTTTATACAGAACGAATACGGGTCAGATGTTTTTGTTCATTATTCAGAGGTTGACAAAGAGGGTTTCCGGTGCCTGCGAACCGGACAGCGCGTGGAGTACGACGAGATTGAAACCGATAAAGGTTTACAGGGCAAAGATATTCGGATTGTTAGCGATGTAGACTGGAAGATGGAATCTGAACCGGTCCTGGAGTGACCGGGGACGACTCTTCAGACTATGCCCTTAAGGGTATAGTCTCAATAGATCTGGACAGGCCGCCATGGCCGCGCAGAAACGGGATTTTTCAATCGTGACCAGTATAACCAGCGAATGCTTATTGGGTTTGTTTTGACGGATGAGAAAAAACGCTTCCATTTTGATCGTTGAGCCGGACACGTCCCTTGCGGCGAAACTGGCAGCGGCGTTCGAAAACCGGGGCGGCCGTGTCCGCACCGCAGGTACATTTCAACAGGCATGCGAAATCATGGAAGAGCACACGCCGGAACTGGTGCTGTGCGAGACGCATCTGGAAAAGGGCAATGACGGCATTGCATTGATGGCCGAAGTGCAGCACAAGACGCCGAGTATTCCGGTGATTCTTATCAGCTCCACCGCCGACATCGACGCCTGCAAAGAGGCGATCAAGCTGGGGGCGTACGATTACCTGGTCAAGCCGCTGGATATGGATGAGCTTGTCCGCATGGCGGGGCGGGCGATTCCGTCGATGCCGGTTGTCAGCGGGACAGAGGATTTTGTCTTTGCCGGGATTCTGAGCCGAAGCCCGGCGATGCAGACGGTGTATCGTGTGCTGCGGCGGGTGTCGCCGACGAATATGCCGATCCTGATCGAGGGTGAATCCGGCACGGGCAAGGAACTGACCGCCAAAGCGATCCACATGAATTCCCAGCGTAAGGACAAGCCGTTTTATCCGATCAACTGTGCCGGTCTGGCAGAATCGCTGCTGGAGAGCGAATTGTTCGGGCATGTCAAGGGGTCGTTTACAGGGGCGACAGCGGATCGCAAAGGGCTTTTTCAACTGGCGGACAAGGGGACCCTGTTCCTCGATGAGATTGGAGATATGCCGCTGGCGATGCAGGCCAAGCTCTTGAGAGTGCTGGAAGACGGACTTGTGATGCCGGTGGGGGGAACCAGTCCGGTGCGGGTGGATATCCGGTTTATCAGTGCGACCAATCATGACTTGGCCAAGCTGGTCGAGGAAAAGAAGTTTCGGCAGGATTTGTATTTTCGGATCAAGGGTGTGAGCGTGACGATTCCGCCGCTGCGGAACCGGCCGCAGGATGTGCCGGAGTTGTTTGGTTTCTTTTTGAAAGAGGCGTGCGAGGAACTGAAGCGGGATATTCATCTGATTACCGAGCCGGCGATGCGGGCGATGATGAGTTTTGGGTGGCCGGGCAATATCCGTCAACTGCGGAATGTGGTGCGGGCGATGGTGGCGATGTGTGACGGTGATACGCTGGACCTGCGGGACCTGCCGCCGGAAGTGTCGCGGGTAAGGCAGTTGCAGGCGCCGACGGCTCTGACGGGGGACTATTCGCAGGATGAGATGGCAGGTCGGCCGCTGGAAGAGGTGGAGCGGGAACATATCCGAAGAACACTGGAGCTAACCGGCCAGAACCGCGCCGAAGCCGCAAAGATCCTCCAAATCGGCGAACGCACCCTCTACCGAAAAATCAAGGAATACGGGTTATAGCTGGGCAACGTGGGTTCAGCCATCCCAGCAAAATAATTTTCTCCAACCTACCCGATCATTTTAAATAATTTCACGCCAATTCACCGGGATTTCTGGCTTAAAGCCTTTATATTCTGGATTAGCAATGCATACGGCATCCAAGGTTAGCGTTAAATCTTTCAATTCATCTGGTGCCTTCATGTGGTCAACATGATTCTCTAAACGTAATTCGGGGTGTTTGGTAGGGATATGATTTGTGAATTCTAACCTCCAGCCATACTGGCTATAAAGCATTCCTTCAACTTGAATTGTTTTTTCATTCATGAAGTATATTTTTACGACATGATTTCTGACCTGTTGGTTCTCACAAGATAGATGAAGCTTTTTGAGAATATCGCTTTGTCCAAGTGAGAATTTCATTGCTCGTGTTTTACCAGACCATGAAAGGTCAAGTGCAAAATGGCGCAACACATTAACAGATGGTTGTGAGCATAATTGTTTAATTGTTTCAGTAGGTATATTTTTTTCATTAGGAGATAGGTTAATGCACCTATTGATATTTTTGCTAACCCGCGGCAAAACGATATTTGTTCATCCGGCAACAAACCAACTGGGAATACTACTGCCACAACTTTTTGACTGGGAATATGTTCGTTTGTTTCTCTGTCGAATATATAGCTGAATTCGGTATGTCTATCGGGTTCCAGTTTGTCCAGGTAGGAAAACTTGAAGCGTTTTGCTGAGCCGTCAGCCAAGAGGGCTAATCCTGTGCGTTTTAATGCTCGAGTTTTCTTAAATCTCACCCAATATAGAATATCCCTTGCATTATTGTCAAAGACCAGATTGGACCGATTGTTGCTAGATTCGCAAACCGGTAACCACTGATGTTCAGGGCAGTCTATAGATCTTGGAATGAAATGTTCTTCAGTTGAAGAATCATCATGTTGGTCATTACATAAGAAACAATAGTAACTCATAAATAGTCCCGTAACATGGGCAAACACTTTTGCCCATGTGGTTTTGTCTTTAGGCGATCATTTTTTTCTAATATCCATTGCTTATTATTGCTGGCCTGCAACAGACGAAATTGTCCTTCAAGCACTTCCCCTTCATAATGAACTACGAGAGAATTGACCATTTCCTCAAGAATTACGTACGTACCCTTGTCGGCGATTTTGACGTTTCCGGTATTATTCTGCACTGGGCCTTCGTAGGTCAGGAATCGCAGGGGGTGGTCGTGGATGCGTTCGGCGGTAACGGGTTCGTTTCCGATTTCGGCAGGGGGGACATTCAGCCGCCATGTCCAGAGTGTATCCTCCATTTCGAGCATGAGGTCCCAGTGCACGCTGTCCGGGGTTGTGTGCTGCTGGATGACGAATTGTTTGGCAGCGTTATCCATTTTACATAAATTTAACGCAAAGGACGCTAATGCCGCAAGAGTCGCAAGCGTTTCATTTTAAATATTTATAAAATTTTTTCTCGCGGCTTTTGCGGCGTTTGCGTTTAAATTGCGGGCGAGACGCCCGCGTTCCCGGTTACATTGCAGCGGCGGCGATGGTGCGGTCGTCATTACCTTCGGGCAGGACAATGGTCCGAATATTTTCCGCGGCCCGTTTGATTATTTTTTGTAAGAATTCAGACATAATGATAAGGGACCTCTGAATAACTGCCGGACCTCGGAGAAAAACGGGCTTTATGACGCTATAAAGCTTGGTGTTTTCATAATAAACCGAGTTATTCAGAGACCTCATAAGTCTACTTTCAAAAAGCAAATTATGTTTTATCGATTATTATCCCGTTACAGGGAAAGGGTATCAAATCAGCGATCAATAATCAAGCTTATTGGCTTTACGGAGAGGAGATTTTATGTGAAAATACCCACGATAAAGGAAATTCAGTTGCAGATACGCTTATGATCAGAATCAGAGACATACGGTTACCCTTTGACCACAGCGAAGATGCTTTGGGCGGCGGTATTTTGGAGCGACTGGGGATTACTGAGCGTGAACTGGTCCACTTTACGATAGCCCACAAATCCATCGACGCCAGGCGGAAAAACAGCATTTTGGCCGTTTATACGGTAGATGCGGAACTTCAGGATGAAGCAGCGGTACTTTGCCGATTTTCAGAGGACATCCGTATTTCTCAAACCCCTCCCCTGAAATACCAAATTCCGACAGTGGAGTCCGTGTCCGGCCGGAGTCCGGTTGTCGTGGGGAGCGGGCCTTGCGGTCTCTTTGCGGCTCTGATTCTTGCCCAACTGGGATTGAAGCCGGTGCTGATAGAACGGGGAAAGGAAGTCGGCTCACGGGTCAAGGATGTTTATCGTTTCTGGCGTGAGGGGCAGTTTGACCCGGAATCGAATGTTCAGTTCGGGGAAGGGGGAGCAGGCACTTTTTCCGATGGGAAACTGACGACCCAGATCAGGGACAAAGAGAACCGGTCAAGAAAAGTCCTTGACGAATTTGTAAAAGCCGGCGCACCGGACGAAATCCTGTATCAGGCCAGACCCCATATCGGCACGGACAATCTTGTTCGAATTGTTAAGCACCTTCGTCATACCATTCTCTCGTTGGGCGGACAGGTCCGCTTTGAAACCAAACTGACGGGCATTCACATCAAGGCCGGCGTCGTTGCCGGCGTGGTTCTGAATGATTCTGAAACCATCGAAACAGACACCCTCGTGCTTGCCGTGGGGCACAGTGCAAGAGATACATTTGAAATGCTGGCCGGATTGAACATCCCGATCGAAGCGAAGCCGTTTTCCATCGGCGTTCGGATTGAACACCCTCAAAGCGTGATCGATACGGCTCAGTACGGCCGGTATGCATCTCATCCCTTGCTGGGACCGGCAGACTATAAGATGGTTCACCACTGCGAGAACGGCCGTTCCGCTTATACCTTCTGTATGTGTCCCGGCGGAGAGGTGATTGCGTCTTCGTCGGAACCCGGTGGGGTCGTTACAAACGGAATGAGCAGTTATTCGAGAAACCGTCCGAATGCAAACAGCGCTCTTCTGGTCGGTATCTGCCCGCAGGATTTTGGAGGTACGGACCCGCTTGCGGGGATTGGGTTCCAGCGGAAATGGGAGCGAAAAGCATTTGAGGTCGGAGGTGGTAACTACTTTGCCCCGGTTCAGCTTGTCGGGGATTTTCTGGCTGGGCGGCCTTCCCGTTCGCCTGGCAGGGTTGCGCCGTCGTACACCCCGGGAACCACCCTGTGCAACCTTGCCGAATGTCTGCCTGAATTTGTTGTTGAAACGATCCGGGTGGCGATTGCGCAAATGGACAAAAAACTTAACGGTTTCGCGATGCATGACGCAGTGATGACGGCTGTGGAATCGAGAAGTTCCTCGCCGATCAGGATTGTCCGGGATGAAAGCTTCCAGAGCCCCGCGGCTGAAGGTCTGTATCCGGCCGGCGAGGGGGCGGGGTATGCGGGCGGCATCATTTCTTCGGCCATCGACGGGATCAAAATTGCCGAAGTCATCAGCGGAAAACCCTCAAAAATGGCCTGAAATACACATAAAACGCATCCTTTTTAATTGGGCCTCAACCCGGTCGAGGGGGGGGTATTGGGCGGGGCACCTCTTGGGGACAGGAAAATAAATTGAAACATTACTCGATTTTTCTGTTGTAAATTCCGTTTAAATTGGTCAAAATGGCTTTATTGGTACGTTTAGATTCGTTTTAATTGAGTTGTAGAGAATTGTTTAAGGAGTAAAAGTTATGGCGACAGGCACGGTAAAGTGGTTTGATGGCAAAAAAGGTTTTGGGTTTATTGTTCCGGATGACGGGGGAAAAGAGTTATTTGTCCATCATACGGATATCCAAATGGAAGGGTTTAAGGACCTCAGTGACGGCCAGGCGGTCGAGTACGAAGTAGGGGAAGGCAAGAAAGGCCCCTGTGCTCAAATGGTTAAACCTCTGTAGTATAAGGCAGAAAAGCTAATCGTTAGTTTTTTTGGAAAAAACTTTTTTTTACAAGGATGAAAAGAACATGGCAAAGAAAAAAGCAAAAAAGGAAGTCGCTAAGAAGGCAAGTAAGAAAGAAGTATTAGTCGTAGCAAGCAAGGTGAAGGCTTATGTCAAAGGCAAAAAGATGATGACATCCGCAGATGCAGTAGCTGCCCTCAGTGATAAAGTCTATGCTTTATTGGACGATGCTATTGCCAGAACAAAGGCAAATAGAAGAAGCACGGTTAAGCCCCAAGATATTTAGGACGGGGTTTTACATATCGTAGTTTTAAAGCCAATTCCTGAGAGGGGATTGGCTTTTTTCGTTTTGATGGGGCCGGTTGTCTTTTCAGCTTAAAGCGAAAAAGGTTGAATTTTCGGGATGGATTTGATATTCTATGTAGAAGCGGGATTTAGCGGTGTATTTGAGCGGATTTCGATGGAGTATCCCATTCCAAGGTGCCTTGAACGGGGTTGTTGCGCTTCTCGGCTTGCCGATTTTGGAGGCGATGGACGGAGATGGCGAGAATGTTGGAAAAAAATATTATTTTTCTGAAACATCCACGGTCTTCATGCGTCTAATACCATATAAAGGAAGTTTTTTGGACAGGTGTACCTGAATACAAATAAAAAATAGGTCTTTAATGAGAGCATTTTGATTTAATGATTGGAGTCGGGAAAAAGCTCGGAGAATTACTTGTTGACGATTCCTATATCAGTGAATTGCAGCTTGAGCAAGCCCTTTCGCATCAAAAACTTTGCCGTGTGCGCATCGGAGAGGCACTTGTGGACTTGGGATTTGCCAGGGCGTGGCAGGTCAATGAGGCCTTAAGCAAGCAGGCAGGCATTGAAATGGTCGATCTGGCCGGTCTTGCCGTCAGCCCGGATGCCATCGCGGCGGTCCCGGCCGAACTTGTCAGCAGGCACAAAATCTTCCCCTTTGCCATCCGAGACGGTCGTCTTTCGGTTGCCATGAACGACCCGTTTGATGTTCGCGCGATTGCCGAGATCCGTGTTGTCTGCCCGCTGGGCATACGACGCCACTATGCCCGGACCGACCAACTGGAAGAGGCCATCCTGAAGTATTACGGCAGCAATGTGGCGCGCATGCTGGATGATCTTGTACAGGATGACGCGAAAACGGAGATCGAGATGGATGAGGAACTGACCGCGGCCCGCCTCCAGGAACTGGCGCGTGAGCCGTCGCTTGTCAATCTTGTGAATTTGATCCTGCTGGAGGCCATTGACGCCCGCGCCAGCGATATTCACATCGAGCCTTTTGAGGGCGAAGTCAAGATCAAGTACCGCATTGACGGGATGCTGATTGAAAAATCGCCCAGCCCCAAAAAGCTTCAGGCGGCGATCATCTCGCGTATCAAGATTATGGCGGGGATGAATATCGCCGAGCGGTTCATTCCGCAGGACGGCCATATCGAATTTTCAGGAAATCGCGGCAAAATCGACATTCGTGTTTCGACGGTGCCGACGATTTTCGGCGAAGCAATTACGATGCGTATTCTCGACCGAAGTGCGGCCCTGATCGGACTGGACGAATTGGGGATGAATCGTCACATGCTGTCCAGTTTCAGGCAGTCCTTAAATAAATCGCATGGCCTTGTGCTGGTGACCGGGCCGACCGGTAGCGGCAAAACAACGACATTATATGCGGCATTGAATTCCATTTACACCCCCAGTGTAAAAATCATTACGATTGAAGACCCGGTCGAATATCAGCTCAACGGCATCATTCAAATTCCGGTCAATCCCCGGCGGGGTCTGACGTTTGCCCGCGGACTGCGTCATATTCTCAGGCAGGATCCGGATATTGTAATGGTGGGCGAAATTCGCGACAAAGAGACGGCGGATATTGCGATTCGTGCCGCATTGACCGGCCACCTGGTTTTTTCTACTTTGCATACCAATGATGCGGCCGGAGCGATCACGCGTTTAATCGATATGGGTATTGAGCCGTTTTTGCTTGCCAGCTCCATCGAAGGGGTTCTGGCTCAGCGGCTTGTTCGGCGGGTCTGTTCGTATTGCCGGGTCAAACGCGCTTGTGATGAACGGATTCTGGCCAACCTGAATAATTCGGTGAAGATTGATCCGGATAAAATCTATTATGGTAAGGGGTGCACCGAATGCAACGGGACGGGGATGCGGGGTCGCGTGGGGATATTTGAATTGCTGCGGGTAACGGAGTCGATACGTAAACTGATCGGTAAAAATCCGTCCAGCGAAGAGATCGTTGTGGCGGCACCGGAGGATCATGTTGATATGCGGCATGACGGTATTGAAAAAATACTGGCGGGTGTTACCACGCCGGAAGAGGTTTTCAGGGCAACACAAGCCAATGAGGATTAATTGGGTGCGGTAAAGCCCTTTTTTAAGGTTAGGGACGTGGTTGAATATTCTTACAAGGCAGTCGATTCAGAAGGTAATACCGTTGCCGGTGTTGTCGATGCGGCCAACCGAAAAGCGGCCATCGGGGCGCTTTCGCTTCAGGGGCGGTTTGTTCTCGATCTTGCAGAGGCGAAAGGGCTGATGGGCAAAATTTATACCGCCAAGATCGCTCAAAAATCCATTTTTTCATTGTCAGGACGAATTCACAGCAAGGACATTCTTGCGGTTACCAGCCAGCTTAGCGCCGCGCTTCGGGCGGGTCTGCCGCTGTTGGAGGCGTTAAAAATTATTGCCGCCCAGCAAAGCAGGCCAAAGCTTAAAGAGCTTCTCAGTAATATTGCCGAAGAAGTCAGTTCCGGCGATTCGCTCAGTGCCGTGATGGCGAAACGTCCGGCGGTGTTTAGCCGACTCTATGTATCAATGATACAGGCCGGTGAAACCGCGGGAATTCTGGAACAGACCATGCAGCAGCTTACGGAATTACTGTCCCGTGAGGAAAAGATCAAGACGAATATGAAGACAGCGTCTGTTTATCCTGTTTCTGTTCTTGTCGCGGGTCTGATTTCAGTTGTGTTTATTGTGGCGTTTATTTTACCGCGTGTTTTCGATACGCTTGGCGCTGAAACGGTCATGCCTTTGCCGACCCGAATACTGATTGGGATCAGTGATTTCTTCAGGAGTTATGGCCTGTTTTTGCTGGTCGGTTTTATCGGCGGCTGGTTCTGTTTCAGGCGGTGGAAGCAGGGCGAGCAGGGACGACTTCGATGGGATTGGTTTGTTCTCCATTTTCCTGTACTGGGAAGTGTGATCCGGAGTATTTCTGTGGGCCGTTTCGCCCGCACGCTGGGTGCGTTGACAAAAGGGGGTATCGGCATCCTGGAGTCACTGGCCGTCGTGCGGGATACATTGAATAATGAAGTGTTAGGCCGGTCAATCGACGCTGTCACCGAGAAAGTTCGTACCGGGCACAGTCTTGCCGATCCGCTCAAAGACAGCGACCTCTTTCCGCCTTTACTGGTACAGATTGTTTCGGTCGGGGAGCATACCGGAAAGCTGGATGAAATGCTGCTCAACGCGGCGGATACATTTGACGAGCAGGCGGATTCGGCTGTCCAGCGTCTGCTGGCATTGTTTCCGTTGTTTATGATATTGATTCTGGCGGTGGTGATCTTCTTTATTATCATGGCGACACTGCTGCCGATCATGATGATGACCATGGGAGAAGGACTGCTGTAGAACATCATTGAAAGAAATCGAATAATGAAAGGAAATGACGTGACACATAGACATGAGAAAGGTTTTACTTTTATTGAACTGTTGGTGGTTATCATTCTTTTGAGTTTGATTGCGGCCGTTATTGTCCCCCGTACATTTAAAAGCATGGGAAAGGCCAAGTCGAAAATCGCCCGCACAAAAATGAACATCATCGAAAGCGCAATTCAGCAGTTTTACGTTGACTGCGAACGGTATCCGACGGACCTGAGCGAACTGCTTGAGGCGCCGGCGGATGTGGAGGAAAAATGGAGCGGGCGGTACTGTAAACCGTCGGATCTCATGGATCCGTGGGACAATCCGTACCTGTATGAGCCGGAGGGGCTTGTGAATGTCGGCAGTTATGATTTAATCAGCTTAGGCGCTGACGGTCAGGAAGGGGGCGACGCTGATAACGCGGACATTTACAACGAATAACGTCCGGCGGCGGGGCTTTACATTTGCTGAGTTGATGCTGGTGGTCGTCATCCTGGCGCTGGTGGCCGGTTTTTCCGGCAGCTACTATATGGGTACGTATAAAAAGGAGTCCCTGAGGACGTCGGCCAAAGCCCTTTTGTTGATGGGCAAATTCGCAAGGATGTACGCGATTGAACAGGGCCGGACCTGTCAACTCCGCTTAGATGGTGTTGGCAAGCGGTTCTATCTGGTGGGTCCTGTCTTTGATGTATCCAGTCAAACGAAGAAACAAAAGAGCATCAGAAATCCCTATTGTCGAAAGAAGATACTGGGAGACGGGATTGAATTTGAATTTGTGGACATCGCACCGGCCCTGGGAGAGAGCGAAGCCGCGTTGGATGATAATAATTGTATTCATTTTTATCCCGATGGCAGTTGTGATTCGGCGGTCGTGCAGATGGGAAACGGCAGGCATAGTATGACGGCATTGTTTTCGTCTGCTTACGCGAAAATAACGGTGTTCGAAGGGGTCGCCGATGATATTGAAGATACCTTGCGGTTGATCGACCTTGACGCTGCGGATTGAGGATGTATGAAGCTTAAAAGTAATCGAAGATCATTTACGCTGATTGAGACTATCGCCGCAGCACTGGTGCTGGGTCTTTCGGTTGTTGTGCTGGCGGGCATCAGTGTCAATTCGTTGAGAACGGCCCGGTCGATCATGATTAATGAACAGGCGTGGGACCTTGCCGACCGGCAACTGATCATGGTTGATTTTATCGGCGTCCGCAACTATCTTCTGAGCGGGCCGTCCCAGGGAACATTTGAAGGTGAAGGGACCACCTTTGTCTGGATGCTGAGGATTTCGGAGACAACGCTTGATTTTCTTTATGATGTAACGGTTACGGTGGACTGGATGGAACAACAGCGGCATAAACAGATTGAGGCAAAAACACGGTTAAGCGGGTATTGATGAAAAGAAACGGATTTACATTTGTTGAATTGCTGATTGCGGTGGTTATCGGGGCCTTTGTGACGGTCACCGCGGCGGCGGCGATGCGCGGAATCGTGTCGGGCCGGCAGACATACCAGGATTTGACGGCGTTGAGCGATGAGATGAGATACGCCTGTCAGCTTATTAAAAATGACCTGAACAATCTGTACCGCAGCCAGGACTTCAGTGATGCAAAATTTGAATTATCCTACATTGACGGTGAAGACGGCATTTCGAGTCAAACTCCGACATTTTATACCGTCAGTCGAAAGAAAGCCCGGCTGCTTCAGCCCGAAGGGGATGTGTACGAGGTCCAGTATTTTGTCAAGGGCGACCCGGAGACAGGACGGTCGGTATTGATGCGACGGTATTGCCCGGTGGTGCCGGGGGTTTCGGTGGGCGAGGATGTTCGGCCCGGTGGAACCCTGGCGCCTTTGGCCGAACACATCGCGGCACTGTATGTTCGATGCTATAACGGAACTGAATGGACGGACGAATGGAATGCCGATGACGGCCAGTTTCCCCAGTTGGTGGAAATTGCCCTGGTGGCGGCCGAGACGGACAGCAAAAAGACGCTGCGCCGTTCGGTTCTTGTCTGTATTCCCCGACTCCAATCCGGTCAGACCGATGCGGACACAGAGGATTCTTCAGAATCGGAAGAGAACTATGACTCTTATATGAACAGTGAGTTTCCCGACGTTCAAACGGAAGGAGCGGAAGAATGAGACGGCTGTATCATCCAAATGGTTTTGTGCTGGTGATTGTCCTGTGGATCGTCATTATTTTAATTCTGATGACGACGGTGCTTGGCCAGAGCAGCCGACTCAGCAGCCGGCTCAGTCAATCCTATGGCCGGCAATGTGCGTGCCGGTGGGCTGCCCGAGCCGCTGTGGAAACGGCCATCCATGTCCTTTCCGAAGATGATGCAAGCTATGATGCCTTTAGCGAGCTTTGGCATGACGATCCGGAAGACTTCAATGATATTCAAGTGGGGGGGTGTACGGCTTGGGTGGAGATTACGGATGAGAGCGGTAAGCTGAATGTCAATACAGCGGATAAAAAGCATTTTCTCAATCTTTTGGAAATGACCGCTGAGCAGGCCGATTCCATCATCGACTGGCGGGATAAGGACAGCAAGGTCAGTGCCGAAGGCGCAGAAGCAGAATATTACAACCATCTGGAATATTGGTATCCTATCCGGAACGGGGCGTTTGAGACATTGCGGGAGGTTCTGTTTGTCAAAGGGATTCAGGAAAATGATTTTTACGGAGAGGATTATAACCTGAACGGGAAACTGGACGCGAATGAAAAAGACGGCAAACAGAGTTTTCCTCGCGATAATAAGGACGCAGTGCTGGACAAGGGGATCGGCCATTTTTTAACCAGTTCTTCGAGCTGCAGAAATATCGATGCACTGGGAAATGCGCGTATCGATATCAGCAAGAAAAACGCGAATGAACTCCAGCAGGAATTGGGTGTGTCCAAGCCGCAAGCAAAATGGATCGAGGAAAAAGCGAAAGGGAAGCTGGGGAGTGTCGCGGATTTGATTGACAAGAATTCGCCGAAAGAAAAAGATAAGAATGATGAAAATGGGGATGAGCCGAAACCGCTTGATCTGGAAACGTTCAAATCCATCGCGGACAAAATAACCGTGTCCAAAGACAAAGTCCTACAGGGAAGAATTAATGTCAATACAGCTCCTCGGGAGGTTCTGACAGCACTTCTTGAAGGCGATGAGCAACTGGCCAATGACATCATCGCGTATCGTGACGGGCTTGAAACGCCGATAACGAGCATTGCGGAACTGTTGAATGTCAAGTCCATGAACATCAAGACGTTTAAGAAAATCGCAGGTTTTATTACGGTTCGATCCGATGTTTTTTCCCTGTATGCAAAAGCGACGGATGGTTCCACGGACTTGGTGTACACGGTGCGGGCGATTGTTGCGCGGGACGGGACTTCCTGTGACATTATTTACTGGCATGAAGGGATCGGAAATTGATGGAGAATGAACAACAAAAAGAGGTTCTTTTCGCGGGATTATCGGCGGGACCGTTTCAGTATCGAGCTTGTGTCGTGCAGGTTAGCGGCACGAAGGCGACGGTCCTGAAAGCGTATTCGGGTTCCAAAGAGACGACAAGCTGGAGTGATTTCATCAAAAGCATCAGGCAGGATTTTCCCGGTCATTCCATTGTGACCGCGATGGGGTTTGATGACAGTTGTGTCGGATTTTATTGTTTTGAGGTTCCGGCTGTCAATGAAAAACAATTACAGGCCCTTATTGCCGTACAGATGGAAATTCACTTGCCGCTTCCGATGGAGCAGATGCAGTATAGCTGGCGGATATTAAGGCAGCATGAAGGAAAAGTGACGGTGACTGTTGCGGCGGCGAAACGTGATATGCTGTCGGAGGCAGTTGAGTTGGCGCGACAGGCGAATGTGGATGCGATTGTCTTACGGTCTGAGGCCGTTCTCAGAACGATTGCTTCCTGTTGTGAGGGCCTCGGGGCCGATTACGCCTTGCTGTATTGCCGCCGGGACGATACGAAACTTTTGTTTGTGCAGAACGGGATACTGGCAAAGGCAACAACACTGGATTGCGAACTTTCAGAAATGACGGATGCGGATACTTCGGAAGCATCTCTGGTGTGCCTTGATATTCAAAATGTCATTTCCGAATATGTGCAGCATTCTACGGAACCGTTGCGGCTCTATTTGGACGGGTCGGACCGGTTCATTGAGATCATAGAGAAGGTGTTAAATGAGAAAGAGATCGATACCAGCCGGATCCGTTATGACCTGAATCAAATGGAAGGGGATAAGGGCTCAACGCCCGATATCGAGTGTCTGGGACTGGCGCTGACGGCGCATGATGCAGGTCCGCAGTATGATGTATTCAAAGGCGTGTATCAGAAACACAGCTCCGAGCCGAAAGAAACGACCGGGCGGAAAAAGAAGGTGTTGGCCGCGGCTGTTTGTTTTATGTTGGCCGTCCTTATCGCGGTTAGTTACGGCGTTGACAAGCTTCGACTGGCGGCGTATGAGAAAAAGATGGATACACCCGAATTCAGCCGGCTGCTGGAGACACATCGCCTCAGAAGCGCCGTTGCCCGGGAACGAATGGATATCCCCGACGTCATCGAAATGATCAACGGAAGTATTCCCAAGGGCGTTACCGTTCATTCGTTGACGGTCCGGCGATTTCAGAAAATTGCTGTCGGCGGGGCCTGTAAAGATCCCAAGATGATGTATTCTTTTGCCGAGGCATTGGGCAAATGCAAGGGAGTGGAGGGGGTTCGTCCTTCAAATCAGAATTTTGACGACAAGAAAAAACAGACGACCTTTACGCTGTTATTTGATTATAAGAACTTTACCGACAAAAGGAAGAAAGCTGAATGATAACAAAAGCAAGGGCCTATTTTGATTCTCTGGGTGATCGTGACAGGCGGGCGATACTTTTTGGGATTGCCGCCATTGTGCTGATTCTGCTTTATGGGGTCATCGGACTGCCGCTGGTCGAAGACTGGTCACGCGTCCGGGACCAGTTAGGCACGTATGAAAGTAAGCTTGATGTTATGGGGGGGGCAGCGGCGGGTTCCGAAGCGAAAATCGCCGGATTGTATCAAACTGTACCGTCTTTGGAACTGCCGGAAAACGAGGATGTGCAGCGGAAGCTTTTCTGGGATAAAACATACGACCAACTGAAAAGTGCCGGTATCGCTGTCAGTTCGGGTCCGAGTTATGTCGCTTCGGCGAGAAAGAAAACGGCACTTGGATTCGGGACGTTGCGGCTGCAATTTTCTGGGACCTGCAAGTACGAACAGTTTGTTCAGTTTCTCGCCGGGCTGAAGGAGAATCCGTGTTTATTCAGCGTTGAGGAGTTTTCCATCAAAAGCGATGAGAAAAAGCCCGAACAGGTAAACATTGACATGACCCTCGAGACATTTTTTAAATAGGAGTATCGATGAATCGTCGTGAATTCATATCCAGGTTTCGATTGAGTGAACAGGCCGTTGAGAAAGGGCTTTTTTGTCGAGACTGTAGCAACAAAACAGAGTAATTTTGATCTATTTTGAGTCAGCATGCCGATATTCCACTATGGAAATAGAATTCTATAGTGGAGACTATCGCAATGCTTGGACCCGGTGACTATGTAGCA
>JAOUFG010000161.1 GCA_029858345.1 Phycisphaerae bacterium
GTTGACCTTATCATCATTGGCAGACGGCATCATCATGGTGGTGGAATCCTCCAAGACGCCCATAAAAGATGTCCAAGACGCTCTGGGGCTGATGCCTAAAGAAAAATTCATGGGATTTGTGCTGAACAAACATATATCTGAGAAGAACGGTTACTACAATTACTACGCTCGTGCGGCTAAGGATCGGGCCAAGGCTTAGTCATATATTCAAAGTAAAAAATCGCCGTTTTTTTGTGAGGTTCGGTGAACCGGAACAGCGCCCTCCGCAGCTTGTTGCTCGGAATTATTAAGTTTAAACTGGCATCACCCCATAAATCCCTCCCAAATCTACTCACAAACCTTTTCGTCCCAAAAGTGTGGCACCGCATTTAACCTCCCACGCCGACCCCAAACACGCGGCATAGTCCGGTTTAATCGTTTCAGACTTGTCTCCCCCTCCAAGACATTGGAATTCGTCTCTCACGGAATCCACCGCTTCCTGACCTCCCGCAACACAGGGGATATTTATGGTCGGGGGTCACCATGTGAATTGGCCTCGCGCTAATGTGCGGATTTTTGCATCCTTCCGGCTGCACCTCGATGCACAGCATCTTTTCCATTCGATCAAAATTTTCCTCATTGGGAATTTATATACCGACAATTTGTCCAAATAAGTTCATACCATTGTGCCCGTCCATTCATGGTTCCCATGTAATGCACTAAAAATATGTATATTTTTATCAATAAGGATTCTGGCATTTATTTTGCCTCGTTGCTTTTTAGAATGAAAAGATAGTATCATTTAACCTGATCTCATTTGTTTTCCCCTATTCTCAGTTGCAGATATCAAGAAAATGACCTGGTTTGTAACTGCCTTTAATTTTTAGTTTTTTTTGAAAAACAATCATTTCGCAGTTATCAAGTGCTTTGACAGCAAGTGATTTGTTATTTGGCGCGTTGGATTGGGCATTTATTCCATGGTATCGAAGTAACGACGGCAGACAACGCAATGCGCTGAACTGATACATAAAATTAGGATCTAAAATGGAAATGGCGCATACAGGACCCAGAATCTACATCGTCGGCTCTACACTATTGAACTATGAATTGATTTCCTTTTGGCTCCAACACGAACTGCATGCCGAGTGTGTCTATCATGAAAACTCTCCCTCGATCGATATGGGTTCTGAGGACACGAACAGACCTTGCATCTGGTTGCTTGACTGTTTCGATAGTGAAAAAGCAGAAGTGGAATTGCGATTTACTGATTTCGCTGCAATACATTCATTTCGCTGCCTGACAGCATTGTTCAATGTGGAGCGGGACTGCAGACTGTCACGGTTTGTAAGGAAATACAAAATTCGCGGTCTTTTTTATAAAAACGACTCGCGACTTTCGTTTTTAAAGGGAATTCGAACTATCCTGAAGGGGGACTTATGGCTTTCCCGAAAAGTATTGACGGAATGCGTCCATATATTATCGGATGAGCCCAATCCGCTTGCAAACAGTATAAAAAGCTTATCCACCCGTGAAAAAGATGTCCTGCAGAATGTTGCCTCGGGCGCCAGCAACCAGGAAATTGCCGAAACGCTCAATATCAGCATTCACACTGTCAAAACACATCTTTTCAATATCTACAGAAAAACGAATGTGACCAACCGTCAACATGCCGCCCTGCTGTTGCAAGGCAATACGGAACCATACCCCATGGGCCGGGGATTCAGCAGCGTCAGACTTACCGACGGAGGATAATGAATATGCCGCTGATTAATCCCACCATGGTTTTTTCCCCTAATATCAACATTGACAGCCCACTCTGCCCAAACATTCCAAAAATAGCTGCCGATAATCATTTTTCTAATTAGTGTCCGTCCAGAAATGAGATATTTTCGTCGAGTTCTAGGCGGGCGGAAATTTTAACCGCAGGCATATGGTTGATATTCCGAGGATTAAAATTTCTGCCTAACACTTGGGTTTTCATATTGTAGGAATACAAAATCGCGCGAGCACCTGGCGTACGTGCATTGTGCTCACTGAATGATATTCAGCGTGTGTCTACAATTTCCGGCTTTTTTGGGGGTCGTTTTCGAGCTGAATGAGCTGCTTGGGAGGCTTGATATCCAGTTTTTTAAGAATGTTGCGCGTTTCAACCGAGATTTCGTTGCGCAAATACACACGCTGATTTAAATCAAAAAATTTTGTCGCCTGCAGCTTGTCCAGCGCCCGACGGATCGTGGGCCAGGGCTTGCCGCACGATAGCTCGGCGATGCGCTCGATCATCAGCGCCAGAACACAGATTTTAACGTGGGCTTCGATGCGCCGCGACAGCCAGTGGTACATGGGCGTCATTTTGATCTGGGTGCGCTTGAGGGATCGGAAGCAACGCTCGATGACCATCAGGCTTTTATAACCGCTGGCGGCATCTTCCAGGCTGATGGTGTCATCATTGGTCTCAAGGACCCATTTGCCATCGTACTTGGCAGCTTCCCGGATCGCCCCGCGGTCGATGCGGATATAACCGGCTTTAGTGACCTTCAGATAGCGTTTGTAGCGTCGCGATGCCAAAAGATCGATGGCCCACTGGCGCGTGGCTTTCAAGTTGGTGTGATTGTCGAGTTCACGTTCGATAAAGGCCACCACTTCTGCGCGGTGTTTTTGCTGCCGTTTTGCTTCTTTGGGGTTGAAGCACAGGATATAACGCTTTTGGCGCACGCCGTCGCCGACGATGACCTCTTTGGCCTGCAGATTGTCTTTGAAGGTGGTAAACCGCCCCCTTTTGGACAGCACCTCGCGTTTGATCTCGGCCACGCTGGCCATCCGGCAGGCCAGAAGATATTTGCCGCAGGCCCGGGATAGCGCGATGCGGTTGTTCTCGCTGTTCATGCCCGAATCAGCCACGAACATCGCCCGGCCAAGGTCCCAGCCCCTTAGATCGGCGCGGACCTTTTCCACCGTGGTCACATCGGTCGTGCTGCCCGGCAGCACCCAACTGCGTACCGGGATGCCCTCGCGGGTAACGGCAAGGGCCACCACCACCTGGGTTGTCCAGGTGCCTTCTTTACTATGGCCGAACTGGCGCAAGGTTACATCCGGGTTGTCCACCGGATCGTCCGGGTAGTCGGTGGCAAAGGACGCTGTGGTGGTATCGTAGAAAATCAGGTCCACCTGAAGGTTGAACAGGTTGGCGGTATGAAAGAAAACGGTTCTTTCGACCTCTTGGGCATGCTCGTAGAGCATATCCATGGCCTCGTACATGTGGCGCAACTGCAAACCCTGACAAGAAGGCAAATAGACGGTCTCCAGCCAGCGCTCCCACACGCCAAGCTTGGACTCGGGGGCGCACAGCCGGTTGGCGGTCATGGCCAGCAGGGCCCGCTCGTAGCCATTGGGAAGCTTATGCACTTTGGCAATATCGCTGAAAGTCTTTCTCAGCCCGATCTTGTCCCACAGGGCTTCGACGGCCAGCACCGTGCCGAGCATAACGGTTTTGTCGATCTTCAAATCCTGGCCAAGAGACGAACCCGCAAGCTGCGCGGTTTTCTCATCGTCATCGGCCGGATCGATCACGGTGACTTGGCAGACCCGGGCTATGGACCGGCACAGCCGCACCAACTGCTCGCGGTTCAACTGATCGGTACGCCCGAAATTGTGGATGATCTTGGCCACCGGTTTGCCTGTGACCGGATGGCGTTCGTTGTGGGCCAGCTGGAAGTATTCGACGACCGAGCCGTCTTTGTTTTTTCGCCGTGTGGTTCGCAAATACATGCTTACATAGATAGCGTGTGCTTGCTTGTATGTCAACACATATATACTAATTCGTGTGCCTACAGGTTTGGGGGTCGTGGAACTGTAACTACCTGAAATAATGAGAGCCGGTCTTGAGAAATGACTTATTTTTGCCTATAGCCCGAAAACGTAAGTCCACCGTCATCCCGTCGATGCCGGGGCTGCCCTTGTTCTTTCTCACCCGCTTCAGCGCGGCCTGAAGGTTCTGGCGGTTGACCACCTTGGCCATCAGGTCGCTCGCTCCCGAACGCTCGTCTCCACGGACCGCAGGCGGCTCTTCCTCGCTGCGCTCCACCCTCGGGGCTTCACCCCTGCTTTCAAACGGCAGCTCCAGTTGCCTGAACATCTGAGGCCTTTCGCCTTCGAGGTCCATGGTCGATTCGTTCTCTCTTTCGTTCGGTCCTTCGCTCTGAAAACAGGGCTACTACGACCTCTGCTGACTTCTCGCTCTCCGCATCCTTTGGACCGGATCGCCCTTTCAGGCGTAAGGCGAAATCTCCCCAGGCAAGAACGCTGTCCTTCGCCGCACGACCGCCGGATTTACGCCGCCGAAAGCCTTGGCCATCTAAACTTCGCAGTCTCATGCCTGCTCGTCCCGCCCTGCGTCGCCTCGTATCCGGTTCTTGTCCATCGGCCCGCGGCTTACGCTCCCGGCTTCCTTCCCACGCTCGGTCACCCTTGCGCAGTTGCCGTTCGCTTCGCTCTCGATGGCCTGATTACGGGAGGAC
>JAOUFG010000060.1 GCA_029858345.1 Phycisphaerae bacterium
TCCGTTTGGTCAATCAGTTTTGCTGGCATGGTAAGTACTCCTAAAAAAACAGTTAAACCATGCCACTGTTATCGGACAAATCCAAAAAGTTCCTTGAAATATAACACTATTTCAAGCGAACACCCGGTTCTTGTGTTTTTCTTCTTCGACAGTGTTTTCATTCTTGTGCCAATTCAAAGCTAAGAATTAAAAGTTAGAAATCTCCTTCGCGAAGTCTCCTTCCGTTTACGGTGACCTGCGAATTGTGGATATTATTATAAAACAATCTGTAGAAATGTCAAGAGAATTGTTGATTGATTAAGATGCGTAAATTTGCTTGACAGTTCTGCAGGATCAAAGTATCCTGCCTTAATCTTCGTATTAGGTGCACTTATTGATACTTTTCTGCGAATAGGTGGTTGTATAATGAAAAACTTAATGTTTGCTCTCGTGGTGGGTTTTTTCTGCATTTCCGCAGCTTATTCTGTGAATATAACCGAAATTGAGTCTGTTCGCCTGCGTATCCAGGGGGCCAGTTCGGAATTAACCTCATCTGACAAAAGTGTGATTGCGAAATTCTGGACGGAGGCATTGAACCAGATGCTGTTGTCCAAATCATCCAATGAAATCGTCGAGATCCGCAGGCAGTTGGAGAGTCAAAAAGGCGACGATTTTTTATCTTACTATGCGACGGCGTATATTGCCCAGGCCAAGACCGACATTCAGGAGGCATTTCAGAATGTCGATCGGTTAGAGGATTCTCAGCAGCGTCAAATGCTCGAGCAAAATCTCATGATTCTTACGGCAAATCTGCAAAGCCCTCAGTTGGCGCCGTTAGCGTTGCAGCAATTGGATGATAAAGATGCTGTGGTGCGGTATTGGGCATTTAAGGCCGTCACCCAAGCTGCGATCATTCAGCAGTTGACCTCGGAGGTCACACGCGACGAGCAGGCCACGGAAGCCATTCTGGATGCGCTGGGGACCCAGGCAGCCAACGGCCTGCACCCGGAAATCCAAAAAATGATTGTCAGTTTTTGTGCCGCGTTTAATCAGTCAAAAGCGAGCGATATTTTACTGACGATCGCGAATAAACGCATTGCCGCATACAGGAATTGGACCGTAAACGATGAGTCTCCGGATGCTGTATTGCTGACGGTGCTGGGCGCAACTGCCGAACAGAATTCCAACCCGGAAGTCAAGAAAGTATTCGGCCGGACATTTGCGGAGTTGTATGCCGTGGTGATCCAGCGGTATTCTCAGGGCAAGGATACATTTTCATCGGAACAGATTGACCGCTTATTGACGGTCATTGCTGAGGTTGATCAAAGCGTACTGGATAAAATCATGGGGTTTAAAACCGGCATTCTGGCGGCCATCAAACGGGGGCAAGGGTTGGACGCCCAATACGAGACCCTCTTGGGCAATCAGATGCTTCGGGGGCAATTAGCGGAGAAGTTTAAATTTGATTACGGCAAGGATGCTTCCGGTAAATCTCTATCGGCGCCGCCGAAGTTGGAGCCGATGCCCGAGAAGTTGAAAACACAGGATTAATGCTTCGGTTATAATTCAAGGAAGTTATGGATAACTTAGTTTTGAAAAGGATTATCAAAACTTTGACAATTACTGTTCTGGCAGGGGGGGGCATCTATGTTTTAAGCTTCTTGTTGAGATCTGGCGGTATTCCTGAAAATGAAGTGGTTATTTATTCGGCGATCGGCTCTAAAATTGATTCTCTGGATCCGGGCAATATTGGCGACACGTCCTCTTCGTCTGTTGCGAGCCAAATCTTTGAATGCCTTTATGATTATCATTACTTAAAAAGACCTTATCAGGTGATTCCCCAACTGGCCGAAGGCCTGCCCAGCGTCAGTGAAGATGGGAAAGTGTACACGATAAGGATTAAACAGGGCATTTATTTCACAGACGACCCCTGTTTTGAAGGGCAACGGAGAGAATTGACTGCGGCGGATTTTATCTATTCGTGGAAGCGGCTGGCTAATATTAAATATCTCAGCCGAAACTGGTGGGTCTTTGACGGCAAGATTGACGGTCTCGATGATTTCAGAGAATACACGAAATCCTGCAAGTCAATGGATGAGGTTGATTATTCAAGACCGGTCCAGGGGTTGCAAGCGTTAGACAAATACACCCTACAGATAACACTGACGAAACCATGGCCGCAGATTTTATATCTCTTGGCTCATCTTCCGACCGCTCCGGTTGCCAAAGAAGCCATTGATTATTACGGTAAGTCCATCATTAATCACCCGATCGGGACTGGTCCGTTTGTGCTGGATAAATGGAATCGCGGCAGCTATATAGAAATGGTTCGGAATAAATGTTTTCATGATGAATTTTACCCCTCTGAGGGTCAACCGGAAGATCTTGAAAATGGCTATCTGGCTGATGCGGGAAAGAAGTTGCCGTTTGCGGATAGACTATTCTTTATGCTGATTCAAGAAGACCCGCCCATGTGGTTTTTGTTTTTGCAGGGGAAGCTGGACGCGTCCGGAATTCCTAAGGACAATTTTCAACAGGCGATTCAGGAAGGCCAAACGCTTTCCCGCGAACTGGCTGAAAAGGGGATCACGCTTAAGACTTTTCGTAATCCGAGCACCTACTGGATCGGGTTTAATATGGAAGATCCGCTGCTCGGCAGCAATAAGCCATTGCGGCAGGCGATTGCGTGTTGCATTGATAAGAAACGCTATATCGATCTTTTTACCAATAACAGGGCGGAAGTTGCCGACGGCTTTATTCCGCCGTTGATGAAATCTTATGATCCGGATATAAAAGAAAAAGGATTTGGATTCGATATTGAGCGAGGAAAAAAGCTGGTTGAACAGGCGAAACAACTGAATCAGGGTTCTCTTCCTGTATTAACGCTGGCCATGCCGAGTACGGATGTTGTAGCCCGGCAATATGGTCAATTTTACAAAAAATCGTTTAAGGAAATCGGGTTAGAGCTTGAGGTTGACTATATGGATTGGCCGACATATCTTGGAAAAATGCACCAAAAAGATTTCCAGATGTTCCAGTCCGGCTGGGTCGCAGATTATCCGGATGCGGAAAACTTTTTACAGCTTTTTTATGGTAAGAATGTGTCGCCGGGGCCCAATAACTTTAATTATGTTGATCCTGAATTTGATAAGCTTTATGAGCGAGCGTCGGCGATGCTTGATACACCCGAACGGACACAACTTTATCGCCAGGCCGAGGCCATGATCATTGAGGAATGCCCGGCTGTTTTTCTGCTGCATGGTGTTGCGTTTACGCTGCATCACAGTTGGGTGGAAAATTACAAACCGAATACATTTCAATATGGTTTGTCGAAGTTTAGAAGAATTGATGTAGAGAAGCGTAAAGCTTACAGATATAAGTAAATCCAGGAGAGTTTTTTGCTGTCATATATCATAAGACGCTTGTTATACACCATACCGATTGTATTCGGCGTGATGCTGGTGACCTTTCTGCTGTTTAATGTGGTTCGCGGAGATATTACGGATCAAATAGCAGGTAAGGCTGCTTCTGCCGAGACACGTGCCGAGATCCAGGAAGCGTATGGTCTGGACAAGCCGTTGTTTTTTGATTTCAAACAGAGCCCGTTTACGAAAGCATTTTGGAATTCTCAATTTGTAAACCATCTTTTTTCCGCTGCGACATTTGATTTTGGTTCCTCGTATAAGGATCGCGAATTGATCTGGGACAAGATTAAACGCGGCGCGGGGCCATCGCTGGCGTTGACGGTTCCGATGCTCATCGGAACCGTTGTGATATCGATTTCGCTTTCGCTGGTGGTTGCGTACTTTCGGGGCAGGTGGATGGATTACATATTGGTCCTGATTAGTATTGTTGGTATGTCATTACCGTTTTTAAGTTTCATTCTTTTCGGTCAATACTTTCTGGCGTTTAAGTGGGGGCTGTTCCCGGTCTATTTCTGGCCCGATCTGAGTGTGTGGCAATATACCGCTTTGCCGATTCTGATCGGTATTGCAGCCGGTATTGGCGGCAATCTTCGTTTTTATCGTACAGTGATGCTGGACGAGCTTCGCAATGACTATGTCCGAACGGCTTATGCCAAGGGGCTCTCATCGCGACAGGTTTTGTTTAAGCACGTTTTGAAAAATGCGATGATACCAATTATCACACAGGTTGTTCTGGCGATACCGTTTTTATTTTTAGGGTCGCTGCTGCTGGAACGGTTTTTCGGGATTCCGGGATTAGGGTACCTAATGATTGATGCGATTGGATCGCGGGATTACAAGATTATTAATGCAATGGTGTATATCAGCGCGATCTTATTTGTGGTATTTAATCTTATCACAGATATTTGTTACGCATGGGTTGATCCGAGGGTTAAATTTGACTGATTCAATACAGACAACTAAAAATTTACAGAAGCCGATTAAAGGGCGTTCGCTTTGGATTGATGCGATAGGGCGACTGCGCAAGCGGAAGCTGGCGATGATCTGTTTCGGGATCATTCTGTTCTATGTTTTTATTGCCTGTTATGTGCAGGTTGCCGAATGGACCGGTTCAAGTTGGCCGACTAATTGGGATGAATCGACAGGTCAAAAATACGAATCGCCAAATGCGCAAAATATTTTCGGGACGGATATTTTTGGCTATTCAATCCTGCGAAAGGTTTTATACGGCACAAAAATATCATTACAAGTTGCATTCTTCGCGTCCATTCTCAGTATTTTAATTGGGGTGCCGATGGGTGCGGCGGCGGGTTATTTTGGCGGTTTTATTGACGATGTTATAGTATGGATCTATTCGACGCTTAGTTCGATACCGTACATCTTGCTAATCTTAGCGTTTGCGTTGGTCTTAAAGGATAAAACCCCTTTTGGTTTTAAGTTGGCAGGAGCAACCACCGTTTACCTTGCCATTGGCCTGACCAGTTGGGTTGGGATTTGCAGACTCATTCGCGGTGAGATCCTCAAACGCAAAGAAAGCGAATATGTCCTGGCTGCGCGTGCAATGGGTTGTTCCGGCGGCCGAATTATTTTCAAACATCTGCTTCCCAATACCTTTCATATTGTCATTATTACGTTTTCCCTGCGTTTTATGAGTTTTATTCATGCTGAAGTCATCTTAAGTTTTCTGGGGCTCGGCGAAAAAGATAAGCCTAGTTGGGGAGCGATGATCGATTCGGCCAGACTGGATTTACCAAAGGGCTATTGGTGGGAGATGACAGCAGCGACGCTGGCGATACTGATTATTTCACTGGCGCTGAACATCTTTGGCGATGCCCTGCGGGATTGCCTGGACCCGAAATTGAGAACGGATTAATCGATGACGGATACACATCATACATTATTGTCGATCAGGAACCTTTCGACCCACTTTTACACCGAGCAGGGGTTGGTCAAGGCGGTGCAGGATGTCAGTTTCGATATCCCCGCCGGCCGGACACTCGCGGTCGTGGGCGAGAGCGGCTGCGGCAAGAGTGTGACCGCACTGTCTGTGATGCGGCTGATTCCCTGGCCGCCGGGCAAGATCGTCGCCGGGCAGATTCTCTTTGAAGGCGAACCGCTGCTCGATGCTTCTGAGAACCGGATGCGTGAAATCCGCGGCAATGATATCGCGATGATCTTCCAGGAGCCGATGACCAGCTTGAACCCGGTCTTTACCGTCGGCAACCAGATCGTCGAAGCCGTGAAACTGCACCAGAAAAAAAGCGGCGACGAGGCCCGGGCCATCGCCGTCGAGGTGATGCGAAAGGTCGGCATTGCTGACCCGCAGCGCCGGGTGGATGAGTATCCGCACCAGATGTCCGGCGGGATGCGCCAGCGGGTGATGATTGCGATGGCCCTGTGCTGCGACCCGAAACTGCTGATTGCGGATGAACCGACGACCGCACTGGATGTGACGATTCAAGCGCAAATCCTTGAACTGCTGCGGGACCTGCAGAAAAAACGAAACATGAGCATCATGCTGATTACGCACGACCTGGGCGTGGTGGCCGAAAATGCTGACGATGTTGTCGTGATGTACGCTTCGCGCATCGCCGAGACGGCGACGGCGCAGCAATTGTTTGAAAAACCGCTGCATCCGTATACAAAAGGATTATTGAAATCCTTGCCGCGACTGGGTGAAAAAAAGGAGCGGTTGGATGTCATCGGCGGCAACGTGCCCAGTCCCCTGAACTTTCCGGCTGGATGCAAGTTCCACCCGCGATGTCCCATCGGTTGCAATGATAAGCGGTGTCAAACCGACGAGCCGCCGCTGAAAGAGATGGTTGCCGGTCATTGTGTTGCCTGTTGGTATGCCGGACAAGACATAGAGAAAAGTAAAGATGCCCTCAAACATAATGAGTGAAACGAAAAAACATCTGGTTGAGGTCAAAGACCTCAAAACACATTTTCCGATCAAGGCCGGCGTTTTGAGCCGGACTGTCGGCCATGTCAAGGCCGTTGACGGCGTCAGTTTCACGATTGAGGCCGGTAAGACGCTGGGCTTAGTCGGCGAAAGCGGCTGCGGCAAAACCACCGTCGGCCGCACGCTGATTCGACTGATACCGCCGACCGCCGGGGCGTTTACCTTTGAGGGCGAGGACATATTTGTGGCCTCGACAGGTCGCATGAAAGCCATCCGCCGGGATATCCAAATGATGTTTCAGGATCCCTATGGTTCGCTCAATCCCCGTATGACCGTGGAGACCATTGTCGGTGAAGCCCTCGGAGTGCATCGTATTTCCACAGGTAATAAACGGCGGGACCGCGTCGTCGATTTGCTGAAAAAAGTGGGGCTGTCGCCGGAGCATCTGAACCGTTATCCCCACGAGTTCTCCGGCGGACAGCGTCAGCGGATTGGCATCGCGCGAGCCTTGGCCCTCGATCCGAAATTCATTATCTGCGACGAGCCGGTCAGTGCGCTGGATGTGTCTATTCAGTCGCAGATTATTAATCTCATGCAGGATTTGCAATCACAGCTTAATCTGACGTACCTGTTTATTGCACACGATTTAGCAGTCGTCGAGCATATCAGCGATTGGGTGGCGGTGATGTACCTGGGCCGCATCGTAGAATACGCCAGTCGGGAAGAACTCTATGCCAATCCCAAACATCCCTATACCCGCGCTCTGCTCAGTGCTATCCCCGAACCGGACCCCACCAGACGAAAACCGCGCATCCTGTTGGCTGGCGAAGTGCCCAGTCCGTCCAATCCCCCCTCGGGCTGTCCGTTTCATCCCCGATGCCCGCTGGCCGAAGAGCAGTGCAGACATCAGATCCAGGCACTCTTGCCCAAAGGCGATTCTGATCAGCATGTGGCGGCCTGCTGGAAAGTAAAATGACCGAAAATAGCGGCTTCCGGGATAAATTACATTGACAAAAAGAGCGATTTATGGTAGTATAAGTTATAATAAAATCGCCTTTTGGGAGCTGTTTTTTGGACGAAATCAAAAACACTGAGATATTGGATATCAAAGTAGACAATGATGTCTTGATTGTGTTGTTCAGGCAGCCCTCGATCAGCGGCATTGGGGAGATGGAAAAGATCGCCGAAACCCTTCAGGACTTAATCCGGACTCACCAAACCCGGAAGATGGTGATCGATTTTTCAGATGTCTGCTTTTTTTCATCTCAAATGCTGGGCCTGTTGGTCAATATCTGGCGGCGTATGAAAGATACGGGCGGGTCGTTGCTGATCTGCGGCATTAACCCCCAGTTGACCAGGGTGTTTCGCATTACTCATTTGGATAAACTGTTCGATTTCTATGATAATCTGGATGCGGCTGTTGCTGCGCTGCGTACCGCTTAAAATGACGTGTTGTACAAACTCCGCTGAAGTGAGGGACTTTAGCGGCTTGGACACATTATCACTTTTCTCGAAAGGGTCTGACCATGCATTTAGAGACACAATTTTCAATTTTTATGGTTAACAAGCCCGGTGTACTGGCCCAGTTACTGAACGTACTGGCGGATGAAAAAATCAATATTGTTGCGATCACGATGATGGATTCGGTGGAGCATGGCGTCATGCGGATGGTCGGTCAAAAGAGCAACAAGATACGCGAGATTCTAAAGAAAATGAATATGCAGTTCAGTGAGACCCAGGTGCTTTGTGTCAATCTGCCCAATTACGCCGGGGCCTTTGCGGACGTGACCAATAAACTCTCGAAGGCCCATATTAACATTTCCTATGCCTACTGCACCGCAGGTGCCAGGGGGGGCAGGACCACAGGGATACTCAAAGTCGCCGACGTGAAAAAGGCGATCAAGATACTGGAAGGGATCCCCGCCACCAAACAAAAAAAAGCAGTCAAAACCAAGAAATCCGTCCGCCGCAGTCCGGCTTCCAGAAAATAGACGGACTTACTCAACGGTGACGCTTTTGGCGAGATTTCGCGGTTTGTCTACGTCGTGGCCGCGGAGGACCGCGGCGTGATAGGCCAGCATTTGCAGCGGCACGACCGTCAGCAGCGGTTGAAGCTGTTCGACGGTGTCGGGTACGGTAATCAGATGGTCAGCATAGGGTTTGATATGCTCGTCACCTTCGGTGGCAACGACGATGGTTCTGCCGCCGCGGGCACGCACTTCTTCAATGTTGCCGATGATTTTTTCATACTGCGAACACTTTGTCGCGATGAAGACGGCCGGCATATTGTCCGTGATCAATGCAATCGGTCCGTGTTTCATTTCCGCTGCGGGCAGTCCTTCGGCATGGATGTAGCTGATTTCCTTTAACTTCAGGGCCCCCTCCAGCGCGACAGGGTAGTTAAATCCCCGGCCCAGGAAAAGCCAATTGTCTTTGTCGATATTCGCTTGTGCGATCTGCCGGGTCTGTTCTTTTTGAGAGAAGATCTGTTCGACCTTTTTGGGAATCTCCATCAATTCCTTAAGAAGCCCCTGTGCCATCTCACTGCTGAGATGACGCCGTCGACCCAATTCAATCGCGAGCATCGTTAACACAGAGACCTGGGCGGTAAACGCTTTGGTGCTGGCGACACCGATTTCGGGACCGACACGCAGGTACACGCCGGCGTCGGTGGTTCGTGCGATTGTGGAACCGACCACGTTGACAATACCAAGAACGGTGGCGCCGCGTTCTTTCGCCAGTTCCACGGCGGCCAGTGTATCAGCGGTTTCGCCGGACTGGCTGATGGCGATGAAGATAGTGCCTTCATCGACAATTGGATTGCGATATCGAAATTCACTGGCGTATTCCACTTCCGAAGGAATCCTGGCCAACTGTTCGAACAAAAATTCCCCAACCAGTCCCGCGTGCCAGGCGGTTCCGCAGGCACTGAGAATAATGCGTTTGGTGCGTGTCAGATCGCGCAGTTTGTCCTGAATGCCGCCAAGAATAACCCGGCCGTTTTTGACATCGACGCGGCCCTTGAGGCAGGTTTCCAGTACCTGGGGCTGCTCGGCAATTTCCTTCTGCATATAGTGCTCGAAGCCCTCAAGTTCGATCTGGTCCAGCGATATTTCGATGTCTTTAAGTTCTTTGGTGACCTCTTCGTTGGAGATGGTCTTTGTATCAAACCCCTCGGAGTGGATAGTGACCATTTCCCCGTCGGACAAGTAAATTGCCTGCGAAGTGTGTTCGATGATGGCTGAGGCGTCTGAGGCGATAATGTATTCTTCTTTTCCGACGCCAAGAATCAGCGGACTTCCTTTTTTGACGCCGATCATTACGTCCGGACAGTCACTGCACATAATGGCCAGACCATAGGTGCCGTAAATTTCATTGAACGCCTGCTGCACGGCCCATTCAAAACGGTTGGATCCGCTGGGAGCGTTTTCACCATTGCGTGCCCGGTTGCGCTCATAGAAATAGCCGATCAGGTTGGCGACGACTTCGGTGTCTGTTTCGCTCTTAAACGTGCATCCTTCTTTGATGAGCCATTTCTTCAAAATGGCGTAGTTTTCAATGATGCCGTTGTGGACCAGGGCGATTTTGCCGGTGTAATCAATGTGAGGATGTGCATTGATGGTATTTGGCACGCCGTGCGTGGCCCAGCGGGTGTGGCCGATGCCAACGACGGCCCGGGATTCTGTTTCGGGCAGGATTTCCTCCAGATTTGCGATTCGTCCGCTGGTTTTATAGACTTCGAATTGATTGGCCTTGAGCAGGGCGACGCCGGCGGAGTCATATCCGCGGTATTCAAGCCGTTTGAGGCCTTCGATCAGAATCGGTTGAGCTTGTTTTTTACCAAAATAAGCGACTATTCCACACATTGTAACGTCCTTTAGTATAAATTCCTGCTGTCATTTGAAGGTGTTTTTCATGTTGCTGTATTATCGGCGAAACGGCTGGCTTAGTAAAGCAAAAAAGGGGTATCTCACCCCATACGGAGTTTTGGAATGCCAATTACTCGTTTTCGATGGCGGCATTCTTTTTTTTGCGGGTGCCGCGGTACATTTCGTATTTGAGCAGGCGGCATTCGATACTGGCATTGAAAAAGGGAATTTTTCGGCTGGTTCGCAGGCCGATTTTTTTGCCCAGTTGGGGATTTCCGGTAAAGATATAGCCGGTATAACCGGCGCATTTTTGCTTGAAGAAATCGCCAATGCGGGCATACAGCAGTTCCAGTTCCTCGATTTCCCCCAGCCGCATGCCGTATTCAGGGTTCATGACGATAATCCCCTCCGCATCCGGTTCGATCGGGGTCTCGGCAAAATCGCACACACTGAAGTCGATGAGATGGTCAACGCCTGCGGTCATGGCATTACGTTGTGCGGAGCGCACGCATTCCGGATCGATGTCTGTGGCAATGATCGGGGCGGGTATAAACCCGGCCTTGCCGCGTTTTTTACTTTGTTTCAAAGCTTCGGCTCGCATTTGCTGCCAAGCATCTTCATCGTAGAGCAGGGTATGCATAAAAGCGTAATTGGACCGCATCAGGCCCGGCACGCGACGGCTGGCGATCAGGGCGGCCTCGATGGGCAAGGTCCCGCTGCCGCACATCGGACAGATCAGCGGCTGCGAGCCGTCATAACCGGTGGTCAGGATGATCGCCGCGGCCAGCGATTCCCGAAGCGGGGCCTTGCAGGGAATTTTTCGATAGTTTCGATCCGAAACCTTTTGTCCGGAAGTATTCAGGTAAATCCAGCATTTTTCACCTTTCCAATAGGCCTGCACCACGGCATTACCGCGTTCTTTGCCGGAGTTGGGTCGGGCGCCGGTCTTTTGCAGGATACGATCGACAATCGCGTCTTTGATCTTGAGATTGGCGAACATGGTGTTCTCAATCGTCGGGGTTTCGATACGCCCGATGACGCAGACATATTCTTCCGGCAAAATCATTTCTTCCCACGGCAGGGCCGCGGTCTGCTTGTAAAGTTGGTCGGGATTCCGGCATTCAAAATGTTTCAACAGGTACAGGATGTTGAATGCGGTACGAAGGTGCAGGTTCAATTTCATACAGTCGTACATGTCGCCGGTAATTTCAACGCCGGTTTCATGAATCGAATCAACCGCATACCCTAATGCCGCAATCTCGCCGGAAAGTATCTCGGAAAGCCCTTTCGCACAGGTAATCAGAATCGTGCTTTTGTCTTCTCTGTTCATTCGGCCAATCTTAGCCGATCATTGTGATGAAAGCGAATAAAAAAGCTCCGATACTAAAACATGGGAGCTTTGAAAAAACTTAATTGTCAAGGTCAAGCCATTACATTGTTTTATATCGCGGCCCGACGGAAGGTTCCGGGACGGTCCAGCGGATGTTGTCATAGGGACACTTTCGCTGACAGGTTTTGCAATGCAGGCAGTTGGAAGGATTGGCGGCCTTAGGCTGTCCCTGGATGCTTTCATAAACGCCCGCCGGGCAGAACGTAATACACGGAGCGCCGAATTTGCCTAAGCAGGTTTCCCGACAGAGGGTCTCGTTGGCAATCAACAGGTGGCAGGGTTGTTCCTCGCGGTGTTCCGTCGCCGCAACCGCGGTAAAGGTGTCCTTGTCAAATTTTACCGCGGGCCTGAGCCGGTATGTGGCGTGGGTCATTGTTTGATAATCCGGCTCGATATGAAACTTCGGAAGCCATCCGCCCAGTACCGAAAGCGGCATCCCGAATAACGGGCCGAATTTGGCAACCGTCTGACGGAAGTTTTTCGCCGATTCCATCTCTTTGATGACGCCTGTGTCGTTGAGTTTTTTGGTGTAAATGCGAGCCAGTCCCTTGGGTGCGTCCAGGCCCTCCGCAACAGTTTCTGCCGCCGCGATGCCGGATTCGATGGCATTATGCAGCCCCTTGATTTTGCACATATTGACAAAACCGGCGCTGTCGCCGAGCAGGAGGACATTGCTCCGTCCGATGGTTTCCGTTTCCGGGCAGCGGGGGATCGCATACAATCCGCCCTCGGGGATCATTTTGGCGCCGGCTTCTGTGATGGTGCCGCCCTCAATAAATGGCTTAACAAATTTATGTTCCTTGAAGCGGGTCAATGCGTCCTGGGGATTAAAATCGCAGTACTTGTAGTCCAGTCCCACGATCATACCGACGGCGATGTGATTGTCGCCCATCGGGTACATAATGCCGCCCCCGAACATGGACGGACCGGCCACCGGCGTCCAGATGGGGTGCCCCATGGCATGAACGACGCGACCGGCGCCGAATTTTTTGTATTGGTCATCACTGACCTTGATCAGTTCTTTGACTCCGAGGGAGTAAAGTTGCTGTCCTTGCCGTATCAGCCCCGCCTTCTCGATAAATTGTTCGGCCAGCAGGCCGTCACACCCTTCGGCAATAATGACGGTCTTGGCGTTAATAGTCTCTCCCGGCAAATAGTTGCGTTCTTTATGTCCGTCTTTGCCGATGCCCTGGTCGATCAGCTTCACGCCGATGGCGACATGCTGATCCGCGTCCCATAGAATATCTTTGGCGGCAAAACCGTGCAGGACTTCGACACCCAGTGATTGTGCCACCTTGCAAAGCCAGGCGGTTAACTTGCTGATGGAGCAAATAAAGTCGCCGCTGTGAGCCATCTGGCCGAAGGCCAGCTTAAATAGTTTGGCCATTTTGATTGCGGCCCCAATGGGAAATGCCAGCTTGTTGCCCAGCAGAAACAGGACATCATCTTTGGTAACCTTACTCAGCAGCACGTTTTTTGCGTCATCCGATTGAGCCCATTCAGGATCGACCGGGTCCATCAGTTTTGCAATCGCGCCGGCCTCCAAAACGGCCCCTGAAAGATTATGGTTTCCGGGAAATGCCGCTTTATCGATCACAGCCACGTCCAATTCGGGCTTTTGGTTTTTCAGCGTAATCGCTGTTGACAGCCCCGCGGGGCCGGCTCCGACGATGAGCACCGAAACACTGTTATAATCTTTCTTATCTGCCATATTTTCTCGCTCTGTAATGTTGGTTACAGTTTGTGTGTTTAATGTTTATTCCTGACGGTTACGATCTGCATCATCTACCGGCGGAGCGTCCGGATGTCCGGCGTTCAGGGCTTCGACCAGTTCCGGGACGACCTTTTCTGCCGGGCCAACGATATAATAATCACACTGTTTAAAGATCGGTGCATTCGGATCCGTATTGATGGCAATAATGGTTTCAGTATTGGCTACGCCGATCATGTGCTGAATCGCTCCCGAGATGCCGATGGCGATGTATAAGGTGGGTCCCACAGCCATTCCGGTCTGACCGACCTGGTGGATGCGTTCGGCAAAACCCTGTTCGACAGCGGTTCGTGTGGCGCCGCTTTCAACGGCGATTCCAAGCCGTTGGCGAATGGCACCGCACAGTCCATTCAAAAGCCGGTCATAGGTGTCACGGTTTTGCATGCCTTTTCCCCCGGAAATAATGACATCGCTGTCAAAACGGACCGTACCATGTGCTTTTTCCGTGTTCAGGATGCGGAGACTCAAGTCGTCCGGCGTCAGTGAAACGGGATGCTCGACAACCTGTCCTTTTCGTTCAGGGTTTGCCGGGAGTCGTTTCATCACACCCGGTCGTGCGGTTGCCATCTGGCAGGTTGAGTCTTTGGTACAGATGGTTGCCATTACATTGCCGCCCAGGGCCGGGCGTGTCTGCATCAGAACGGCAATTTGCCCTTTCCGGCTGGAATCCCGAATGTCTAATCCCGTACAGTCCGCCGTCAACCCGCAGCCGACACGGTAGGAGACCATTGGGGCCAGGACACGTCCCTGGGGCGTGGCCCCGTATAAAAAGATTTGCGGCTTGTATTTTTTAAAAACATCTGAAACCACGGTGCGGTATGGATGCGGATCAAACTCTTTCAGCAGGGGGTCCTGAATCAGATAGACCGTATCGGCGCCGGCGGCAATCAGTTCTTTCGAAAGCGGTTTAACGCCGTCTCCGACCAGTACCGTTCCAACCTCGGTTTCCAAAGAATCCGCCAGTTCACGTGCCTTGCCGATCAGTTCGAAGGTTGCGTCATTCAGCGCGCCACCGCAAACCTCAGCCATCACCCACACCTGACCGGTATATTCCGGTTGGGTCAGTGTCAGGCCCGCCAGCATATCATCCAGCGCCATTTTGTGAAAACCGATAGATTTGTCAGCAAGGATCATTTCCTTGTCGGCCTCGCTGATTTTCGATGGATCCGTGATATGAAGGTCATTTAGTTTTGCGACCAGTGCGGCGTAATCGTCCACTTCTTTGGAAGTGCCTTCGTAATACCGATCAAAAACACCTTCGCGATATTCGGGGAGGACGTAGTTTCTCTTGGTTTCAGATTGAGCATTTTCGGTCTGACCTTCCTTTTTAACGCTTGTCCGGATGATTTCCGCTAACTTGCCGGCAGATTCAATGTGTTGGCACTTGCGGGTGGTTTTGCCGGGCGGAAACACTCGAATCACACGGGTTTTCGAACCGGCGACACCCATCGCCGTCGCCTTAACATCGTCGGCTCCCCATTGAATCAAATCAATCTTAGAGGCCTTTCGTGTATCGCAAAACGATGCAAAAAGCGGATATTCGTACTTGGCGACCGTGATAACGGCCGGCCTGCTCAATGGCTGCACGACCTGACTGCCGCCGGAAACAATTCGAGTAAATGTAAACCGGCCGTTTTCATAGGTTGCTTCCGTGGCATAGGGCACACACGGGATATCCAGTTCCTCGGCCATTTGTGCCGGGACCTGGGCGGTGTCGCCGTCAACACTTTGCATTCCCGCAACGATATAGTAATCGTCACTGCCGCCCAGCAATTCTGCCCCGATCTTGCGTGTCGCAAAGGCCAGCGGATTGGCGGTCGCCCAGGTATCAGCCCCGCCCAGGGCACGGTCCGTCAGCAGGACCGCTATATCCGCACAGCGGCTTAAACTGTAGCGAAGAACCTCTGCGGCCATGGGAGGCCCCATTGTCAGTGCAATCACCTTCCCATCGGCGTCATTGGATAATGTCTTCATGTGGCGGGCGAATGCCAACGCCTGAGCATCCAGCTCATTAATCACGCTTGGCAAGCGTGTTCGGATCAGGTTGCCTGTCTTCGGGTCAAACGCATTGTCAGTGATCTGAGAAACGTCAGGTACCTGCTTAACTAATACAATGTAGTGGCTCACTTATGGCTCCGGTCAAACGAACGTGATGTTTATGTTTTTTTCATGAACAGTAATAGGGTTTCGCTTTTAAGACAAGTTTATCCGGTCGTGGGTGTTCCAGCAATAGGGCAGGACGAAATCTCCCGGAAACTGACAAAAAAATAGTATAAAATTGCCATTTTGTACCAAAATATTAGCTATTCCTGCTGTTTTTATCAAAGTATCTTGATTTTCTAATATTGAACTGTTAAAACGTATTCCGGAAATAACATTATCAATTTTAAGGAACACTATCTAAATCAATGAGGTGAAACATGGCAGATTTGAAGGCGTTGAGTGAGGCGATTATTAAAGGCGACCAAAGCACCGCCGTCGAAATAACGAAAGCGGCTTTAGGCGAAGGAATGGCGCCGGGATCGGTTCTAAGTGACGGGCTGATTGCCGGGATGAATGTGATTGGTGTGCGGTTCAAAGCCAATGAAGTGTATATTCCGGAAGTTTTGATCGCCGCCCGTGCGATGAAAATGGCGATGGAACTGCTGGAGCCGGAATTGGTCAAGGCAGGTGTTAAACCCTTGGGCAAAGCGATGATCGGAACCGTTCAGGGCGACCTGCATGACATTGGCAAAAATCTGGTGATGATGATGCTTAAAGGCGCCGGTTTTGAGGTGGTAGATCTTGGAACGGATGTCTCGCCGGATGCGTTTGTCAGAAAAGCGAAGGAATCCGGCGCGCAAATCGTGGGGCTCAGTGCCTTGTTGACAACGACCATGCCTGCGATGGAAAAGACGATACAAGCGATCAAAGATGCCGGTTTGTCGGTCAAGACGATGATTGGCGGAGCCCCGGTGACGCAGGCCTATGCGGACAAGATCGGCGCCGATGGTTACGCCGCCGATGCAGCAACGGCTGTCGATATTGCCAAGACACTGCTGAATTAAAGTGCAGCCGGGGCATCCTGCTTCGGATTTGTAAAAATTAAAAGGCGAGCGTCAAAACTCGCCTTTTTTGCTGCGCATAAAAAAGCCCACGAGTCATTACACTTGTGGGCTTGAAGTTTATTTCAAACACATTAAAAGCGAAATTAAGAAGCTTATGCTGTCTGTGCTGCCTTTTCTGCCGCCGCTTTCGCTTTGCGTGCACGTTCGGCTGCCTTACGGGGGGCATTCGCTGCGCGGGTTTTCTGTTGTGTTTCTCGCCTTTTATTCATTTTATCTCGACGTTGTCCCATAGGAACTTCCTTTCTATTATGACTGCAAGCATTTGATATTTTGATATTACGTTTGGGTGGACGATTATCGAACTGCGGCAACAATCTATCCATCAGCAAGCGACCGGCGGGAGCGGGGCAATATCCCCCAAGCACTTCCCTGATCTTACCTGCCTAAAGGCAGTGCGGATGAGAGGATTTGAACCTCCACGGGGTTGCCCCCACAGGCACCTGAAGCCTGCGCGTCTGCCAATTCCGCCACATCCGCAGCAAAGGAGGCACTATACCGATTTTTTCACCCGCGTCAAGGGCTTTTTTCCGTGTTTTTGGGGAATTTAACTGGGAACGCGGGCGTCTCGCCCGCATTATATAGAACCGCGAATGGACACAAATCACACGAAATTTTTTTGACGGGCCTGCTCTGAGCGATAGCCGAATGGGACGGGCGGGATTTACAGGATGATTAAAAAATACTGAGGACGCGGTGTGTTCGCTGCGCCCCCAGCGGGTGTGTTCGCTGTTTACAGCACGACCATGGCGGTGTTGGACGGTTCCCCTTCACCGGCGGTGTTGACCGCGGCGATGCGGTATTCCAGTTCCAGCGTGCGGGGCTGCTCGACGAGGGTGGCCTCGGTGATGACCGCGGTGGCGACATCCTCCCATGCCCCGGCGGGACGCTCCCGCCGCATGACACGATACGCGGCGGGTTTGCCGCCGTCGGTGGGCGCTTTCCAGTCCAGGTACACCCAGCCCTCGCCTTGGCGCGGCGCTTCGAGCAGGCGGGCCTGTCCGGGCGGGGTCAGTGCGGTCGCGGCGGCCCGTCCGCCCCAGCCGATCAGTTTGAGTTTATCATCGTCGAAGTTGACCGTGTTTTCGGCATAGCGCAAGTCGCTCTTCATCGCCTCGATCAGATCGTCCAGCTTGTCGTCCTTGGCCGTGGTGGCCGCTTCGGCGGCGGCATACGCGGCAATCGCAGCGTTGGCGGCGGTGATGTAGGCGGTCTTGGCCGCGGTCAGGTCCAGCACCGCCACCGGCGGGGCGGGGTAGATCGCGACGTTGGCAGCCAGCCCCGTCTCCATCGCCTCGGCCAGTGCGACAATCTCTGCTTCCTTCAGTGGAAATCGTGCCATAATTCAAAATCCTTTCTGTTCGTAACCCTTATTCATCATCCCCGCCCAGTGCGGGAGATTTTTACCTTTAAGTTTTCTTTTTTGACTTCTTCTTCTTCTTCTTCTTCTTCTTAGCAACCACTTTTGTAGTAGCTTTCTTTTTAACTACCTTCTTTGTGGCTTTCTGTGCTTCAGCTTTATCTTTACGTTCCATGAAGCGATTAAATTTAGCATTCAACACAAATACATAGTCGCAAAATGCTTGTGCAAAGTCTAAGAGGTCTTTCGCATCCTCTTTAGATATCTTATCTACTCTTGCATGAGCGCCCATATTTCTATGTTTTCTCAACTCTACGCTCCATTGGTAGAGTCTTTCATCGATGACACCGCTGTCTTTTAATTCTTTCAAACCAGCAGCAAGGGTATTTCCCTTTGTTTTGTAATGTTTACATATACCCTCCAATGTTCTCCCGGACATGACTGCACAAGCATCATATACTTTTGCTTTATAGCATTTTCTAGCATCAACCAGCGAGTTTCTGGCGATAGCTGGTATTTCCCAGTCAATATAACTTTCTTGTTGTGGCCATAGCCGGAATAAATCTGACCAGCCATGTGATTCAGGCCCAGTTTGCTCAATGTCTGAACCACCAAGAAGGGGATCATTGCAAACAGGACATCTTAGTTTTACTGTCCAACATAATTAAAGTTTTGTAAGTCATTTATACGAATAACTTTCCAGGGGAATAGTCCCCATGGAAAGGAAAAGTCATGGAGCGACGATTTGAAATACGAAAACAAGAAATT
>JAOUFG010000162.1 GCA_029858345.1 Phycisphaerae bacterium
TTCCCTTCTTTATCCAGAAGGCCGAGGTGCCATTTTCCGAAATGGCCGGTCGCATATCCCTGATCCTTCAGGATTTCGGAAACCAAGATGTCATTCTGATTGACGTGTGAACTCCCCCAGTGCGAAATACCCATGCGGGCACCATTTTGACCGGTCATAATTGATGCCCGGGTGGGAGCACAGACACAACTGGCAGCATAAAAACGGTCAAATCTGATCCCCTGTTGGGCCATGCGGTCCAAGGCAGGCGTTTTTATTACCTCGTTTCCGTTATAAGCGGTGTATCTCCCCAACCCATATCGTCGGCTACGATGATGATATTCGGTTTAGGTGTCCTTTGTACAGCCGAGACCGAACAAAAGAATCCCAGTACGGTTCCCCATATGACAAACCAACTCACATTAACTGCCTTTATAATTTCAACTCCCTTCGAAAAAACTAAGGTTCTCTCCAGTCTATCTGTGCCGTCCTATTTTCAATATCCACAAATACCGAAGCATGTTCAAATTCACGCTGGTAAGTCCAGCCGTTTCGGATGGCATCGCCCAGTGGCGGTCCCAGCGGCTTGTCAAACTCCGGATACCAGTCAAACCAGCCGTATTCAGGAAGCCATCCCCAGCTATAGCCAAAATAACAGTTCTCCCCGGCCCCTACCAGAAAGCAAGCCAACGGGAAGGTGATGTACTCTTTAGCCACCTCATAAATGACTTCATGCGGCTGCTCCATCATATTGGGATCGCTCCACCAGCAAAAGCCAGGCCACGCCTTGAATACAGTTATTTCCCCGTCTTGAGAGGTCTGACGCATTTTCTCAATTCTACTGACGATTGTTTCCTTGGTCATTGGGTTAATGTTTTCAGAACGGAGAAAATCATCGTTCATGGCACCATCGGTCACCTGAAAATATTGCTCACTCCCTTCGACCTGAAGCCCATTGTAGATGATGATCCCATCAGGCCCCATCTTCTGTTTAGATTCTTCCATCATGGACATCATCCCTGCATCCATATCAAGATCATTCCTGTTAAACCATCGGAGCGCCCCATCGGCAAAGATGCCGTCACATGAATAGGCCTGAACGGCTGCGGCTGACACGTTTGAATACCAGTTGCGCACATCCTGGCGGGTAACATCAAAATAGTTCGTATCGGGCAAAAAACCATCCTCAGGAAAAGTGGCGTTAGACAGCTTCTGTTGATGTTTGGGCATGTCGGAAGCCCAATAGAACAACACCTTTGTATTGGGATCGTTTTGCTTAATAGCCCGTGCCGCTGTTCCAATGTTTGGTTCACTGCTGCCGTGCGAGAGGATACCGTTGGTGATCGTGATTAAACTGAAATGATGGTCCGCCAGAAAAGCATACTGATCCGAACTAAGCCCGTCCCCAATACCAAAGTGAGCATACAAAGGCACACGATTCCAGGAAAAAACCGGGTACCCGTTCAAAAGCCATTCTTTCGCTAAAACAGAATAATCCTTCAAATCCACCGAATTGTCGGGGTGAGTATCAGAAACGGCGTTCCCGACATTAGCGCCATGAATGGTAACATCCAACTGATCGACAAATCCTGTCGCGCCGTTTTTGCCCTGAAGGGTAAATTCTCCACCATCACCGTCATTAAAATAGGTATAAACATTCGTTCCGCTGTGAGTTATTGTTCCATCGGTTACCGTATAGTTAAAAGTGTCTGACTCATAGTCATATTCGACTGTGATATCAAGATAAGCACTCTCGCTAAAGTCGGTTACGGTAACTGGGGCATAACCGGTGATTCCCGGCGGTCTTCCCGTCCAAATTTCAACAGCCTGAACACCGCTGGATAGGCTCGTGGAAATGCCCACATACGCCTGTTTGCCGGGATTGGCGGACGTACCCATGGTATACCACAGATTCAGCGGATTCGAAGACGTTGTTTTAACAACATAATGGATCGTGGTATCAAATAAACCAACGGCATCAGGAATATGAGAATCCAGGAGCAGGATACCTTCACCTGTTACTTCCAATGTACCGCTACCCGTGTCATCGCCCATGATGTAGTGATTGTTGTTTGCCACCGGCTCTCGGATCTCAAGTTCAAACTCCCCTGACCCTACAGGGTCAGCCGCCATATCAAAAGACCATGCAAACTGTGTTGGCGCCTGAAACAGCCATTCCTGTGCCAGCACTGCAAGGTCATCCATGTCGGCATAAAAGTCGTTGGTAAAATCTCCATGTTCGGAATTCAGCTTAAAACCGGTGACGGTTGTCTTGCCGGGATTTGTGTCATTGTAATCCACAATAACCTGACTCGTATTGTCATAAGCGATAATCCGTCCATCGACAACATAAGAGACAATCGAATCTATCTTGTCCCCGTCTAAGATCAGCGCTCCACCAGCAAGGTTTACAATGGAACCAAGGTGATCAGGATCGATGCCGGGATTCAGAGCTATCCCCGACGCCGTCAGAACACCGCCATTCAAGTTAACGAAATTCGTCGTTGCATTCACTTTAGAGCTGAGAACGCCCTCGATATTGACAGTTCCGCCGTTCATGTTAAGCGTGCTGTCGCAGCTATCCTCATCCCCCATCACCAAATTACCCGAGGTGCTTATCGTTCCACCGCTGACATTAACGATTGCAGGGCCGCCGTTGCCCAAAGCCCAACTCTTAACGGTAAGACTGCCCCCTGACATATTCAGAACAATGGCATCGGTATCGGTATTAGGATCAGTATCGGGAATACCCCAGCGGCACCAAGTGCCGGTTGCAACTGCTTCCACACTGGAGTCTATCAATGCCGGACCATTCATATGGATATTCGCAGACGAACCCACCCCGGGAACACCATTATCCCAGTTGGCTTCATTTGTCCAGAAATTACTGCCAGGATCAGCATTCGTCCAGTTTGTAGTCGTAGAAACAACAAAGCTCCAGACATCACCTTTCCAAACATTCCCCGGATCTCCAACCGCGATATTCAAGTCTTTAACCTCATCAATTCTCCAAAAGTACTGTCCCCGAGTAAGATTCAGGTTTGGGTTAAAACTGTTTTCTGTCTGGCGTCCCATATAAGTAGCCGGTGGATTGGCGGTATCAAAATAAATATCATGGGCCTGTGCAAAGTCACCCGCCGTCCAGCTCAGAATCGGGGCAGCAGTTACCGATTCCCCATCGGAGGGCGAAGGTAACGAGGCCTTGTAGCTAATGGCATTTACCTCAAAGTGTTTAACAATTGAACCGCACCATCTACTTGTAGTGGTATTCCCGTTTGTCGTATCATAGTAGTAACCCACAGCGGCAACATTATCCAATGTCAGCGTTACAACGGTGGCGCCGATTGTAGCAATCCCTGGAGTGTTTCCGTTCCAGCCGAACGGGGTAAATTCTTTCCACGTCAATGAGGATGCATTAACTGAATAGTTAGTGAAATTCGTAGAGGAAACGGATTGGGTCTGGACACTGATATAATACTTTCCGTCTTTTTTAATCAGCCAGCGAAACGTAGAGGTATCCGTGGAATTTCTCTTTCTGATGCTGATCGTAAAGCTGTCAATCACGTCAGGGGGAGCCAGAAAATCGGCTTTCAGCCATGTCACCATCCCCTGAAAGCTGGTTAAAGGTTCAACGTAACCATTTATCCAGATATCATCCTGAGTGGTTGCAGAATCATGAATTTCCGCCCACCTGGCAGTCCCAGCGCCATTATTGTAGGTGGAATGAGACCCGTAAAAAGCGGGATTTCGGCCCGCAGCATTAGGATAGTAGCTTGTCCCTTGAACCGGATTAATTGCAGATGTCTCCGAATAGGTCAACGACATCGCAGAACCATTCGTCTGAGCAGTTACAATATCTGTCTCGCCCTCGGGCGAACCCCACCGAATAACCGTCACCGCCGGTGATAACCCAACACAAAACACCATCAGTACCACACAGAAACTAATTTTCCATTTCATTCTGATTGCCATACACATCCCCAATGAATTGAATTATTATTAGCCAGCTTTCGCACTTTGAAATGTAAAATATCTTTTGAAAAAGCAAAGAAAGCCCTCATCGGTGACCCTATTTGAGCGGACTTCGAACATTAATTTTGTAATATTTCCCTTCTCCATAATATTCCATTTTATCATGCCCAAAGAATAGAAAAAATACAACATCGCGTATATCTCTTACCATTTTACGACATATCATCGATACATAGAACACATATCATCAAAACATTCATAATTCCTTTTCATAAAAATAGTTAAGGATTCTGAAAAGGGTGTTCGCTTAAGATAGTGTGCATCCGTGCCTCATCACATAACTCCAGAACTGTTGCCAGCGGCCCGTTGTTAACTTTAATGTTCGCAATGCAAGAACACAACTGGCGCCATCCTCTTTCCACC
>JAOUFG010000061.1 GCA_029858345.1 Phycisphaerae bacterium
TTACAATTAAACAACGCGGATTAAATCCCGTGGAGACGGTCAAACAGGCATTGAAAGTCTACCTCGAAACCGGTACTCTGCCAGCATTAAAAGAATTCACTGCTTCAAATGGCTAAAATATTACCAAATTTTCATCTGAGTTTCATAAAAATCTTCAACTGGGTGGTGAACGTCAATCCAGCCATCAACATAATTTTCATTTTCTACAATATCAAATGAGATGCTTGATGTCGTTTTAAATGCAAACCGAGCAAACAAGTCATGGAAATCATGCAACTTAAACCCATCTTCCCGATAATTAAAACGTTCGGTATTCATTCAAACGAACCTTTTACCAAAATTCAACCTATACACTCTTTCGTCGGATTTTCGCACCAACAGCGTTTAGACGTTCTTCGATTCGGTGGTAGCCGCGGTCAATGTGGTAGACGCGCTGGACAACCGTCGTCCCTTCTGCGGCCATACCCGCCAGGACCAGCGCCGCGGATGCTCTTAGATCCGACGCCATCACGGGGGCGGCGACGAGTTTGTCCACCCCGGCGACGATGACATTGGGGCCTTCTTTTCGCAGACTGGCGGCCATACGGTTCAGTTCCGCCACGTGCATAAACCGGTCGGGATAAATTTTTTCCGTCACCACGCTGTTGCCCTTGGCCATGGACAGCAGGGCCATGAACTGGGCCTGCAGGTCCGTGGGGAAACCGGGGTAGGGTTGGGTGGTGATGTCCGCCGGACGGATGGGGCCGTCAAAGGCCACTTCGCATCCGCCGTTGGAGGTTTCTACCGCTACGCCGATCTGCCGGAAGCGGTCCGTCACGGCCAGCATGTGATCCAGTTGGCAGTTGTTGATTTGCAGTTTGCTCCGGGTGATCGCGGCGGCAACCATAAACGTCCCCGCCTCGATGCGGTCGCCGATGACTGAATAGGTAATCGGCTTGAGTTCCTTGACGCCCTCAATCACCAGCCGGGGCGAACCGATGCCGCTGATCTTGGCGCCCATGGCATTGAGACAGTTGGCCAAGTCCGCCACTTCCGGCTCGCACGCTGCGGACTCGATAATCGTGGTGCCTTTGGCCGTCACTGCCGCCATCATCACATTGTCCGTGCCCAGCACGGTTGAACCAAAGGGGCCGCCGAGGAAAATCTGTGTGCCCGCCAATCCCCCTGCGGGGGCTTCGGCGACAATGTAGCCGTTTTCCAAATGAATTTTCGCCCCCAGCGCCTTGACGCCGCGGAGGTGGATATCCACGGGCCGGTCGCCGATGGCACAGCCGCCGGGCATGGAGACCTTAACCCGGCCGCACCGGGCCAAGAGCGGTCCAAGAATACAAATACTGGCACGCATTTTTCGCACGATCTCATAGGCACCGACGGGATTGTCAATGACAGTAGAATTAATATGCAGCCCATCCGGGTTTCTGTGAACTTTGGCCCCCAGACTTTCCAGCAGCGTCTCCAGCGAGCGGATATCCGCCAGATCCGGGGCGTTGGGGATGACAGATATGCCCGGTGCCAGCAGCATGGCCGCCATAATCGGAAGGGTCGAATTCTTGGAGCCGGTAACATCAATGGCGCCGGACAGGTGAACAGGGCCGTCTATTTCGAAAATATCCATAAGCGATTCCTTGCAAAATTAGTCTCGATGTACTATAACACGCAGGCGTTCAGAAAGTCAAAAGGGAAATAAAACCCCGATTCAATGTCATGCGTTGGCATATTCTTTACTGATATCGGCATTTGATACCCTTCAGGGCAATAAATTTCCGCGGGGACAACTCTAACGTACATTGGGAAATAGACATCGCCGCGCAGTGAGCGCAGTTTTTTTAGTGAGATCGGTATGATGTGTCGATTATTCAATATCATCGCGGAATCATCGCCCGACAGGGCCGCGACCGCTTCGGTCGGATTCGAGGCATTCCTGGATCCGGTCTCCATCGTTTTGTGTACAGCCGGACTGTGCGTTTTGGTGATCTGGCTGTTCTGGTTCGGGGGTTTCAGGGCCCTGCAAAAAGCCCCGCTCCGCCGGCACCGCGGGTGGTTTTTGTTCTGGCCGGCGTCGGTGCTGTTTGTTTGGCTTTTTGCCATGGCGGCTGTTCAGATGGGTGTCACCGCGATTTTTGATTCACATCCGCAATCATTCCAGGAGTCGATCACTTATCCGGCTAATGCCATCCTCGAAACCGTTTTCATCACAGCCATGCTGATTATTGCGCAAAGGGCATTCGCCCGGCGGCTTCGGGGATTCGGTCTGAATCTGAACCACCTGAAATTCGATGTGTCCATGGCTGTCATTCATTTGCTGGCGGTTTTTCCGCTCATTCTGGCAGGTTTGTGGATAACACTGACCCTGGGACGCCTGTTGAAAGGGCCGGAATTCACCCTTGAAATGCACCAAAGTCTGGGATTGTTAACCGACGCCGGAATCGGTCTGCAAACCCTGATCGCGGTATTTGCCGTGCTGATCGTACCGGTTTTTGAGGAACTGCTGTTTCGCGGTTTCCTTCAGACATCGCTGCGTTCGGTGTCCGGTAAACCCTGGGTTGCCATTGTATTAACGTCTTTATTTTTCTCTGTCCTGCACCCGCCAACACATATCCCGGCCCTGTTCATGCTGTCCTGCGGATTGGGGTATGCCTATGAGCGCAGCGGATCGCTGTTTCGCCCCATTCTGATGCATGTCTTTTTCAATGGTTTCAGTGTCGCCGTCACCGTCATGCTGGCCAGGTAAGCCAGGTCGGTCCGATAACCCGGTTTTTCAGTCGAAAATACTCTCCGGCACCCGCAAAAAAACCTCACCACCGTCCAACGGGACGAAAACCCGTAAAATCTACGTATTCCGGAGTTATCTTCAAGCCGTTTCATGCCGAAGAACTATCGAAGAACCATTATTATAACGAAGAATTACCATATGATGATAGTCCTGATTAAAGGAAGAACACTTATGAAATCGAAGCCCAGGGGATTCACGCTGATTGAGTCGATGGTTGTTATTCTTATCGTGAGCATCTTAGCCGCCGTGGTGGTACCACTGATGCGGGGCAGGGTCGACCGCAGCAAATGGGCCGAGGCCAACGCTGCCGCCGGAACCATCCGAAGTGCCGTCAAGGTTTACTTCATGGAAAACGGCAACATCATCACCGGCAATTTAGGGGATGCCTCTGTGCAACAGACCCTTGGAATTCAAGCGAGTGATTTGATGGGCAGCTATTTTACCGCATCTGATTATGAAATCGACAGCGTCAGTGCCGATGGCATCGCCGTCATCACCGCCACCGGCAGCCAAACCGACGCCCCCTCCGGCAGCAAGACCCTCACGCTTTCCGGAACATGGCAGTAATGCTCAAGGAACCACGAATCAACACGAATAGACACAAATAATATAATCGCCGAACCATTGAAAAGACCGACCGCGTCAAAACACCTCAAGCAATCCTGCTAAAAATTCAACAATCGACAATCGTCCATCGTCAATCATAAATTCTTTCCGCAGCATTTTTTGTATTTCTTCCCGCTGCCGCAGGGGCAGGGGTCGTTGCGACCGACCTTGGGCTGGTCGAGTTTGATCTGCTTGGTTTTGCGTTCGCCCTGGGGTGCCTGTGCCGCGGCACGCTGGCGCTGGGCCATCTCGAACTGGCTGACATCTTCGTGCTGCGCCTGGCTGACATTGTAGACATTGCGGCTGCGCTGGCCGGCCTCCAGCCGCACACGGAAGATGATATCGGTCACCTTGTCCTCGATGCCCTCAAGCATCTCATTGAACATGCGGTGACCCTCGTGCTTGTATTCAACCTTCGGGTCCTTTTCCGCATAGGCCCGCAGCATGATGCTTTCCTTGAGGTGGTCCATCGCGTAGAGATGGTCTTTCCACGCCTGGTCGTAGATTTGCAGCAGGACATACCGCTCCAGATCCGTCAGCTCTTTCCGAAGGAAATTGCGTCCGGCCTTCACCAATAATTCTTTCGCCTGTTCCTGGTTCTTCAAATCGTCAGGATTCAGTTTTGCTTCAAAGCGTTCGCCTGCCCACGCCGCAAGTCCGGCTGCATCCGTTGACCGCAGTTTATTTTCAATCGCGGCGGTCAGCTTGCCGTTGTTCCAGGACTCACTTAACTGCAACAACTGCGCGTGAATATCCCTGGGGTGGGTATTCTGTATCTCGTCGGCAGTCAGCGTTGCTTCATACTTGTTTTTTACCCACTCGGACAAGGCCTCAAAGGCGTACACATTCGGCTCGGCCCGGCCGAACACCATATTCATCGCAAACTCGACCGGATACTCGATTTCCCGGCGGTTGTATTTTTCCTGAACGGAATCATTCAGTTTTTTCCGAAGCTGCTCGGGCTTAAGCTGCTGGAGCTCAGCCGTTTCCAGCTTGATATCAAACTTCGACGTCGCCCACTGGGCAAACATCTTCAGGGAATAATCCTCTTTCAAAAACTCCACGAGCCGGTCGGTATCTTTTTTGTCCACCTGGTCACAGGCCGCCTCGATCAGCGTCTGTTCAATCTCATCGGCCGTCATGTGTCGAATCTTACCTGCCGACAGCGACACCTTGAACGCACTCATCGCCCACTTGACCATCGCCTCGATCTTCCAGGTCTTCGGGTCCTCATAATCCTCAAGATATTCTCCCAGCGCGACGGAGATTTCATTGGATACATTTTTCCGTGCCCGGTCCTTGATGAGTTCATCGACCTGCTCGATATCCAGACCGACCAGGCGTTTGGCATCCACTTCCACGGCAAATTCACTGCGAATCCACTCGGCCATACAGCGGAATGGATACTGCGGCGAAAGAATATTCTTGCAGGCGCCGTCAATCATATCCTCGATCATCCGCTGGATCGTCTGTTTCAGGTCGCGCCCCTCGATCACCTTGCGGCGGCTGCCGTAAAAGTACTTCCGCTGAAAGTCCATCACCTCGTCATATTCGAGCAAGCTTTTGCGGGCCTCAAAGTTGCGTTCCTCGACTTTTTTCTGTGCTTTCTCAATGCCCTTGCTGATGCGTCCATGCTGGATGGGCATGCCCTCTTCCCAGCCGATAAACGACAGCAGTTTCACCGTGACGTCCGGGGCGAAAATGCGCATCAGGTCATCGTCAAACGACAAAAAGAACACACTGGAGCCATTGTCACCCTGCCGCCCCGCACGGCCGCGAAGCTGATTGTCAATACGACGGGACTCGTGCCGCTCGGTGCCGAGAATGTGCAGACCGCCTAATTGGGCGACGCCGTCGCCGAGTTTGATATCCGTTCCGCGACCGGCCATGTTGGTGGCGATGGTCACATTGCCCCGCATCGCCCCATCGCGTGCAGCATGCTGATGGCCCGCTTTTTCCACGATCACCGCTTCGCGCGCGTGCTGCTTGGCGTTGAGCACTTCATGATCGATCCCATAACGGCGGGTCAGTGCTTGTGACAGCGCCTCACTCTTTTCAATGCTGACCGTGCCCACCAGCACCGGCCGTCCGGCTCCGCTGACCTCGTGAATTTCCTCCACGATGGCGTTGAATTTTTCCTTCATGGATTTATAAATCATATCGTCCCGGTCGTCACGAATACATGGTTTGTTTTGAGGAATCACAACCACATCGAGCCTGTAAATATTCATAAACTCGTTAGCTTCGGTTACGGCAGTACCGGTCATGCCCGCGATCTGACCATACAATTTAAAGAAATTCTGCAACGTAATCGTGGCTAAAGTTTGTGTTTCTTCCTTGATTTGAACCTTTTCCTTGGCTTCGACGGCTTGATGCAGTCCATCGGACCACTGCCGGCCATGCATTAGACGGCCCGTGAATTCATCCACGATAATAACCTTACCGTCCATGACCGCATAGCTTTTTTCTCGTTCAAAAACTAAATGTGCCCGCAGAGCCTGTTCTATCCGATGTTGCCAGTCCATGCCGGAGCCAGTGTAGAAAGAACCTACGCCAACAAGTTCTTGTGCTATAGAGATCCCCTTTTCCATCAAGCTTACAGATTTGCGTTCTTCTTCTTTATGATAATACAAACTCTTTTCAGTAATTTGTTTTTCAAAACCAACTAGCTCTGAATTGATTCGCTCTTCCGTTGTTTCAATTTCTTTGTCAAATTTTTCTATTGCTGCTCTGGCTTTATCAGCTCTCTTTTCATCTTTAGCTTCCTTTGCTTCATTCAGTTCACCTTTCGCATTTGCAAGCTGTTTTTTTAAAGATAACAAACTCTCATTTAATCTATCAAAGTTTGCCTGTAATTCTATTATGTGTCGCGCAACACTGTCTGCTTTTTTGTATTGTGAGCTGTCGTCAAACGCCGGGCCGGAAATGATCAGCGGTGTGCGGGCCTCATCGATCAGGATTGAGTCCACTTCGTCAATAATCGCATATTCCAGCGACCCCTGTGCCATCTGGGCCATGGACGTCTTCATATTGTCGCGCAGGTAATCAAACCCGAATTCATTGTTGGTGCCGTAGGTAATATCGCAGCCGTACTGCGCCCGCCGCTCGTCGCCGGTGGTATCCATGTCGGCCTGGATTGCGCCGACCGTCATGCCGAGCGCTTCATAGACCGGACGCATCCATTCGGCGTCACGCTTGGCGAGGTAGTCATTGACCGTAACCAGATGCACCCTGCGGCCGGTCAGATGGACCAGATAGGCCGCCAGTGTCGCCACCAGCGTCTTGCCCTCACCCGTTGCCATCTCGGCAATCTTGCCGTCATAGAGAACATTGCCGCCGACCAACTGCACATCAAAGTGCCGCATATTCAGGTTCCGGCGGGCCGCCTCCCGCACCGTTGCAAACACTTCCGGCAGGATCTGATCAGGGCTGGCGCCGCCGGCCAGGGCCTCCTTGAACGTTGCGGTCTTGGCGCGAAGCTGATCATCACCGAGTGCTTTGACCTGCTCCTCCAGTTCGCCGGCCGCCAGCGCCGTCTGCATATACGTCTTAACGACGCGCTCGTTGCGCGACCCGAACATCCCCACCAGAAACTTATTAAACGCCTGCACAACCATAGTCAGCCCATTCTAAATTTTATAAGCTCTCCCCCTGCCAAGGGGGAGTACCCCAAAGGGGGGGAGGGGGTTGATAGCTTCACTAAAAAACGCCCCTCTTTTCCAATTAGTCTTTAACCCGCGTTACATATTCCCCGGTGCGGGTATCGACGCGAAGTTTTTCGCCGACCTTGATAAACGGCGGCACCTGGATTTCCAGCCCGGTTTCCATGACTGCTTTTTTGTATTGATTGGTGGCCGTGGCGCCCTTGATCTCCGGGTCCGTTTCTTTGACCGTCAGATCGACCGTATTCGGCAGCGTCACCACGACGGGCTTTCCGTTATACATACTGATCTGGATCTTCTGATTTTCCTTCAGGTACAACGGACCCTCCCCGAACGCATCATCGTCCAGCGAGATCTGGTCATAGCTTTCCAGGTCCATAAACACATGCTCATTCGGCGAGGAGTACAGGTACTCGAAATTCCGCTTTTCAAGGTAAGCCTCGTCGATGTTTTCCTCGGCCCGGAACCGAATATCCCGGATGCCGCCGTCGACGAGATTCTTGAGCTTGGTCTGGTACACCGCTCCGCCCTTGCCGAGTTTGACGTGCTGATAGTCCACGATCACATACAGGACATTGTCAATCGTGACAGTTTGCCCTTTCTTCATATCCGACACTTTCATACAATACTCCAAATATCCAAGGTCTTTATATTGCTTCACTTACAGCCGCAATGCCAACCGGCCCCGGCGGCTGTTTAAACAGGGTTAGCAGTATCCCACAACCACCGGAAAATGTCAAGAAAATGTGAAATAAGGTCGCTCGGCCATCTTGGCTGAGTCAAACAGGCCTCGCCATAGAAAATTAACCACAGATAAGCTATGTAACCGGAGCCTCCGGTTTGGGTTATAATGCGGGGTCGTAGAAACGCCCCAATTTTTAGTCGTGGTCGTCGAAACGCCACATAAACCCTTTTTCCAGGAGGCTCCTAATGGAAAAGTATATCGGATTAGACATGGATTGCAAGAAGACAGTTGGATGTGCGATTGTTCCCGGCCGCAGCGAACGCTCGGCCACCTTCGGCCCGGATATCGAGTCGATTCGTCGTTATTTACGGCAGGAACGCCAAGGCGGCTATCGGGTACACGCGGCTTTTGAGGTCAGCGGTCAGGCGGGATTTTTGTATGATGCGCTGGTTGACGAAGTGGATTCGCTGCATGTGGCCAATCCCTCCAAGATGACGTGGATTTACCGCACCGCCAAGAAGAATGACCGGATTGACGCCCGTAAGATGGCTGTCTTGTTGAGTATCGGCGAATTGCCCCAGGTGTACATGCCGTCCAAAGAAGTGCGTCAGTGGCGGCAGACGATTCTGCATCGGCAGAAGCTCGTCCGTGACATCGGTCAGGTCAAAAACCGGATTCGGGCGGCCCTGAAGTCCGAAGGTCACAGCAAGCCGGCCTGTCGGGGCGGATGGTGGAAGTGTGCCAATCGCCTGTGGATGGCCCGTCTCTGCGACGAACAGGGCGTCGCCGATGTGCTGTGGCGGCTGCATCTGCGGAACCTGCTGGATGAATTGGCTCTGCTGGAAGTTCAGCGGGATCGCGTAACAGCTTATCTGGATGCCTACTTAGCGAAGCAGTCCGGCGCTAAGTTACTGATGAGCATTCCGGGGGTCGGTCCCCGTACCGCCGAAGCGGTGCTGGCCTACACGGATGATGTCGAGCGGTTTGACAATTATAAGCAGTATTGTGCCTACTTTGGCGTCACGCCGAAACTGGACGAAAGCGGTTCTGTCCGTCGTTTAGGCCATATCAGCAAACAAGGCCCCAGCGTGGTTCGCTGGGTTCTGTGTGAGAGCAGTTGGAAGGTGGTGCGATATTGCCCGAGTTTGAAGGCGTTTTATGAACGGGTCATGGCCGGCCAGCCAAGCCGTAAAAAAATTGCGATCGTGGCGGTGATGCGAAAGCTGTTGTGTATCATGCGGGCCATGCTGACCACGGGTGAATTGTTTAATGAAAAACTGGTTCAGGATATATTAAAAGCAGCCTAAGGGAAACTCAGGAAGACGGGACATATGAAAGGATCCTGGTCAGCGTGAAATGGGCGTTCGCCTTCGGCGAAGATCCCGTCGCAGAGAATAGGACCTTTCGGCCGTATAAAGTTTGATGTGCCGCCCGGTTGGGGTGAGCACGAATAGGAGTTTGGGCCGTTGAGCCTGAGAGCGTCCCGTCTTTGGGGTCCTTGACCCCTGATTTAGGTGAAGGGGTCTGCGGCCCCAAAGACTAGAGGTGTGAAAGTGAAAACAAAAAACGAAAATTTAACTTGAACGGCTCCGGTTCATAGGAAATCACGGAATGACACAGAAAAATATTTAAAATGAATTCCGCGCACTTCCGTGTTCTTCGTGGTAAAAATTTCATTTTTGTTTTGTTCTTGCCGCCAAATGACTATAATGGGGCTTTGAATGTTTCCGGAGGATGACGATTTGGAATTGAAACGGGTGGCAAAACTTTTGCTTTTCATCATACTGGGTGCAGGCCTGGCCTTTGGCCTGATGACCTCCCGGCCGCTGCAGCCCTCTGCCCCAATGGTCCCTGCCGAACCCAACCAGCCGGAAACCCCCGTTTCGGCTCTGTCAAACACCGTTCGTGCCCGGGCGCAGATGCTGTCGAACCTTGAGCATCAGGTGCAGCGTTATATGTCCAAGCATGATGATTTCCGGCCCGGAGTGTCCGATTCCAAGCGATCCTTACTGAATAAGCTCACCGCTGTCGGTCAGACACCGACAGTCGGCACCAAAGACCCAAACCAGATGAATAACCTCCTTCAAGCTGCCAAACCATCGGTTTCTCAAAGGGTGATCCTAAAGCTCAAGGAGTCCCCTTTATCTCAGAATGTCTCCTCGGCCGTGTCTGCCGCTTCTCAGGTCCAGTCAGACCCTTTCCAGCAAATCCGGGAACATTATACTCTTACCGAGGCCAAAAAGGTTTTTCCCGCCGGGACGTTTGTGCAACCCGGCCCATCCGCACAGCGGCTTCCTGCCGCTGGCCAGCCGACGTCCTTTCCCGGCTTTGATCGTCTCTACAGTGTCCAGGTAAAGCTGCCCCCCGGCCAAACACTTAATCAGTTCGTGGATTTTTGCAATAAAATACCCGATGTGGAGTATACCGAGATCGACTATCCGCTCGTCGCCCATGCCATCCCCAACGATCCGCTCTTTCCGCTCCAGTGGCACCTGCATAACATCGGTCAGGACTACCCGGACAGCGGTAATTACAACCCGCCGCCGGGGTTGGTCGATGCGGATATTGATGCCCCCGAGGCCTGGGACGTGACGACCGATTGCAGCAATGTGATCATCGCGGTGATTGACACCGGCGTCGATTATGATCATCCCGACCTCATTCATAATATGTGGGCCAACGCCGCCGAGTTGAATGGTGACCCGGAGGTCGACGATGATGGCAATGGGTATGTCGATGATATTTATGGCATCAATATCATCGACGGCAGCGGCGACCCCAAAGATGACCATGGCCACGGCACCCACTGTGCGGGCATCATCGCCGCCGAAGGCAATAATGCCGCCGATATTTCCGGCGTCTGCTGGTCGGCCAGGATCATGGCCCTCAAGTTCCTGAATCGCAACGGCAGCGGCTCCTCACTGGATTCGGTCCAGGCAATCGTCTATGCGGTCGACCACGGCGCCAGGGTCATCTCCAACAGTTACGGCGGCCTCGGTGCCTCCCAAGCCGTCCAGGAAGCGATCGATTATGCCGTCGCCAGCGGCGTGGTGTTTGTGGCCTCCGCCGGCAACGATGGTACCGATGTCCCTCAATATCCGGCTGCTTATGAAAATGTGCTTTCGGTGGCGGCAACCGATTCAACCGACCACAGAGCTGCGTTTTCAAGCTTTGGCGACTGGGTCGATCTGGCCGCTCCCGGCGTGGATATCCTGTCCCTGCGGGCCGAAGGCACGGCGATGAGGACTGTATACAATGACACCACGACCATTGCCTCGGGCACCTCCATGGCTGCCCCTGTGGTTGCCGGCACCTGTGGGTTGGTCTTGGGCCTGAACCCCACACTCACCTCCGATCAAATTCAGCCCCTGCTGTTCAGCACCCTGGACCTGATTGATGGTTTGGGATTGGCCAACAACGGCCGGGTCAATGCCGATGCCGCCCTGTCCGCTCTCTACGGCCAGGTCCGGTTTGGTCAGGCGCAATACGCCTGTTCGTCGCAGATAGACATCTGGCTGTCCGACCTGGATTTGCTCGGCTCCGGTGCCGCCGTGGTCACCGTCCAGACCGAAGATGGCGACCTCGAGCAGCTAATCTTGGTTGAAAACGATCCCGTCATGGGCTTCTTTACCGGCTCGATTCCTGCCGCTCACGATGCGGCGGACCCCAATGATGGAACCCTGCAGTTCACACACGGCCAGACCCTCACCGTGATTTACGAGGACGCCTCCGACGTCAGCGGCCAACCCCGTACGCTCACGCATACCGCCCTGGCCGACTGCCGGGGTCCCGTCCTGTCCGACCTGGACATCCAGGCGCCCGGCTCGGTGGTAACAATGGCTTTGACGACCGATGAACCGGCCAAAGTCAGGATCAATTATGGTCTGTCCTGCGACGATGTGTCATTAATTCAAATTGATTCAGAGGAGTTTGAGACCGAACATGTCATTAAACTCAGGGATCTCTTGCCTGAAACGACGTACTATCTTGAAATCCAAACCGAAGACGCCCTGGGCAATCTCTCTGTCCACGACAACAACAGTGCCTGTTTCTCGTTTGTCACCTCAACCGTCCTGGGCGATCTTTTTGTGCCTCAGGATTTCCCCACCATTCAGGCTGCCGTCGACCGAGCGTGGGATGGTGATACCATCTGGCTGGAAGACGGCACACATACCGGACCGGGCAACTACAATATTCGTTTCGATGGCAAGCGGCTTACGGTAAAAAGTCTGAATGGTCCTTCAAACTGCATTCTCGATTGTGACAGCGCCGGCCGCGGCTTTATTTTGAACAACGACCCCAATATCATCATCGAAGGCCTTACCATTAAACGCGGCTACACCAAGACAAATATCAACGACCATATCCGCGAGTATATCGAGGGCGGCGGCGGCGTTTATACATTCAATAGTAACGCAGTTATCAAAAACTGTATCTTCCAGGACAATTTTGTCCGCGGTTACGGCGGGGCGGTCTATGCCGACGGCGGCAGCGTGCAGATTGATGGTTGCACTTTTTCCGGCAATACAGCAGAGGCTGGCGGGGGTGCCTGCAGCTTTGAAGGAAATCTCGAAAGAGGAATAGTTTACATGGATAATTGCATTGCAGAAGATAATCAGGCCGAACTTTACGGCGGCGGCATCGATTTTAGAAACGCCTCGCTGACCATCACCAATTCAGACATCCGAGACAACACCGTTTTCACTAATGTGTTCCCCGGCCGCGGCGGGGGGATCTATGCCGGGTATAAGGCCCATCTGGACCTTCACAATACCCGGATCACCGATAACACCGCAGACCTCGGCGGAGGAGTGTGCACGGTTCTCAGCCGTTCTTTTAAGGTTGTCAATGCGGCGATGTGCCGCAACGATGCAGATCAGGGCGGCGGCGTTTTTGTTTCGGATTGCAACGCTGTTCTCGTCAATTCGATCATCTCAGGCAACACCGCTGACCATGCCGCAGGGCTCATGCAGTGGGCCGGCACCTCTGTCGAATACCAGAACTGTACCATCACGCAGAACACCGCCGAAGACACCGGCAGCGGCATAACCGCTTTTTACGATTCCAACGCAATCCTGGTCAACTCCATTCTCTGGGACAATACCCCCCTTGATCAGCAAATCTACCTCAACAATGACCCCAACCGCCCCAATGCGATGGACGTCTCCTTTTGCAACATTCAGGCCGACGCCGTCTACGATCCCAATGCGTTCGCCTCTTGGGGTCCGGGCAATATTGCTGCTGACCCGCTGTTTGCCTTTCCGGCCGATGCCCATCTGCAGAAAAATTCCCCCTGTATTGATCAGGGCACCGGGGACGTGAAGGTTGCTCAGTTAATCGATTTGGACGGAGCGCCGCGAACCATCGACGGCGACAGTGACGGACTTGCCCAAATCGATATGGGCGCGTACGAATTTGATTCTGTCAATCCGGTCATTACCCTTTCAGATGTGTTGATCGAATCACAGGGCACAGCGGGCGACCCGGTCGGTCCATCAAAAATCATTCAGATCCGTAACCCCGGCGGGGGCACTCTCAATTGGCAAATAGCCCCGCAGGTCGATTGGGTGAAGGTCACCCCGTCCGAAGGAATCGCTGAAGATCAGGTTATCGATATCCTCCTGCAGATCGACCCATCCGGTCTCACCGGCGGCGACTACCATACAGAATTAATCGTAATCGCCCCCGAAGCCGTCAACAACCCTCAAAAGGTAGCGATTGACCTGTACCTCGCCGGCACGCTGCATGTACCGACCCAGTACCCCACCATCCAGGCAGCTATCGATGCCGCTCGCGATGGCGACACGGTCCTCGTGGCCGATGGCCTCTATCGCGGCGAAGGGAATCGCAATATCCATTTGGACGGCAAGGCCGTCACACTCGAGAGCCAAAACGGCCCGGAACACTGCATCATCGATGTTGAAGGTTCCGAGGACGACCCCCATCGGATTTTCTCACTTTTCAAGACAGGAGAAACAAACGAGTCCGTCATACAGGGCTTCACTTTGACGGGTGGATATGCGGGTGTAAATTACTTCAAGATGTTTCCGCCGTTTGACGGAGGAGCAGTTTTCTGTGGTTCCAGCAATCCTGTATTCAGGGATTGTTTATTTACAAATAACGCCGCGTATGACTCAGGCGGCGCAGTTTACTGTGTAACATTATCCATTCTGTTGGTGGATCATACGCGGTTTGAGAAATGTATATTTTTACGGAATCGGGCAGAAGGGGAATTTCAAAATGACTCTGGCGGTGGAGCGATCTGGATAAACGATTATGTTGATATCGATAATTCTGTGATCACCCAAAACGAATCAAATCGTGATGGGGGAGGGATCTGGTTGGCCGGAGCCGATCAGCATATCGACAACTGCACGATCGTGAGCAATCACAGTCAGCAAAAAGGGGGAGGGTTCTATATATGGAATGCATTTCAGGACTTGAACTTGCCCCTGCCGCAACACGTTGAAATCAACAATTCGATTATTAGAGAGAATACGGCGGGACTCGGAAACGAACTGTCTTTTGATTACCATGACTATGAAATTGCAGACATATATAATGCTATTAACGAACCGCCGAAAGTAAAAATTCAATATTCCAGTGTCCCCACAGAAGAAAATGACTTGGACATCTATCTCGGTACAGAGTTGCTGTGGGAAGGAGAGATTCCGGATGCTGACCCCCTGTTTGTCGATTCGGACAATAACAATTACCGCCTGCAGCCGGATTCGCCACTTATCGATCAAGGTAGCAATGAATTGGCCAAGTTTACATCAGTGGACTTGGACAAGAATCCTCGTTTTCTGGATGCAGACTACGATGGCCTGCCGCAGGTCGATATCGGGGCCTATGAGTTTGTGCCTCAAGTTTATCAGGGGCCGCTGATAGAAATCTCGGATTGGGAGTTTGACTTTGTTGCGTATGCGGGCGAGCAGAATCCTGCGCCGCAATCCTTCCAAGTACGCAACAGCGGCACAGGAACCGTTCAGTGGCAGATCACCGGCGACTGCCCCTGGTTGATTGTCTCCCCGCAGTCCGGCCAAAGTTCCGGCCAAGCCGCCAAAGTAACCCTTCAGCCGAATAGTGTTGGATTGACAAGTGGCCTTTATACCTGTCAGTTGGCCGTCGAATCGCCCGCCGCGGCCAATCACCCCCGCACCTTTACCGTTAACTTAAGAGTGTTTGAACGGGGCAAATATTTTGTTCCTTCCGAATTTCCAACCATCCAGGCTGCGGTCAATGCTGCTGTCGATGGCGATGTAATCACGGTTGCCCCCGGAACCTATGAGGAAAATATCTACATTCCCGGCAAAAATATCACCCTCCGCTCTCGCGACCCCAACGATTGGAATGCGGTTGCCGAGACGATGATTTCGGGGACGCCCGGCAGACCGGTGGTCACGTTTAACGGCACCGAGCGATCCGCCCGGTTGCTGGGTCTGACGGTCACCGGTGGCATGTCCGATTCCGGCGGCGGTATTCAGGGCAGCGGCACCAAAGCGGCGATCGAAAAGTGTATCATCCGCAGCAACACCGCTTCCGGCTCCGGCGGCGGCATCCATGCCGTCCGCGGCCGTATCGCCGACTGCATCGTCAGCAGCAATACCGCGGGTCTCGGCGGCGGCGTGGCCGACTGCAATGACATGGTCAATTGCCTCATCACCGCCAACCAGGCCGCCGAAGGCGGGGGTCTCTATCAGGCCGACGGCCCCATCATCCATTGCACCATCGCCGACAATGCTGCCGACAAAGGCGCCGGCCTGAGCCGATGTACCGGCCCCATCCAAAACAGCATCATCTGGGCCAATGATTCCGGTCAGCTGTACCAGTGCTCTCGGCCCTCTTACAGTTGCATCCAGTCCGACCCCCGCGGTACCGGCAATCTCGATACCGATCCGGAGTTCATCGCCCCGGCCTCCGGCGACTACCGCCTGACCCCCGGTTCGTTCTGCATTGATGCTGCCGGTTCAAATACCGTATCTCCGGTAAAGACAGACATCGTTGGTTTCCCTCGCCCCTTCGACGGCAATAACGACGGGGCGGTCATCCCGGACATGGGCGCCTACGAGATGCCGCTTTACGGCCAGCCCGTCATCGGCCTTACCCAAAACCAGTTCGTCTTTACCGGTACCGGACCTGCCGCCCAGACCTTTAAGATCTGGAACGCCTCCGCACCGCCGGTTCACTATACAATTTCAGACCCCAGCGGCTCCTGGCTGAGCGTGTCCCCGACCGCCGGGACGGTATTAGATGCCCCGCAGGAAATTACGCTCACAGTCGACCCCGCACAGGTCACCGCGGGCGTCCATTCCTGCTCGTTGACGATCTCCGACCCGAACGCCGTCAACAGCCCCCGCACGGTCGATGTCCAGTTGACGGTTTTTCAGGACATCATTCATCTGACCCCCGCCGGCCCCACGATCCGGCACGCCTTAAATTACGTGACCGACGGGGGCACAATCATATTGGCGGATGGCATTTATTCCGGCCCCGGCAACCGGGATATCGATTTCCTCGGCAGGCCGGCAACCATTAAAAGCATCAATGGCCCGGCAAACTGCATCATTGACCTCGCTGCCGATCCGAACGACCCGGCCCGCGGCTTCCTGTTCCAACACAATGAAGGCCCCGCTTCGGTGATTGAGGGTCTGACCATCACCAACGGTTACACCCCCCAATCCGGCGGCGCCGTTTTCTGCGATGGGTCCAGCCCCGCGATCATCGACTGCATCTTTAGAAATAACCGGTCCGAAGAAGCCGGCGGTGCCGTGTATGCCCAGTTTGGCACACCCGCCATCAGCCGCTCCCGCTTTCAGGACAACACAGCGAACGATGGTGGTGCCGCAAGCGCCTTTCAGGGCGGACTGACCCTGTCCGGCTGTGCCTTTGGGTCCAATACCGCACGTCAACTCGGCGGTGCCGTCTTTGTCGAGTCCGGTTCCATGATGGCAGCGGATTGCCGCTTCACCCAAAACACCGCCGCAGACGGCGGGGCGATGTTCCACGATAATTCAACCGGCGAATTGGCGGATTGTATCTTTACCGAAAACGCCGCCACACTGGCCGACTGGTACCACGGCGGCGGGGCGATCTTTAACCGGGACAGCGACCTGACGATCCAGGATTGTCAGTTCATTGAAAATACCGGCGGCTGGGATGGCGGCGCGATCGAAAACACCCGTTCCAGCCCCGTGATCGCCCGTTGCGAGTTCACGGCGAACCAGGCCCTCGGCAACGACGGCGGGGCGGTCTTCAACATCTTCGAAAGCCACGCCGTCATGTCCCAGTGTACCTTTACCGCCAACCGGGCCAACAGCTGGGGCGGCGCCGTGCGGAACCGCCGGTCCAACCCGCAGATTGAAAATTGTTTGTTCGTCGCCAACGATGCCGTCGATAACGGCGGGGCGATCTTCAACTTTTACCAGTCCAGCCCTTCGATCGTCCATTGCACTTTCGCCCAAAACACTGCCAATGGCCATGAAGGCGGCGCCATGTATAGCTTAAATAACTGCAGCCCGCAGGTCACCAACAGCATCTTCTGGGCCAACGATCTGCCGCAGGTCTTTGACAGCGATGCGGCGACAACCATTTCGTTCAGCACGATCGATTGGCCTGGGTCCGGTAATATCGACCTCCCGCCCCTGTTCAATGACCCCAACAATGGTGATTTTCGCCTGCGGCGGACCTCGCCCTGCATTGATTCCGGCCAGGATGTCTCGTTGGCCGTGGATCTCGCCGGCGATCCGCGTCCCTGGGACTGTCCCTGGTCAGCCAACGCCGGTTCCGGCTTCGACCGGGGTGCCTTTGAGTTCGCAGCGGTTCCGGCCGCCCTCAAGGTCACCCCCCCCGCGATCAACCTCAAAAGCCGCGGCAAGGACCCATCCGCCCAGCTCGTTTTCCCCGCCGGAATGGGATTAAAGGATATCGACATGTCCAAACCGGTGATGGTGATGGGCGAGGGGTTTGCGTTTTCGGTCGGAAATCCACATTATTCCAGCAAAAAGGGCCGTTTGATGCTGGAGTTTCCCATCGACCGGTCCTCCGTAGCTCAAAGAGCGAAGGAGGACGGCCAGATCACCCTCTCCGTCACCGCCCCCCTCATCAACGGCCGTACGGTCTACGCCACGGACGTTGTAAGTTTCTTGCACGCTCCGTAATAAAGATTCTGCGAAGGGCGCAGGCCTTTCCCTCTTTTCTCCATTCTTCATTCTAAATTCTTAATTCAGCGCAAGCTGTATACCTGTATACTTACATACCTATATACTCAAGTTGACTGACTTTTAGAATGGGATTTTGAACAATCATGATGATTTTTTCAATAAAAAACGGCACTCTCTTCGATAAAAGGGTTGGAACACGCTCTTTTACACAGGAGACTGCCGTTATG